>DASWVO010000170.1:0-2707 GCA_036406235.1 Opitutaceae bacterium
TCACGTCGGTTGCTACAGAAGAGCCTGCCCCCCCGACTGCATCGTAATGGCTTAGCCCTCCCTAGCCCGGAAACGTCAACCGCGCCTATGCCCAAACAACACACCCCGGTCGCTTCGCGCCATCCCTCTTAAGAGGGGACCCAAATCCACGATGGCGAGGGTTCGTGATCGCCTCTTGAGAGCGATGCCCGCAGGGCGGGGTGTGTTTTCCGCGCCCCACTCCTTTGGGCTGCCGCAAGGTGTGAATTCCGTCCTAGCCGTCGACGATCGTTACGTCGATGCCGGCGGCGCGTAGCGCGGCGACGGCAGGTTCGGGCGCGGTGGTGTCGGTAATCAGGCGGTCGACGCTCGCGGCGGGCGCGACGACGAAGTTGGACACTTTGCCCAGCTTGTCGCCGCCGGCAACGACCACGACTTCGGAAGCGCTTTCGATCATCGCCTGCTTCACGAGCGTTTCGTCGTAGGAGGGGTCGGTGATGCCGCTGTCGGCGTGCACGCAGCAGATGCCGAGAAAACACAGATTCGCGCGCATGCGCCGGTAGCCCGCCACCGTCTCCGGTCCGACCGCCAGCTGTCCGCGCTTCAGCATCCGTCCGCCGATCAACACGACCTCCGCACCGGGCAACTCACAGAGTGCCGCCGCCGCCAGCGGACTGTGCGTCACGGCCGTGAACGCAACTTCGGGCGCCACGCTGCGCGCCGCCTCCAGCGCCGTCGTGCCCGCATCGAAAAACACCACCATCCCCGGCTGAATCAGGCGCACGGCTTCGCGCGCGATCGCGCGCTTCTCGGCCTGGCTTTCCTGGGTGCGCTCGGCGAACTGAAGCTTGGTCGTCGAGCGCGGGATCGCACCGCCATGCACCTTCACCAGCAGCCCGGCCTCGGCGAGCGCCCGCAGGTCGCGTCGCACGGTATCCTCGGACACTGCCAGCGCCTGGCTCAACTCCGCCGAAAGCACCCGGCCCTCGGTGCTCAGTTTTTCAAGAATAACTGCCTGACGTTCATGGCTCAGCATGGAGATCGCGTGAATTCACTTGTTTTTGCGTTTATTTGCGTAATTTCTGCCGATCTCAATATGAAACCGCGCCAATCACGCAAATTCCGGCTGGCCGCAATCGATCTGGATGGGACGCTCCTCGGACCTGACTTGACCATCAGCCGGGCCAATCTGGAGGCGCTTGAGCGGCTGCGCGATGCCGGGATGGAGGTCGTGCTGGCCTCGGGCCGGCATCACGAAAGCATGCGACCGCATGCGGAACGCGTGGCGGGTGTGGAGTGGCTGGTCTCCTCGCAAGGGGCCGAAGTTTCCGATCTGCCCCGCCGGCGGACGGTGCACGCGGTTTATCTGGAGCCGGCGACGGCGCAGGAGGCGTTTGAGATCGGGCACCGGCTAGGCCACGGAAACATCGTTTACACGGCAGATGGCGTGTTCGCGCCGGCTGACGGACATGCTCGCTGGGTCGATTTTTATGCGCAACTCTCCGGTCACGCACCGATGCGCGAGCCCCTGTCGGATCTTTTTCGGCGCAACATCTACAAGGTTCTCTGGCTCGGCGATGAGGCGCACCTCGGCACGTCGTCGGCGCATGCGGAGTTGGAGCCGCTCAACGCCTACAAGGTGCGCACGCACCGGCACGTTTTTGAGTTTCTCTCGGCCCGCGCGTCGAAAGGCGTTGGCGTCGCTGCGCTCGCGGCCCACTTGGGCGTCGGGCCCGAGGCGGTCGTGGCCTTTGGCGACGGCGACAACGATGTCCCGCTCTTCGAATGGGCAGGCACTTCCGTCGCCATGCCGCACGGCTGGCCGGAAGCAAAACGCCGGGCGTCGGCTGTCGCTCCCGAAGGCCCGCCGGAAACCGCGCTCGCGCGGGCGGTGGAGCTGGTGTTGGGGTGAGGCCGGCGGGGGATCTTGTCAGCAAGGGTAGGGCCGGTCTGTGACTGGTCCCGGTCCCGGTCCGGTCACAGACCGGACCCACGTTGAGTCTGTTGCTTCGTCACTTCACCCGCCGATGTAGCTCATCTCGACCTTCGGGCGCGGTTCGCCGCGGGCAAGCAACTCGGCGCGCTCGTCGCTGTAGCGGTCCATGCGTCCCGCCCAGATTCGGCCAACATAAGCCGCAAGTTCGGAATCGCTTGCGCCTGCACGCAGGCAACCGAGCACATCCCAACCCAGCGCTGTGAAAAGACAGGTGTAGAGCTTGCCGTCGGCGGAGAGGCGCGCGCGATGGCAGTCGCGGCAAAACGGCTCGGTGACCGACGAAATCAACCCGATCTCGCCGCGGCCGTCACGGTAGCGGTAACGGGCCGCCACCTCCCCGCGATAGGCGGGGCCGACCGGCTCGAGCGGCCACAGGGAGTCGATCCGCTCGACGATCTCGCGGGCGGGCACGACCTGGCTCTGCGACCAGTGGTTCGTGTTACCCACGTCCATGAACTCGATGAACCGTAGCGCGTGCCCGTTTTCCCGCATCGCCTCGGCCATCGGGAGGATCTCGTGATCGTTCACGCCGCGCTGCACGACCATGTTGATCTTCACCGGCAGCCCGAGGGCGGCGGCCGCAGTGATGCCGCGCAACACCCGATCGGGCGTGAAACCGAGGCCGTTCATGCGACCGGCGATCGCCGGATCAAGTGAGTCGAGCGAGACGTTGAGCCGGTCGAGTCCGGCCGAGTGCAGGGCCGGCGCGAGCTTCTCGAGCAGCCAGCCGTT
>DASWVO010000171.1:0-2843 GCA_036406235.1 Opitutaceae bacterium
CGTCGTCGCCGTGTTCGGACCCTTTAATTTTCCCGGCCACCTGCCCAACGGCCACATCATCCCCGCCCTCCTCGCCGGCAACACGGTCGTGTTCAAGCCCAGCGAGTACGCGCCCCTGGTCGCCGAGCGCACCGCCGCCGCCTGGCGCGAAGCCGGGCTCCCTGACGGCGTTTTCAACGTCGTCCAAGGCGGCCGCGACACCGGTGCCGCGCTGGTCGACCACACCGCCATCGACGGACTCTTCTTCACCGGCAGCGCCCGCACCGGCCTCTGGCTCGCCGAAAAGTTCGCCCGCACGCCCGAGCGCATCCTCGCCCTCGAGATGGGCGGCAACAACCCCCTCGTCGTCTGGCGCCCGCGCGACCTCCGCGCCGCCGCGCTCCTCACCGTCCAGTCCGCCTGCCTCACCGCCGGCCAGCGCTGCACGTGCGCCCGCCGCCTCATCGTGCCCGCCGGCGCCGCCGGAGAGGAGTTTGTCATGCATTATATGGCGATGCTCCGGGGACTGCGTGTGGGGTCGTTCACGGAAAAACCCGAGCCGTTCATGGGTCCGGTGATCTCGTCCGTAGTGGCTGATCAACTACTCCAGGCCCAGCGGGACTTGATCGCGCGCGGCGCGCATCCGCTTGTCGAGATGCGGTCACTCCGCGCCGGCACGGGGCTGATTTCGCCGGGGCTCCTCGACGTCACGGCGGTCGGCGACCGGCCGGACGAGGAACTGTTCGGCCCTTTGCTCCAGCTCATTCGCGTGCCCGATTTCGAAGCGGCGATCGTCGAAGCCAACGCGACCCGCTACGGACTGGCCGCCGGGCTCCTGTGCGACGACCGCGCGCTCTACGAACGCTTTCGCGACGAAGTTCGCGCCGGCCTGGTCAACTGGAACCAGCAACTCACCGGGGCGAGCAGCGCGGCGCCCTTCGGCGGCGTCGGACGCAGCGGCAATCATCGCCCGAGCGCGTATTTGGCCGCCGACTACTGCTCCTACCCCGTGGCGAGCATCGAAATCCCTGAACTCAAGCCCCCGGCCAGCCTGCCGCCCGGGATCCCGGGCGACAGTGGACAGTGAACGGTAGACGGTGGACAGCGAACGAAGAATCGCCGCCGTCTACTTTTTCTCGTCTACCGTCCACCGTCTACTGTCCACCGTTTCCGCCCTGTCTCTCATGCCCCCGCCCACCGCTTTCGAGGTCAACTTCGACGGGCTCGTCGGCCCGACGCACAACTACGCCGGCCTGTCGCACGGCAACGTCGCCTCGATGCAGCACCGCGGCAACGCCTCCAACCCGCGCGCGGCCGCACTCCAGGGCCTCGCCAAAATGAAGGCGCTCGCCGACCTCGGCCTGCCTCAGGCCGTGCTGCCGCCGCACGCGCGCCCCGCGCTCGAAATACTCCGCGAGCACGGCTTCGCCGGACGCGACTCCGCTGTCCTCCGCGCCGCCGCCCGGGACGCTCCGGAGCTCCTCATCGCCTGTTCGTCGGCCTCAAACATGTGGGTCGCCAACGCCGCCACCGTCACGCCCTCTCGCGATGCCGCCGACGGTTGCGTGCACCTCACCCCCGCGAATCTCACGAGCAAATTTCACCGTTCGATCGAGCCGCCCCAAACCGCGCGCACTCTGCGCGCAATCTTCCGGGACCCGACGCGTTTCGTCGTGCACGAGCCGATCGCCGGAGGGGAACGCCTCGGCGACGAGGGCGCCGCCAATCACACACGCTTCGCTCCAGCGCATGCCCGGCGCGGCCTGCACTTTTTCGTCTACGGCCATCGTGCCCTGCGTGAGGCGGCCGGCGCCGGCAAGCCCGCGCCGGCACCGAAAAAATTCGCATCGCGCCAGTCGCTCGAGGCGTTTCAGGCGATCGCACGCCACCACCGTTTGAGCGACGAACAGGTCTTGTTCGCCCAGCAGCACCCGGATGCGATCGACGCGGGCGTCTTTCACAACGACGTGATCTCCGTCGGCAACGAGGACGTCTTCCTCTATCATGAACAGGCCTTCGTTCGCACGCCGGCAGTCATCGACGAACTGAAGCGCACCTACGCCGCCCTGCACCGCGGACGCGAGCTGACCACGATCAAAGTGCCGGCCGCGCGCGTGCCCCTCGCCGACGCCGTGCGTTCCTATCTTTTCAACTCGCAGATCGTCACGATCGCCCCCGGACGCATGGCGCTCATCGCGCCGACCGACTGCCAGGAGGTCATGAGCGTGAGCGCGTTCGTCGACGGCCTGCTCGCCAGCGGACGAACGCCCCTTGGCGAAGTGCATTTTCTGGATCTCAAGCAATCGATGCGCAACGGCGGCGGCCCCGCGTGCCTGCGGCTGCGGGTTGTGCTCACGCCGGAGGAACTCGCGGCCATTCCGGCCGGCCTGCGGCTCACGGACTCGCGCTTTGAGACCCTCGTCGCGTGGGTGAAAAAGCACTACCGCGAGAAACTCGCCCCGCGCGATCTCGCCGACCCGAAGCTCCTGGAGGAGTCGCGTCGCGCGCTCGACGAGCTCACCCAGTTGCTCGGCCTCGGGAGCATTTACCCGTTCCAGCTGGAGTAGGAGCACGCAAGTTTGCCCGCCTCCGGCGGCGCCGAAGGCGACCCGGACGCTCTACATCGCCGGCACGACCGCGTGCAGGACGGCGAGGAAGTGACAGATGCTCCCGCCCAGTACGAAAAGGTGCCAGACGGCGTGGTGATAGCGCAGCTTTTCCCAGAGGTAAAACACCGTGCCGCCCGTGTAGAGCAGCCCGCCGGCGAGCAGCAGCTGGAAGCCGAGCGGCGGAAGCGCAGCCAGCAGCGGGCGCACGGCCAGCAACACCAGCCAGCCCATGCCCAGATAAACGCCGGTCGAAAT
>DASWVO010000172.1:0-3432 GCA_036406235.1 Opitutaceae bacterium
TGGACCCGGAGAAGCGCCGCCTGCTGAAGGTGAACATCGCCGACGCCGCCAAGGCCGACGCGCTCTTCACGCTGCTGATGGGCGACGAGGTCCCGCCGCGCCGCCAGTTCATCGAGGACAACGCACTGAACGTGCAGTACCTCGACGTCTGAGCTTCCATGTCGGAATTCCCGAATTTTTTTGGGGCACCGCCGTCGCCGCAGAACGCCCTTGATCTTTTCAAGGGCGAATGGTCGACCGGCATGCCCGCGGAGTCCGGCCTCAGCACCGGCCGATGCCCGCTGCGGCTCGACAGCGATTATCGCATCGACTGGTGCGAACGCACGCTGGGCGGCTTCGCGGGCAAACGCATCCTCGAGCTCGGCCCGCTCGAGGGCGGGCATACCTACCTGCTCGAAAAGCGTGGCGCCGCGGAAATCGTCGCGATCGAGGCCAGCGCGCGCGCTTTCCTGAAATGTCTCGTCATCAAGGAAACCTTCGCCCTGCAGCACGCGCGTTTTCTGCTGGGCGATTTCATGCCCTACCTGAGAGCCGACGGAAAGCCCTTCGACATCGGCATCGCCTGCGGCGTTCTCTACCACCTTCTGAATCCGATGGAGCTGGTGGCGCTGCTGGCCCGCCGCTGTGAATCGCTTTTTCTCTGGACCCATTACTACGAAGCATCGGCGATGGTCGGACGCCCCCACCTGGAGCCCTATTTCGTCCCGGAGCCCGCGCATCAGGTGGTCGAGGGATTTCCCCACCGCCTCTACATGAAACGCTACGGCGAGGCCGTGCAATGGAAGGGCTTCTGCGGCGGAGCCGGCACGGAGGCATGCTGGATGCCGCTTGAAGACCTGCTTCGTGGCGTCGAACACTTCGGATTCCGCATTCTCGACCACGTCATCGAAAAAACCCCGAACGGCCCGGCAGCCATGATCGCCGCCCGGAAGGCTTGAGGCACACCGCCCTCCAGCCACGTCGCCACTTCACCCGTCAACCTTTCCAGAATGTACACCGCCAACGAAAAACTTTCGACGGCCAACATCACCGACATCATGCAGACGGCCTACATCGATTATTCGATGTCGGTCATCATCTCGCGCGCCCTGCCCGATGCGCGCGACGGGCTCAAACCCGTGCAGCGCCGCATTCTCTATGCGATGCTCCGGGAAGGCCTCCTGCACAACCGCGCGTTCGACAAATGCGCCGGCGTCGTCGGTGAAGTGCTCAAGAACTACCATCCGCACGGCGACTCCTCGGTCTACGACACGCTCGTGCGTCTCGCCCAGAGTTGGGTCATGCGCTACCCGCTCATCGACCCGCAAGGCAACTTCGGCTCCG
The DNA here is from genome assembly GCA_036406235.1 of Opitutaceae bacterium. Classification (GTDB taxonomy): domain Bacteria; phylum Verrucomicrobiota; class Verrucomicrobiia; order Opitutales; family Opitutaceae; genus DASWVO01. The sequence goes on from DASWVO010000172.1 coordinate 1,324, forward strand.
TCGACGGCGATCCGCCCGCCGCCTACCGTTACACCGAGTCCCGCCTCGCCGAGATCGCCGAGGAACTCCTCAAGGACATCGACGAGGAGACCGTCGACTTCGCCCCCAACTACAAGGAGTCGACCACCGAGCCCACCGTATTGCCATCAGCACTACCGAACCTGCTGATGAACGGCTCCACCGGCATCGCCGTGGGCATGGCCACCAACATCCCGCCGCACAATCTCGATGAGATCATCGACGCCGCCTGCGCCCTGATCGATTCGCCCTCGACCAGCGTCGACGCCCTCTGCGGCATCATCCGCGGTCCGGACTTCCCCACTGGCGGCATCATCGCCGGCCGCGACGGCATCGACAGCTATCTGCGCACCGGCAAGGGCATCGTCCGCATCCGCGGCAAGGCCCACACCGAGGAGACGAAGGGCGGCATGGAGCAGATCGTTATCACGGAGATCCCGTATAACGTGAACCGCGCCAACCTCGTCACCCGCATCGCCGAGCTGGTGAGTGAAAAGGAAATCGATGGCGTCCGCGACCTGCGCGACGAGTCCGACGAAAACACGCGCATCGTCATCGAGCTCAAGCGCGGCGAGCAGGCCAAGGTCGTCATCAACCAGCTCTTCCAGAAGACGGCGCTCGAGTCCTCCTTCGGCGTCACCCTGCTGGCTCTCGACAAGAAGCGGCCAAAGCAGATGAACATCAAGGAGCTGCTCGAGTGCTACCTCGAGCATCGCCGCGAAGTCATCACGCGCCGCACGCAGTTCCGCCTCCGCAAGGCCGAGGACCGCGCGCACATCCTCGAGGGCTACATCATCGCCCTCGATAACCTCGACGACTTCGTCAAAATCATCCGCTCCTCCGCCAATCGCGAGGAGGCCAAGGTGCGCTTGATGGCGAAGTATCCCCTCTCCGACCGGCAGACCGATGCGATCCTCGAGCTCCGCCTCTACCAGCTCACCGGTCTCGAGCGCGGCAAGATCGAAGCCGAATACGCGGAGCTCATGCGCCTGATCGAAGAACTGCGCAGCATCCTCGAACACGAGTGGAAGCTCCTCGCGCTCATCAAGAGCGAGCTCCTCGAGATGCGCGCCAAATACACCTCGCCCCGCCGCACCGAGATCATCGGCGCCGCTGGCGAGTTCCGCATGGAGGACGTCATTCCCAACGAGGGCTGCGTCATCACCGTCTCCCACCTCGGCTTCATCAAGCGCACGCCGGTCGCCGAATACCGTTCGCAGAAACGCGGCGGCAAGGGCGTCATCGGCACCGAGACTTACGAGGATGATTTCGTCGAACACCTGTTCACGGCGTCGACGCACGACTACATCCTCTTCTTCTCGAGCACCGGCCAGTGCCACGCGAAGAAGGTCTACGACATTCCCGAAGGCACGCGCGCCTCGAAGGGCAAGTCGGTGAAGAGTTTCCTCGCGCTCCCCGAAGGCGACAAGATCGCCGCGATGATCTGCGTGCCGGAGTTCTCCGAGGACTTCTTCATCGTCATGGCCACGCGCGGTGGCATCGTCAAAAAGACGCGCCTCTCCGAGTACGAGAACGCCACCCGCGAGAGCGGCGTCGCCGGCATCAAGCTCGCCGAAGGCGACTCGCTCGTCGGCTGCGTGCTCACCAACGGCCAGGACGAGATCATCCTCGTTTCCCACAAGGGCCAGGCCGTGCGCTTCTTCGAGGGCGCCTCGCCCGCGGCCGACGCCGAGGGGGCCACGCCGGCCGAAGGCGGCCCCGCCGACGTCGCCGAAAAACCCGAGGGCCTGCGCGCCATGGGTCGCAACACCCAAGGTGTCACCGGCATGCGTTTCAAGATTCCCGCCGACTACGTGCAGGCCATCGAGGTCTGCGACCCGCAGGCCCGGCTCCTCGTCGCGCGCGAGGACGGCATCGGCAAGCGCACGCTGTTCGAGGAATATCGCAAAACCCGCCGCGGTGGCACCGGCGTGATCGCGATCGATCTGCCGGAGGACGGCTCTGTCAATGTCGCAGGCGCGCTCAGCGTGCGCGAGGCCGACGAGGTCATGCTCCTCACGGCAAAAGGTCAGAGCGTTCGCACGCGCGTGCGGGAGATCCGCGAAACCGGCCGCGGCGCGAAGGGCGTGA
>DASWVO010000173.1:0-19740 GCA_036406235.1 Opitutaceae bacterium
CTTCGCGAATCGTGGTCACTCGCTGCTGTGCGCCGTGAGGTAGGCCACGGCGGCGGCAACTTCGGCGTCGGTCAGCGCGTCGTTGCCACCACGGGCCGGCATCTCGTCGCCGGCCGGGCCCGAGTAGCCCTGTGTGGCGTGAGCGATGAGCGTCGGCAGGCCCTGCCCGAGGCGGGTGGTCCAGGCGGCGGCATCGCCGATGCGCGGCGCGCCTTTCTTGCCGATGTTGTGACAGTTGGCGCAGTCGCCGCGGTAAACCTTCTGGCCGAGCGCGAGCGTCGGGTCGGAGGGCGCGGCGAGCGACGATTCGGAAAAGGCCGGCTTGGCGGCTTCCGCGGGCGTGCGATGGCACGCGGCGCCGACGAAGGCGGCGAGGAGAAGGACGGCGAGCGTCCCGGTGATCCCGCGCGTGTGCATGGCGGGCTGCCTAGATGTCGCCGACCGGGATGCGGATCACGACGCCGCCCATGACGTCGCCCATCTTGAAATCGCTGCGCGGTGTATCCGCGTGTTCATTATGACACTTCACGCACGCGGGCGCGACGGCGATGTCGGCATAGATGGCGGTAAAGTATTTTTTCCCGCCCAGTGTCTCCTCGGTGTAGAAGTTGGCCGCGCCGTCCTTCTCGACCACGAACTTGAGGCCGGCCTTCTCGGCGTCGGTCTTCGGCGCGTTCTGCTTGTTGATCGGCCACTCCGAGAGGAGCGCGTAGGTGAAGCCGGCGTTCTTCGCCTGCACCATCTCGGCGCCCATGCGGAACATCTGCGCGGGCAGCGGAAGGGCCTTGTCGTCCTTCCAGTGCTCGCTGGCCTTGATGACTTTCTCGTCGTTCTGGAGGCGGTTGACGACGTTCTTGGTGTAAACCGTGCGATCGGACTCCATGACTGCGTGGAGCGCGTCGGCCATCTTCTGCGGGGTGATGCCGCCGGCGGAGGCCGACGAACGGGAGCAGCCGCCGACGAGGGCGGCGCCGAGGCCGGCAAGCAGCGCGAGGCCGCCGGCAATCCAGGTGCGTGTGGTATTCATTTTTTGTCTACTGCGGTTTGGTGGTTCTCTGCTGGCGTTCGGTCAGCCGGCGCAGAACCAGGTCGAGCGACTCGACGTGGGCGGCCGGCTGTCCGGTGAAGTTGCGGTCGATGAGCGGGCGGTCGGCGAGCGCGTCGATCGCGAAGCCGAGCCCGTGGCACTGCTGGCACACGGAGCGGATCATCTTTTCGTTGGGGCGAAGATTGGCGTTCTGGTTGTGCTGCACGCGGATGACGTCGCGGCCGTTCTCGCGGTGCATCTCGCCGGGCAGATGGCAGGTGGCGCACGAGACGCCGCTCCCGGGCGCTCCCGCGCCGGAGAGCTCGGCCTGCCAGAGCGCGTAGTGCGGCGACGAAAGGTACGCGCGGCTGTGGTCGTCGTCATGACACGCGAGGCACGCGTCGACCGCGGCGCGGCGGGTATCGTGGCGGTGCGCGCTGTGACAGGCGTTGCAGCTCATCTCGCGGTGGGCGGCGTCGGCGCGCATCGGCAGCACCGCCTGCGCGGGGGTCATGGGCGACAGACCGGCGGCAAGCCGCATGCCATGGCGGCTCGCAAGAAAACCCTCCGCCTCGCTCGCATGGCAGCGGGCGCACGACGCATGGTCGGGCTTCGGCGTCCAGGCTGCCGCGGCATCGCCGCCCTGGTGGCAATCCACGCAGTTGACGCCTCCGTGCGCGTGGGCGGAGGCGGCCCAGTCGCTCACGACGGCGGCGTCGAGCGCCACGCCCGCGGGCACCGTCGCCGCCGTGGCGGTGAGCGCGGCGTCTGTGGAAGGGGTCGAAACCGGCAGGAGGCGCACACCGTCGGCGCGGGTCGGCGCGTCGTGCAGGTGCTTCGCGAGGAAGTCTTCGTAGAGCGCGGTGTTGTCGTGGAAATTGTGGCAGCCGGCCGTCGCGCAGGTGTCGAACGCCATGCCCTTGTGGCTGGGACGCTCCTCGGCGATCTCCGCGTGGCAGTGCAGGCAGTAATCGGGCGGCTGGGTGACGCCCATCGCCTGCGTGACGTGCGGAACGTGCTCGCGATGACAGGTCACGCAGCGCGCGGCGTCGAGGTGCGTGAGCAGCTCCGCGTTGCGCGGATCGGTGAACTTGCTCTTCGGATGCGAGTCGCGCACCGCGGCGAGCTCGGCGGCGTGGCAGCGGTTGCACGCGTCGTCCTTCACCCCGCCGAAGGGCGTGTGGCATTCGCTGCACTTGAGCTCGATCTGGTGATGGCCGTGCGTCGTCTGGCCGGGCAGAAAGTAAGGCTTCGTCGAATCGCCGAAGAACAGGGCCGCCGCAACGCCACCGCCGCACCACACCGAGGCGCCCCACCCTGCCCAGATCATCCAGCGTTTACGCGCCATGGTTCCTCAAAAGTAGTAGGCCGCGAGGATGTGGAAACCGACGAGCACCGGCAGCGGCCAGACGAGAAGCACGTGCGCCCAGGTCCAGAAGCTGCGCAGCCGCCGGGCCGCGCGGGGGTCGAGCCGGCGCTCGAGCGCGGTGACCGCGCCGGCGCAGGCGCCGAGGAGCGTGAGGCCGAGGAAGTCGACCATGAGCACGCGGTTGAAGTTGCTGCCCAGCCGGAGCCCGGTGTGCGCGACGAGTGTCACCAGACCAAGGATACCGAGAGTCACGTGCGCCAGCCGCCACCAGGCGAAGTCGCCCCACGTGATCCGGGCGATGCGCTTGCGCAACGAGAGCACGAGGCTCAGGACCGCGCAGCCCAGGACGGAGAAGCCGGTGACCTGCCGCCAGGATGGATCGAGGAGCAAAAACTCCCACGGACGCCGGAACTGCAGGCTCTGGCCGACGAGCGGCGGGACGGCGGTCGCAAGAAACGCCACGACCGCGACGACGAGAGCGCAGGCCGCGAGAAGTTGCTTCACGCCCACGGCTGCAGCCGGCGCGGCATCCACTCCCACGAGGTTGCCGAGCAACGGACGGCACGACCCGCAGACCGTCGACGCGCCGGTCGCCGAGGCAAGCGCCTCGACGCTCGTGCAACCGGAACGGCACGCGGCGCTCAGCTGGCCGCGCGTGACGCCCGTGCAGTTGCACACGACCGCGGACGGAGGCCACTGGCTCACGTCAACCGCCGCCTCCTCAGGCCACAGCCGGCCGCTGGACGCATAACGCCGGCGCTTCCACGGCCAGACGTATTGCCGGCGCTCGACCGCGTCCTGCAGGCGGGCGGCCTCCGGATACGGGCCGACGCTCAGACCGCCGACGAGGCGGCCGCGGCGGAAAATCAACTCACGATACGTCTCCGGCGTGCGGTGGACGATCGACTCGCCGTCGTCCTGCGATTCACCAAAGGACGCAACATCGACCCCGAGCAGCTTGAGCCGGGCCGAGAGGGGCGCGCCGGAGAAGCTGCGCAGGGCGCCGGAGAGCCGCTCGGCGAGCACCTCGGCCATGAGGTAGCCGGGCGCGGCGAGACCGTAAACCATGCCGCGGTGCACGGCGCACTCACCGATCGCGTGGATGCGCAAGTCGACAGTCGACAGCGTATCGTCGACTTCGATACCGCCGCGCTTGCCCACCGGGAGCCCGCAGGCGCGCGCCAGCTCGTCGTTGGGCACGATGCCGGCGGCGATCACAAACAGGTCGACCTCGAACGCCTCCCCGTCGGCACACGCGACGCGGAGCGCGGTCGCTTCGCCCGCTTCGACGGCGACGGTGTCGCGGCCGGGACAAACGCGCACGCCGAGCGCCTCGATCTTCGCCCGCAGCAGCGCCGCGGCGTCGGGCGTGAGCTGGCGGGCCATGAGACCCGGGCCGCGCTCGAGGACGGTGACCTCGAGACCGAGATCGAGCAGCGCCTTGGCCGCCTCGAGTCCGAGCAGTCCCCCGCCGAGCACGGCGGCGCGGCGGGAAACGCGGGCGCAGGCGCGGATCGCTTCGAGATCCTCGATCGTGCGGTAAACAAACACGCCATCGCGCCCGGCTCCGCGCAGCGGCGGCACGAACGGGCGCGAGCCGGTGGCGAGGACGAGCCGGTCGTAGGGCAGCGACTCGCCGTTCGCGAGTTCGACGCAACGGTTCTCGCGGTCGATCCGCAGCACCGGGGCGCCGGTGCGCAGCGTGATGCGGTTGCGCTCGTACCAGAAGCGCGGCGCGAGCAGCAGCTCGTCAGGGCGCTTGCCGGAGAAAAAATCGGTGAGCCGCACCCGGTCGTAAGCGGGACGCGGCTCGGCGCCGAGCGCGGTGATCTGCCAGTGCAGATGACGACCGCGCGCGACGAGAGCCTGACAGAGCTTCCACCCCACCATGCCGTTGCCGACGATCACGAGGCGCGGCGCCTCCGCCTGCGCGGCGGAGACGTCGGACGCACCCGGCGGCCGCCGGCGGAACGCGTTGGTCAGGAGGTTGGCCATCAGAGGGGAAGCGTCAGGCAGCGCGGACGGCGATCATCCAGGGAGAGTCGGCAGGAGTGCCGCCGCTCCCTGGAACGCATCGCCATGCCTCAGTAGGCGAACTCGACCTGCACCCAGATCTTCTCCACGTCGGGGAAGGCGGCGCTGTCGCTCTCGAACTTCGCGTACTTCACGAGGCCCGTGAAATACTTGCCGAACTTGCGCGTGAGCTGGACGTCGATCTCGTCGCCGAAATCCGCGCCACCACTCTCCGCCTCGAACTTGTGGTAGAAGGCGAGCAGGTTGATCGCAGCCGGGAGGCTGGCCGTGCCCTTGACGTAATAGTCCTTCAGGCCGGCGGCCGGCGTCGCGAGGAAGAGGTCGGCCCAGCCGTTGAAGGCGTGGAGCGTCGCGAGCGGGGTCTTGAAGCCGACGTTGTTGTCGCTGCCGAGCACCTCGTAACCGAGCGAGAGCGAGCCGGGCTTGGCGACGAGACCGGCCTCGGCGACGTAGTAGTCCGTGTCGTAGCTGAGCGTGCTGGAGCCGTAGTCGGACTGCAGCGCGTATTCAGCACGGTAGGACAGCTTCAGCGCGTCGGAGAGCTTGGCCGCTCCGGCGAAGCTCACGCCGTAGGTCGCGCAGGAGAACGCGGCGGCGTTGTCGAAGTCGAGCAGGTAGGCGTAGCCGGTGAGCGTGCCCGCGGTGAGACCGGTGTAGGACGCGTTGAGGACGTGTGAATCGGAGGTCCAGTTGCCGCCGGGGTTGTCGTCGCCGAGGATCCGGTTGATGCGGTCGAGGTAGGCGTAGGTCAGCGCAAGCTTGTCGAACGTCTTGTCCTGGATGACCGCGCCGTCGAACGTCTGCTGGTTCTGGCGCCAGCCAACGTTGCCGATGAAGCGGAAGTTATCGAGGACGAGGTTGAAGCGGCCGCCCTTGATCGTCGTGTCGTCGAACTTGTAGGCGAGCCACACCTGGTTCACCTCGGTGCCGGCCGGATCGACAATGGCGGCGCGCTGCGATGGCAGCGTCGAGGCGACCACGTAGTCGCTGCCGTCGACCGCGGTCACGTCCTCGACTTCGATCGAGGCGGTGAAGCCGTTGTACGACGCCGTGGTGAAGCCGAGCGCGGTGCGGATCGTGAGGGCATCGGCATCGCGGCGGTTGCTCTGGTCCACCACCTCGTAGCGGGGGCGGACGTTGAGCGAGACCTTGCCGTCTTTGAGGGCCTTCGTGAAGGCATCCGCGGTCGCGGGCTCGGCGGCCAGCGCAGTGGCGCCGGAGAGGAGGAAACCAAGGACGCGGTAAGGCGCCCGGTTGATTCGAGTCGTGTTCATGGTGTTGGTGTCAGGTGGACGACGTTTGCTTGTGGACATGGCTCCGCCCTGATGCCGCCCGGGAGGGCGGCGGGGCGGGCGTCGATGCGACAAAGCAGTAGCTTGGGGCCTCGGTCGAGGCCGGAGAACAAAACGCGGCGGTCAGAGCCGCGGGTCAGGTGGTGGCAAAAGCGAACCGGCGCGGCGGAGGAACGGGCGGTGCGGCGGGCCGGGCCGGGCGGTGATGCGCCCGCTCGTTGAGGAATCCGATGAGCTGTTCGCGAAGCTCGTAGTAGCGCGGATCCTCGAGCAGCACGCGGCGGTCGCGCGGACGCGCGAAGGGCACTTCGAGGATTTCGCCGACCTGCGCCTCGGGACCGTTGGTCATCATGACCACGCGATCGGCGAGGAAGAGCGCCTCGTCGACGTCATGGGTGACCATGAGCGCGGTCTTCTGATCGCGCTGCCAGAGGTCAAGCAGGATACCCTGCAGCTCGTAGCGCGTGAGCGAGTCGAGCATGCCAAACGGCTCGTCGAGCAGCAGCATCTTCGGCGCGAGCGCGAAGGCGCGCGCGATGCCCACGCGCTGACGCATGCCCTGCGAGAGCTCCGCCGGCCGCTTGTGCATCGCGTCGCCGAGACCGACGAGCGATAGGTAATATTCGGTCAGGTCGTGGCGGTCCTGCTTCGAGGCGGTGAAGAACACTTGGTCGACGCCGAGCCGGACATTCTGAGAGGCGGTGCGCCAAGGCAGCAGGCAGGGCGACTGGAACACGACGCCGCGGTCGGGTCCGGCGCCGGTGATCTCCTTGCCGTCGAGCACGAGCGCGCCCGCGGTCGGGTCGGTGAGGCCGGCCACCATCGAGAGCACGGTAGACTTGCCGCAGCCGGAGTGGCCGATGAGAGCAATGAACTCACCCTTTCTCACCTTGAGATCGAAGTCGCGCACGACGGTGATCGTGCCGGTGGGGCCGGGAAAGGCCTTGCTGACGAAGGAAATGTCGAGAAATGCGCTCATCGGCTGGAGAGGGTGACGGCTTCGCGGCGGTTTTCCCCGCGCCGCCGGGCGACGCGTCCGGGTATCAGACGATCAAATACGCCGAGGTGATCGAGGTTCTCCGGTTCGATGGCCGGGAGGCGGAGCGAGCGCTGGACGGTCGAGGTCCCGCGGCTTCCGGAGGCCATGAGCCAGTCGAGGATGTCCTTGCGCAGGCGCTTGAAGTGCGCGTCGTGATTGATGGCCTTGCGGTCGCGCGGGCGCGGGATGTCGACGATGAACGACGGGCCGAGCGTGGCGCGCGGGCCGGCGCTGAGCGGAATCACGCGGTCGGCGAGGAGGATGGCCTCGTCGGGGTCGTTGGTGATCAAGACGACGGTCTTGCGGGTGGACTGCCAGATGCGGGAGATCTCGTCCTGCAAGGTGGCGCGGGTGAGCGCATCGAGCGCGCCGAGCGGCTCGTCGAGCAGCAGCACGCGCGGGTCCATCGCGAGGGCGCGGGCGACGGCCACGCGCTGGCGCATGCCGCCGGAGAGCTGGCGCGGCCGCTTGTCGCGGGCCGGCGCGAGGTTGACCATCGCGATGTGCTTCTCGACGTGCGCCCGGCGCTCGGCCGCGGTCCACTGCGGAAACACGCGGTCGACGGCGAGCGCAATGTTGCCGTAGACCGAAAGCCACGGGAGCAGCGAATAGTTCTGGAACACGAGCGCGCGGTCGGGGCCTGCCTCGGGCATGGGCTGGCCGTCGAGCAATGCGCGGCCTGTATCGGCCTGGTGGAGACCAGCGAGGAGATTGATAAGCGTGCTCTTGCCGCTGCCGGAGAAGCCGACGATGGCGAGGAGTTCGCCCTCATGCAGCTCGAGATTGAGATCGCGCAGCACCTCGGTGCGAGCGGAGCCGGCGCCGTAGCCTTTGGCCGCGCCGCGCAGTTCGATGACGGGAGTCGTGGCACTCATGGTCGTGCGTCAGCGGGCCTGGGCGCCAAAACTCACGGCGCGTTGCAGCGAGAGCATGGCGCGGTCGAGGCCGAAGCCGATCAAGCCGATGGTGAGGACGGCGACCATGATCTGCGCGAGCGTCTGGCTGCTGCCGTTCTGGAACATGTCCCACACGAATTTCCCGAGACCCGGATTTTGCGCGAGCATCTCGGCGGCGATCAGCACCATCCAGCCCACGCCGAGCGAGAGGCGCAGGCCGGTGAAGATCAGCGGCAACGCCGCCGGCAGCACGATCTTGAAGACCTTCGCGAACCAGCCCAGGCGCAGCACGCGGGCCACGTTGAGGTAGTCCTGGTCGATCGACGCCACGCCGAGCGCGGTGTTGATGAGCGTCGGCCACAGCGAGCACAACGCCACGGTGATCGCGGAGCTGAGGAACGCCTTCTCGAAAAGCGGCTCGGCGGGATTGTAGAGCGCGCTCACGAGGATCATGACGATCGGCAGCCACGCGAGCGGCGAGACAGGCTTGAAGAGCTGGATAAAGGGATTGAGGGCCGTGTTGAGCGGCTTGCTCAGGCCGCAGATCACGCCCAGCGGCACGGCGATCAATGACGCGATGACAAAGCCCGTGAAGACGGTCTTCAGGCTCGTGACGATCTGGTCGAGGTAGGTCGGGCGTCCGGCGTATTTGCGCTCCTTCCACTCCCCTTGCGGATTGTTGGCGAGGAACTTCTCCCTGCGCTCGGCCTGCCGCACGTAGAAGGCGTCCTCCTTCGCGCGTTCCGCCTGGTGGTCCTTCCAGAGGCTGGCGACCTGCTGCGCGACGGCCGTGGGGCCGGGCAGCGCGCCGAAGCTCACCTGGATGTTGCGCGAGGCCGCCGACCACAGGGCGAGAAACACGGCGATCGCGAGCACGGGCAGGCCGACGTGGTTCAACACCGTGCGCACAGCGCGCTCGAGGCGGCCGTTGCGCCCAGCGGCGGCGGGCGGGAGGGTTGTCGTGGTGGAGGAACTACTCATGACGGGCGACGGGTGAACAGGAGGCAGAACGGGGGCGCGGGTCAGTCCTTGCAGCCGATCGCGAACTGGCGGAGGTAGGCGTTGGGCGTGCGGCCGTCGTAGCTGACACCGTCGATGAAGCCGCTGTCGGCCGGCTTGAAGCCGTCGGTCTCGGGCACGTCGCCGGCGTCGAGCTCGCCGTCGGCGATAAGCGCCTTGGCGGCCGCCTTGTAGATCTCGGGCTTGTAGACTTCGGCGGCGGTCTGGTGATACCACGCGTCGGACCTGGCCTCGGGGATCTGCCCCCAGCGGCGCATCTGCGTGAGATACCAGACGGCGTCGCTATAGTATGGATACGTGGCGAAGTAGCGGAAGAAGACGTTGAAGTCGGCGTGCGGGCGTTTGTCGCCAGGCTCGTATTCCCAGGTGCCGGTCATGCTGTTGGCGATGACTTTGTAGTCGGCGCCGACGTACTCGGGCTTGGAGAGGAGCTCGCAGGCCTGCCGGCGGTTCTCCGCGGCGGCGTCCAGCCACTTGGCCGCGCGGATGAGGGCCTTCACGACCGCCACGTGGGTCCTGGGGTTGGCCTTGTCCCAATCGGCGGTGACGCCGAAGACCTTTTCAGGATTGTTCTTCCAGATGTCGAAATCGGTGACCGGGGCGATGCCGATGCCGCGGAGCACGGCCTGCTGGTTCCAAGGCTCGCCGACGCAGTAGCCCTGGATCGTGCCTTGGGCGAGCGTCGCAGGCATCTGCGGCGGCGGCGTGACGGAGATCAGCACGTCGGCTTCGGTCGTGCCGGTGGTGTCGCCCGGCGTGTAGAAACCGGGCCTGATGCCGCCGGCCGCGAGCCAGTATCGCAGTTCGTAGTTATGCGTGGATACAGGGAACACCATGCCCATCTTCATCGGCGTGCCGGCGGACTTGAGGCTCTCGACCACGGGCTTGAGGTGGCCGGCGTGGAGCGGGAACGGCGCGGGCTTCGCCTGCAGTTCGGGGCTGGCGGCCTTCATCTTCTCCCAGATCTCGTTGGAAAGCGTGATGCCATTGCCGTTGAGATCCATGGAAAACGCGGTGATCACGTGAGCCTTGGTGCCGAAGCCGATGGTCGCGGCGATCGGCTGGCCGGCGAGCATGTGCGCGCCGTCGAGTTCGCCGGTGATCACGCGGTCGAGGAGGATCTTCCAGTTGGCCTGGGCTTCGAGCGTGACGTAAAGGCCCTCGTCCTCGAAGTAGCCGAGCTCCTTGGCGACCACGAGCGGGACGCAGTCGGTGAGCTTGATGAAGCCGAACTTGAGATCCTGTTTTTCGAGGTCCTGGGCCTGAACGGCGCTGGCGAAGACGGCGCCGGCAGCGATGGCCGCGAGGCGCACCAAGGAAACCGGGAGAAAATGCTTAAACGGCTGGCGTGGCATAGGTGTGGTTCGGATGGGTGGGGAAATGGGAGCGAAGCGCGGCTTGATGGAGGTCCTCGCGGAACAGGCGGCGCGGGAGAGTCGCATCGACGAGCGAAGGCGCCAGCAGTCCCGCTTCGACAAGATCGCGTTGCACACTCAGGGCCTTGTCGGCCGTGGGGACGTTCGCCTCGCCGCCGCGATGGAAGACATGGAAGTCCGGCGCGTCGCGGATCACGCCGAGACCGGTGTCGAACTTGCCGAGGAGCGAGGGAGCGATGACCTTGGCGGGCAGGTTGAGGTACTCCGGCCGCGAGAGCAGCCGGGCGAGCTCCTCGCGATTGGCGGGTTCGTCGCACCAGGCGCACGCGGCGGTCACGGCCGCGACGAGCGCGGCGTGCGCGGCGACGTGCTGCCGCACGAAATCGGCGCGCACCATGAGGACCTTCTCCACGTGGCCCGGCATCAGGCCCGGGCTCGTGGCGGGGCACCAGCCGGCGCCCTCCCGCGCCGCGAGGGTGTTCCACGGTTCGCCGACGCAGTAACCGTCGATCGTGCCGGCGACGAGGTTGCGAAACATCTGCGCGGGCGGCACCACCACGATGCGCACGTCGTGGTCGGGATCGACGCCCGCCTCACGCAACCACAGGCGCAGCATCACGTGGTGTAAGGAAAATGGATACACGACGCCAAACGTCATGCGCCGCTCGCCGCGCCGCCGGCGGGCTTCGTCGCGCAGGGCGGCGGTGTCGCGCACGCCGGCGTCCCAGAGCGTGCGCGACAGGGTGATGGCGTTACCGTGCAGATTCAGGACCAGGGCGGTGAACACCTCGCAGGGGACCGAGCCGAGCCCGAGGTGCGTCGACCAGAGCATGCCCGCGAGGGCGTGGGCCGCGTGCAGTTCGCCGTAGATGATCTTGTCCCGCATCGTGGCCCAGCCCACCTCGCGGCTGAGCGCGACCTGCAGCCCGTACCGCAGGAAGAAGCCCTGCTCCTGCGCCACAATGAGCGGGGCAGCATCCGTCAGTGCGATGAAGCCGACACGCAGCGGGCGAAGGGAGGAAACGGCGGAAGAGGGCATGCGGTGAATTTACCGCCTCTTTTAGCGCCGTGCGTGCCACCGCCCGGGCTGGCTCAAGAAATGCTTTTCAATTATTTAATCCAGTTGATGAGCCCTGTTCATTCATGAAGCCGATCCTCGACAGCCGCCACCTCCTCGCCTTCTCCACGCTCGCGCGCCGCGGCAGCTTCACTTTGGCGGCGAAAGACCTGTATCTCACGCAGTCGGCCATCAGCCATGCGATCAAGGCGTTGGAGGAGGATGTGAATTGCCGGCTCGTCGACCGCGTGGGCAAACGCGTGCTGCTGACGCAGGCCGGCGAACAGTTTCTGCGGCACGCGGAAAAAATCCTGCGCGAAATGCGCGATGCGCGCACCGGACTCGAGGAGCTCATGAATTGGGGTCATGGCCGGCTGCGCGTCGGCGCCAGCACGACCGCCTGCCAGCACATCCTGCCGACGGTGCTGCGCGAATTTCGCCAGAGCTTTCCGAAGTGCGTGATCAAAATCGAACCTGGCGATCACCCGCGCCAGCTCGAGTTGCTGCGCAGCAATCAGATCGATCTCGCGCTCATGCTCGACGCGGCCGACCAGCCGGACCTCACGTTTCTGCCGCTGTTCGAGGACGAGTTGCGCTTCCTCGTGTCGCCCGTCCATCCCTGGGCCAGACTCGGGCGCGCGCCGCGCGATCAGATTCCGACCGAGACGCTCATCCTGTATAATAAAAGCAGCTACACGTTTCGGTCCGTGAACGAGTACTTCCGCCAGGAGAAGATCGTGCTCACCAATTTCATGGAGCTGGGCAGCATGGAGGCGATCAAGGAGCTCGTGAAGATCGGCCTGGGCGCCGGGGTGCTCGCGCCGTGGATCGCGCGGGCCGAGCTGGCCAACGGCTCGCTCGTGTCGCTCCCGCTCGGCCGCGCGAAGCTGCGGCGCACGTGGGGCGTGTGCCACTTGAAGGGCCGCCGGCTCACACTCGCGGAGGAGACCTTCGCGGGGCTCTGCCACACCGTGACCGAGGCAATCATGCCCGCGCCCGCGGCGGCGGAGGGAATGTAATCAAGAGTCGGATACGCAGAGGCGGGCCGTGCCCGTCCCTCCCTCACTGCATGCGCAGCGGCAGGCGGCGCACGCGGCCGGCGAGCTGGGCGAACAGCGCGCTGGTGTCCTGGGCGGTGGTGTCGCCGGTCGCCAGCGCCTTCGTGGGCTCGAAGTTGCCGACGATCGCGCAGTAGTTGCTGCTCACCATGATGCCGAGCAACTCACCGGTCTTGCTGAGCACGAGATCGCCCCGCGACGGCGAAAAGTTGCCAAACAGACGGCGCACCAGACGGTTGTCCATCCGCACGTAGGATGGATTCTGCGGCTCGAGCTTGAACGGCACCTCGCCGTAACCGGTGCCGCCGTTGGCGATGAGCACGGCGTCGGGAAACTTGAACGGATCGATCGCGGTCTTGTAAACGCGCGCGCCAAGGGAGGCGACCTGCGCCGCGTCGACGGGGATGGCGATCACGCGCGGGTCGACGCCGAGGAAGCGGATCTCCGGCCCGGTGGTGCGGTAGTCGCCCTTGGTGAACGAGACGAACACCTGCTCCCAGTCCAGATACGGCTCGATGAACCGGAACGGCGTGTCGTCGACGTGCAGCAGGGCGTAGGTCGCCTTGCCGTCGGTGACGAGGATCGTCTGCGCGTCGGCCGTGCGCGTGCTCGGACCGAAGAGCGCCGGGCGCGTGGCGGAGAAATGCGTCCGCACGCGGTTGGCGAGAAAGTCGTTGAACAGCGTATTCGCGTTGATGGGACGGTTCTCACGCATCTCCTTCGTGATCTCGGCGGATTTTTCCGCGAGCTGGCCAACGCCCTGGGCGAGCGTGGTCGTCGTCTCCGCGACCTTGAGGCGCTCCTGGCGCTCCACCTCGGCCTGCTGGCGATACGTCGCGGCGGTCTCCTTCAGCATCGTCTTTTCCTGCTCGGCCACCTGCACGGCGACGTTGAGCTTCTCGATGCGTTCGCGGGCCGCGGTGTGCTGCTTTTCCAACGAGGAAAGCTGCTCGGCCTGGCGGCGCGCCTCCGCTTCGCGCTGCTCGAGATCGCGCTGGAGCTGGGCGAGCCGTTCCTGCGAGGTGCTCGCCTCGCGCGCGGCGGCTTCGAACTGCTGCTTGAGCTGGGCGGCGCCCTGCTGCGTCTGTTCCAGCGTCGAGCCGAGCTGCTGTTTCTCGGCTTCGAGCCGGGAGAGGTTTTCCTCGCGTTCGGAGAGCGACGCCTGCGCCGACTGGAGCTGCGAGGCGAGCTGTTCGCGCGCGGCGCGCTCATCCTCGAGCGACATCTTCATCACGTCGACGAGGTCCTGATCCTGCGTGCGTGCGTCGGCCGCCGGACTGCGCGCGGTGACCGGCTGCGGTTCCGGCCGGGTTGGCTCGGCTTTTTCCCATCGCGTGAGCGCGAGGAGATTGAGCAGGAGGAAGTCGCAGATGATGAGGAGAAGAGTCTTGTTCATGAACGGGGGCGGACGGAGCCGGCCGGCCGGGAGTTCGCGGGTGACGAGGTCGTCGCGGCGTCAGGCGACGGCCGAGGGAAACACCGGCGGCGGCATCGGAGCATTGGCCTGGCTCTCGAGGATCAGCCGGCGCTTGAAAGGACGCACGTGCCGGATCTTCACGAGCGCAACGCACGTGATGCCGAACAGATTGGAGGAATACGCGGCGAGCAGGTTGGGCTCGATCACGCCGAGCACCTGGAGCACCAGCGCTGTAGCGGTGCCGCCAATACCGATGTAGAGTCCGCCGTCGAAGAGGTTTTCCTCGTTCTCCGCGAGGCGGAGTTTGACCAGGGGCGGGACCGGCTGGCGGGCGATCTCGCCGATTTTCACAAGGCACAGGAGGTACATGCCGACCTGCAGGGCGGCGAAGACTCCGATCGAGAGCAGGGTGGAGGTGTCCATGGCAAGAGTGGGTTCTTTGGGCTGCGCGGAGGTGGTATCGGTGACGCTGGCGAGGATGGGGACCGTCAGGCGGATCTGGTATTCGGAGGCCGGGACGGCTTTGAGCAGGTAGGGCTCGGTCACGATGATGAGAAACGCGGCGATGAGGACAGCGAGCACGCTGCTCGACATGCGCGGCAGGGCCCCGAGGGCCGCACGCAGAAAAACCGTGCGTTCAAGACCGCGGAACAGGCAGAAAGCTCCCGCGAAAAACCCGAGGTATTTCGCGATCAAGGTAAGCCTTGGATACACGAGGCCGATCGCGGCGATCTCGGAAAGGGCCGGCCCCGGCGCGCGGTTGACCGGCACCTGGCGGGCGAGCAACTGGCGCACCGCGCCCTGGCCGGACGCAAGCGCCAGCCGCAGGTCCTCGAGGCCGGCCTTGCCAAACTGCAGCAGGTAGGCCGCCACCCGGTCGGCCGAGCCGGAGAACAGCGCCGCCGTGTAGATCAGCGGAAGCGCCTCCGGATCGATGCGGCCGAGGTGGGCGTATTCGCTCACCGTCTTCGTGTTGTCGGCCCGGCGCATGAGCTCGCAAAGCTGCGTCCAGTCGAGGCGTTTGCCGAGCGAGAGCAGGTCGAGGTAAAACAGTTCGATCGCGCCGAGTTCGCCGCGTGCCTGCGCGCTCTCGGCGAGGCCGCGCAACTCGCGCTGCAACGAGGGCGAGACATGCTCGCCCTGGTACAACAGCGCGGTGAGCAGGATCACCGCATCGAGCGTCTGCCCGCCGGCGCGCCCGGCCGGCACGAACCGCGTGGTGCGATCGATCGCGCGCGTGGCGAGCACGGCGCGCACGCCTTGGGAACGGGAGTTGGACAAATAATCGCGCAAGGACCGCCGTGCCCGCTCCGCGATGAAAAACGACAGGACCGGCGTGCTCTGGCTGCGGCCGGTGTTCTCCTTTAGGTTGAACAGCGGATCGAGAAACGGGTCCCAACCGCCCCACGCCACCAGTTCCGGCTGGCGCGACGCCTCGCGCTCGAGTCGCACCGCCAGCGCACTCGCCCCCGGGTCATGAATCGCCCGCGCGGTCTCCAAAACCAGCGCCGCCGGGCCGAGTTTCTCCGAATCCAGTAATTGTCCGCCAAAGGTCGCTACGCTTGACGTCCCCCGGCCGGCGGCCTGCAACAACGCCGGCGTGACGGACTTGAGATTAACCGGCGCCAGCCACGCGGCGAGTATCACCACCAGACCGGCAATGATCCAGGCGGTGGCAGGAAGCACGATGCGACGGGGACCGTCGAAATCGTCGAAATCGTCATCACTATCCCTCATCTGGAAGATCGGTTACTATCAGGTTGCGGGCGCCGGGTGGCAAATTCACCTTGCGCACATCACGACGGACCCATGCCGCTGCCAATTGTTCATTACAACGACCCTATCCTTCGCAAGAAGGGCGTGAAGATCAACACCTTCGATGCGCCGCTCGCGACCCTTGCCAGCGAGATGATCGACGCGATGCACACCGCCGAAGGCATCGGGCTGGCCGCCCAGCAGGTGGGCCGGGCCCTCCAGCTCTGCGTGATCGACCTGCGGGCCGCGCGTCGGGATTTCACATGGGAGTTCGACGGCTCGAAACCGCCGCTGGATCTGTTCATGCCTCTGACGCTGGTCAACCCGGTCGTCATCGAGCTGCCCGGCGACGAGACGGTCTATGAGGAGGGTTGCCTGTCGTTTCCTGACATCCGGGGCGACGTTGTGAGGCCGGATGCGATCCGCGTCGAGTTCCAGGACGTGCAAGGGGTTCCCCACACCCTGGTCTGCGACGGCCTGTTGTCACGGTGCGTGCAGCACGAGGTCGATCACCTCAATGGCACGCTCTTTATCGATCGCATGGAGAAAAAGGTGCGCCTCGGCCTCGACCGCGCGATCAAGGAGCTGGCCAAGCAGACCCGGGAGCAGGAGCAGGCGCGGGCCAACGGCTAGACCCCGGCCATCAGTTTTCGGAGTGCGCCCTGGGCAAATGGTAGGGCCGAGCTCCGGGCAGGCCTCCTCGAGGGATGCGTCTGCCGAAGCGGCCCGCTCGGCACCGAGAGCCAAGGCCGGCCCTTCCGCCCATCGGCAACGCCCTCGGCGTTCGCGCTCTTGGTTAACATCCACTCACTTCAGCCTCGCGCGGCTTTGTGGAAGGCTGGTTAGCTCGGGGTGTTCCCCCTCCCCGCCTCCAAATGACGATGAGCCAGAAATCCGATGGGATGAGTTACGCGCCGCAGGGCGTGCCGAGCCCGGTGGTCAAGCCCGGCGAATTCGTTTTCGCCGCCGCCTTTCTCGACCACGGCCACATCTACGGTCAGTGCAACGGCCTCCTCGAGGCCGGCGCCCAGTTGAAGTGGGTCTACGACCCTGATCCGCACAAGGTTGAGGTGTTCGTGAAGAAGTTCCCGCATGTGAAGGTGGCGATTGCGTTCGACGAGTTGCTCGACGACCCGGAGGTGCAGCTGATCGCCGCGGCCGCCGTGCCCAACGAGCGCGGGCCCATCGGCTGTCGCGTGATGCGCGCAGGCAAGGATTACTTCACCGACAAAACGCCCTTCACGACCCTCGATCAACTCGAGCACGCCAAGGCCGTCGTCGCACAGACGGGCCGCAAGTACGCCGTGTATTTCAGCGAGCGGCTGCACGTGGAGAGCGCGATGTGGGCCACTGACTTCGTGCGCGGCGGCGGCATTGGCCGCGTGCTGCAGGTCCTCGGCCTCGGGCCGCATCGCCTCGGCAAAGCCGGCCGGCCAAAATGGTTCTTCGAAAAATCCAAGTACGGCGGCATCCTCTGCGACATCGGCAGCCACCAGTTCGAACAGTTCCTCACGTTTTCCGGCGCCACGGAAGCCGAGATCATGCACGCGGCGGTCGCCAACCACGCCAACGCCGACACCCCCGAGCTCGAGGACTACGGCGAGGCGTCGCTGCTGGGAAACAACGGCTCGACCAATTTCATCCGCGTCGACTGGTTCACGCCCGACGGCCTCAGCACTTGGGGCGACGGCCGCACGATCATCCTCGGCACCAAGGGCTACATCGAACTGCGCAAATACGTCGATATCGGGCGCGACCGCGCCGGCGACAACGTCTACGTCGTCGACGAAAAGGGTGAGCATCACCTCAATGTTGCCGGCAAGGTCGGGTATCGGTTCTTCGGCGAACTCATCCTCGATTGCCTGCAGCGGACCGAGAAGGCGATGACGCAAGCGCATACGTTCAAGGCCGCCGAGCTCTGCCTGCGCGCCCAAGCCGCCGCGCGACGCATCGCGCCGTAAAGCCAGGGCCGGCCCGCACCAGGCGCTCCCCGCATTCGAAGTTGGACGCCGGCCTGCCAACGCCCGATTCTCGCGGCATGCCCAGCATCGCGACCCGCAAAGGCGACGACGGCACGACGAGCCTCCTCTATGGCCAGCGCGTGCCCAAGGATCATCCGCAAATTGAGGCCGTCGGCGCTTTCGACGAATTGAACGCCGCGATCGGCTTCGCCAAGGCGACCTGTCCCGACGCCGGCCGGCGGGCCGAGCTGGAGCGCCTGCAGCACGATCTCGTCGCGCTCATGGGCGAGCTCGCCTGCGCTGAGGGCGACGCCCAGCGCTACGCCGACTCGAAGTTTCCCAAGATCGGCGACACGGAACTGGCGCGCGTCGATGACGCCGTGGCCTCGATCGAGGCGCAACACGTCCGGTTCGACGGCTGGGCCACTCCCGGTGCGAATCTCCACGCGGCGGCCTTGGAGGTCGCGCGCGCGGTCGCCCGTCGGGCCGAGCGCCGTCTCACCACCCTCCCCGCCCACGGGCGCCAGGTGCGCCCCGTCGTCCCGCGCTACGTCAACCGGGTCGCCGACCTGCTCTGGCTGATGGCGCGCCAGGCCGAGAACTGAGGTGGCCATCATCCCGGCGACAATCGCCGGCTTTCGTCCCTCGCTTGCAAAAATGTGGCCCGAGACGAAACCGCAGGATTGCTAGGTGGAATACCTCATGCTTGGTTTCCCGAGCACCATGCACACCTCCTCCAGCACACCTGGGCACAGCTCCCGGCTACCCATTGTCATCGAAGTCCTGATTCTTGTCGGACTGGTCTTGGCCATTTGCCTGCTCCCGACGAACAACAAGACGCCGTCGAAAGCGGCCGCGGCGCACACCGACGCCAAGTAAGCTACGCCGCAGACGCGGGCCGGCCGCGGTCGGCCCTTGCGGCGGCCCGGCTGATCCCGCGCCCGTATCGGGCTGGGCATGACAGACCGCCTGCGGCGGGAGGACGCAAATCCCCCCTCCGGTGCCGCAAGCGTTCGCAAACTCTGATCGGGAGGCCCGTGCGGCCTCCTACAACAAATCGGCCGCGAGTTCGGCGAGTTTGGAGCGCTCGCCCTTGCTGAGCTTCACGTGCGCGGAGAGCGCATGGCCCTTCATGCGATTGTAGCAGTAGATCAGGCCATTGCTGCGCGAGTCGACGTAGGGATTGTCGATCTGCGCCGGGTCGCCGATCAGCACGATCTTCGAGCCCTCGCTGATACGCGTGATGACCGTCTTCACTTCGTGCGGCGTGAGCTGCTGCGCTTCATCGAGCACGAAGAAGCGCCGCGCGATCGAGCGGCCGCGGATGAAGGCCAGCGCCTCGATCTCGACGAGACCGCTGCGGATCAGCCGCTCGTAAGGTTTCATCGGAGCCGCGGCGCCGTTGCCCCCCGAATGACCGTTGCTCGAAACCGAGGGCGGCGGCGCCATCGAAAGCATGGCGTCCTGATGCTTCTTTTTTTTCTTCGCCACCTTCTTGGTGGCGAACTGCGGCTCCTTCGGCGGCTTCGAGGGAATGAGCACCTCGAGCGCGTCATAATAGGGCTGCAGCCAGGGCTTCATCTTCTCCTCGAGCGAGCCGGGCAGGAAACCGATGTCCTTGCCGAGGGAGATCACGGGACGCGAGATCGACACGCCATCGTAGCGCGAATTGTCGTCCTGCGTCTGGTAAAGCGCGCACGCGGTCGAGATCAGCGTCTTGCCGGTGCCGGCCTTGCCGAAGCAGGTGACCAGCGAAATCGAGTCGTCGAGCAAAGCGTCCATGAAGAACTGCTGCTCGAGGTTGCGCGCGCGGATCGGAATGCCGCCCGGCGCCTTCACAAACTCGGGAACGCGCAGGCGCTTCACGAGCCCCTCGCCAAAGTAACGCGCCGGCATCGTCTTGCCCTCGTCGGACCGCAGGAGGACGTATTCGTTCAAATACAGGCCCTTCGGCACGTCGCGACTGAGGTCAAACTCGCCCTCCGAGCAGAAGCGCTGTAGTTCATAAATCGATACAGGAATCTCGCGATAGCCCGCCTCGTCCTCGGTCGTCGCGGGCACCTTGTCGTTGAGGTAGTCCTGCGACTCGAGGCCGACCGCGCGCGCCTTGAGCTGCACGTTGACGTCCTTGGTGACGAGGATCGTCGGCGGCGGAAACTGCTCCTGCACAAACAGGGCGCAGGCGATAATGCGGTTGTCCTTCTTCGTCAGGTCCGAGAGGACGGCCCGCAGCCGCTGCATCGCCGGTGACGAGAAGTTGTTTTCAACCAGGTAGCGGTTGATGATGACCGAGAGCGTACCGCCATTGGGCAGGCGCACCCCCTCGAGCATCGTGCGGGAGTCGGGCAGCAACTCCTGCAGAATGCGGTGGACGCGACGCGCGTTCCGGCCGCGCTCGGTCGACTGCTCGGCCTTGATCGCGTCCAGTTCCTCGAGGAC
>DASWVO010000174.1:0-2923 GCA_036406235.1 Opitutaceae bacterium
CGCATGCGCAAAACGGCGTGCGCACGCGTGAGTTCGTGCGTCGGCGCACGCAGGTCCATATCGGTGTCGTGGAAGACGAGGTCCTCGACATGGACAAGCTCGCCGGCGAGCCAGAGCGCCGCTGCTGCGTCGTGGAAATGCAGACGCTCGATCCAGCCTTCACGCACCGGCGAGCGCGCTAGCCGCTCGTCGAGGCGCGCCAAGGCCTCGGTAGCTGTCGCTTTCACTTCCCGATTTCAAACAGGAAAAAGTCAGGTGTTGTTTAGGTTTAGGTGCTACGACAGGCCCGATTTTTCGCTAACGATTTCACTCACCGCTCAATTTGCCGAACCAATTGCACAACCGAAAACCGGCGCCCGCGGCGTCATACTCCGATGAAACATGGTTGGCGGCACGTCGTGTGGCCCGCGAGCTGGACAAGATTCTCGACGGTTCAGGTCCGCGTCGATCTGCAATCGTGCACGCGGCCGCCGAGCTACGCCTCTCGACCCGACAGGTCTACAATCTGCTAGCGCGCTATCGCGCCGATCGGACCGTGACGTCACTCCTGCCCCGGCTCGACGGAGTGCGAAAGAAGCGTCTTCAACAGGACATCGAGGAGCTCATCGCGACGACGCTGCGAGAGCAATGGCTGGTCCTGGAGGCACCGCCGCTCGCTCCCGTCGTGGCCGAGATCCGGGCTCGCTGCGAGGAGGCCGGCCTGACCGCTCCGTCCTATCTCACCGTCGCTCGCCGTATACCCATGCTTTTCAGCCCAGAGGAGATCGCGAAAAAGCGATCGACAAACCCAAAGCACCTCCACCGGCTCAAGCCGCGGCCGGGATACATCGACGCGGCGCGACCGCTCGATGTCTGCCAGATTGATCACACGCCGACCGACATCAATTTCGTCGAGGTCGTCGAAGGCGGTGGAACCTTTGTCAGCAGGGCATATCTCACGATCGTCACCGACGTGGCCACGCGTTGCATCCTTGGTTTCTGCCTCACACTCGAAAAGCCGTCTGCACTTTCGGTTGCACTGTGCCTAGCGCAAGCGATGTGTCCGAAGGAGTCATGGTTGGCCGCACGCGACATCGAACATGGGTGGCCGATGTTCGGTCGACCGCGGTCGCTTGTCACCGACTCTGCCAAGGAATTCAAAGGGAATGCCTTCCAGCGCGGGTGCGAGGACTATGGCATTCGCATTCGCTACCGGGATCGCGGCCGAGTCCATCAGGGCGGGGTGGTCGAAAGGCTGCTCGGGAAGGTCAACTCCGTTCTTGCGGCGTTGCCCGGGACGACGGGCCGATCCGTGGCTGATCGCGACGAATATCCCGCTGAGCGGCGAGCCCGTCTCAGCTTCGCCGATCTCGAGCGATGCGTCACGCTCGCCGTGATCGACCACAACCTGCAGGAAAACGCGAGGTCGTTGAAGGTGCCGGCTACAGAATGGAGCCGGCGGGCGCGCGATCTTCCCCGCTTTGACGATGAAACTCTGCGGGTCCTGCTGGCATTCATGCCCGGAACGGAAAGGCGCCTGTCGCCACAAGGCGTCAGCATGTTCGCACTCGACTACTACTCGCCGTGGCTGGGCGCACTGGTGCCGCAACGCGACCGGCTCGGGAAGCTCGATCTGCGATACGATCCTCGTGACATCAGTCACGTCTACATCCGGGATCCGGAGACCAGCGAGTTCCGACCCGTGGGGCGGCGCGACGGAACACTTGCTCCCATGACGTTGTGGGAACACGAAGCTGACCGCTTGCAGCGGCGCGCTGCGAACGCGCGAACGGATGTCGAGAAGGTGACGCTGCGCCGCCGGATCGCGGAGATCGTCGCCGGACCAAAGCCGTCAAAGATCGAGTTGCGCAACGCCGTGCGCAAGACCCATGCTACAGAGGCGCCTAAGCCCTACAATGCCATGCGCCCGGCAACCCCGGCGCCGGCTGAGCATCCCGTGCGTCGGAAGCGCCACCTGCCGGTCGAGGACTGGTGACGTGGCGGACCATCTGCTCGACCACGTTCGCCCGTATCTCGACCGCAGTATGAAAGAGCGGATCGCCTATATCCAGGCGCCGCGATGGATCGGCCATCAGGTTGCGGTCCAGGCGCATGAACGCTTTGCTGAGTTGCTGTCCCGACCGCCGGCGCTGCGGACCAGAGGGCTGATGCTGGTCGGGCCCTATGCCAACGGCAAGACGATGATCGCCGAACGGTTCGCCGTCGAGCACCTGAGAGCGGCCGAGAAACAGCAGGTGTGGGTGGTCCAGACGCGCGAGGGCGCCGGTCTCGCCCATTTCTATGGAAGCATCCTGCAGGCACTGCGCGCTCCACTCGGCACCAGCCGGGGTGTCGGTCGCAAGGCCGAGCAGATCGATTACCTGCTCGACAGCCTGCAGCCCAGAATCCTGATCTTCGACGAATTCCATAATGCGCTGCGCGGCCGAACCCGCGACGTCGAGGCGGTCCTTGCGTTCCTCAGGCGGATCGGACGCCAGTTCGACATCTCGCCGGTTCTGATTGGAGAGGTCGCCGTCTACGATTTCGTCAACCACACTGCGGAAATGGCGACCCGTTTCGACCTGCACGCAGTACCGCGATGGCAATATGGTGAGGAGTTGCTGGTGCTGCTCGACAGCCTCGAAGCCGCCTTGCCGCTCGCCCGAGCTTCCGATCTCTCGGATGAAACGATGGCGCGGATGATCTTAAAGCTCTCCGAGGGCCTGATCGGCGAGATCGTGGCGATCATCTCCGCGGCGGCGGTGACGGCAGTGAGATCTGGCGCGGAGCGGGTCACGAAATCCGGGCTCGAAGCGCTTCGCTACGTCCCGGTCTCGAAGCGCCGGCGCGCCCCAGTGCGCGACGGCCTGCTATGAGGGGTGACGCGATCGCAGCGGCTTTCGCCGTCGAAATCCGCGAGCGATACGGCGACGTCGCCAGGGAT
>DASWVO010000175.1:0-20183 GCA_036406235.1 Opitutaceae bacterium
CATGCTCCGCCGCCTGCTGCTGTCGTTTGCACTTCTGTCCCTCTTCGTAGTAAGCGCCGCCCGGGCCGAGGATGGCTACCGGCTCTGGCTGCGCTACGATTTGATCGACGACGCCCCCGCCCGCGCGGACTACGCGGCGGCGCTGCAGCAAGTCGTGCTCGCCACGCCCTCGGGCGCCGAGTCGCCGACGATCGCCGCCGCGCGCGACGAACTCACACAGGGCCTCCGCGGCCTGCTCGGCAGCGACGTCCAGGTCGGATTGGAAAAACTTACCGGCACGCCTCCGGCGAGCGGAAACGCCGATGGCTACGCGCTGCGCGCGCTCGAGCGCGACGGCCGCCGGGTCGTCACGATCGCCGGCTCGCGCGACCTCGGCGTGCTCTACGGCGTCTTTGACCTGTTGCGCCGGATCCAGACGCGGCAGCCGCTTGCCGGCCTCGACGTCGCCAGCGTGCCGAAAATCCAGCGCCGCATCCTCAACCACTGGGACAACCTCAACCGCTTCGTCGAGCGCGTCTACTCCGGCTCCTCGCTCTGGGAATGGTTTGAGCTGCCTGACTATCGCACGCCGCGCTACCGCGACTATGCGCGCGCCAACGCCTCGATCGGCATCAACGGCACGGTGCTCACGAACGTGAACGCCGACGCGCTCGTGCTCACGCGACCCTACCTGGAAAAAGTCGCCGCGCTCGCCGACGAGTTCCGCCCTTACGGTATCCGCGTTTACCTTACCGCACGTTTTAGCGCGCCGATCGAAATCGGCGGACTCAAAACCGCCGACCCGCTCGACCCCGCCGTCGCCGCCTGGTGGCGCGCCAAGGTCGACGAGATCTACGGCCTCGTGCCCGACTTCGGCGGCTTCCTCGTGAAGGCCAACTCCGAGGGCCAGCCTGGTCCGCAGAACTACGGCCGCAATCACGCCGACGGCGCCAACATGATGGCCGATGCACTCGCGCCGCACGGCGGCATCGTGATGTGGCGCGCGTTCGTGTATGAGGCGCACGCGGGCGAGGATCGCGTGAAGCAGGCCTATAGCGAGTTCAAGCCGCTCGACGGAAAATTCCGCGCCAACGTCGTCGTACAGATCAAGAACGGTGCGCTCGATTTCATGCCGCGCGAGCCGTTTCACCCGCTGTTCGGCGCGATGCCGCGCACGCCGCTCGGGATGGAGTTTCAGATCACGCAGGAATACCTCGGCGGCTCCGTGCACCTCGCCTTCCTCGCGCCGATGTGGGAGGAGGTGCTCGATGCCGACACGTTTACGGCGGGCCCCGGCTCGACCGTCGCGCGCGTGATCGACGGCTCGCTCGACCAGCATGCCGAGTCGGTGATCGCCGGCGTCGCCAACATCGGGACGGACCGCAACTGGACCGGCCACCCGCTCGCGCAGGCCAACTGGTATGCCTACGGCCGGCTCGCCTGGGATCACGCGCTCGGCTCGGAGCAGATCGCGCGCGAGTGGACGCGGCTGACTTTCGGCAACGATGCGCGCGTGGCGAAGGCCCTCGTGCCCATGTTGCTCGCCTCCCGCGAAACCGTCGTCGACTACTCGATGCCGCTCGGGCTGCACCACATCATGGCGCAGGGTCACCATTATGGACCCGGCCCGTGGGTCGACCAGGGCCGGCCCGACTGGACTTCGGTTCACTATCATCAGGCCGCCGCGGATGGCATCGGCTTCAACCGCAGCTCGAGCGGCACCAACGCTGTCGAGCAATACGCACCCGAAGTCGCGCGCCGCTTCGACTCGCTGGAAACCTGCCCGGAGGAATTTCTCCTCTGGTTCCACCATCTGCCCTGGGATCACCGCCTGCGCTCGGGCCGCACGCTGTGGGACGAATTGGGCCGGCATTATCAACGCGGCGTCGACGCGGTTCGCGGATGGCAGCGCACGTGGGACGGACTCGCCGGCCAGATCGACGGCGAGCGGTTTGCCCACGTGAAGATGTTGCTCGCCCGGCAGGAGCGTGAAGCCCGGCAGTGGCGCGACGCGTGCCTGCAGTATTTCCAGCAGTTCTCGAAACGTCCGCTGCCGTCGGGCGTCGAACCGCCGGAGCATCCACTGGAGTACTACAAGGCGATCCAGCTCCGCTACGTGCCGGGCGACCCGAGCGGAAAGTAGAACTCGCGCTGGCCTCCGGCGCGCGCTTCGCAAAAGATGGGCGGGTCGCTCGTGCGACCTCACCGCCGATGCCCCCGAAAACCGCCCTGTTCGCCCTGCTGCCCCTGCTCTCGATCGGAAGCTTGCTGGCTGAAGATCCCAAGCCCTCGCCCGTCGCGTTCGACTGGTTCGAATACAGTGGGCGCGACGCGATCTTCGAGGGGCCGCTGCGGCCCGAGTCGTATCGCAACCCGATCCTCGCCGGTTTTTATCCCGACCCGAGCCTCTGCCGCGTCGGCGACGATTACTACCTCGTCAATTCGACCTTCTCGTATTTTCCCGGCATCCCCGTCTTTCACAGCCGCGACCTCGTCAAGTGGCGCCAACTCGGTCATGTGATCGAGCGCCCGTCGCAGGCCGACTTCAACGGGCTCGGTGTCTCGCGCGGCGTGTTTGCCCCCGCCATCAGCCACCACGACGGCACGTTCTACGTGGTGACGACGCTCGTCGACGCCGGTGGCAATTGTTTCTTCACCGCCAAGAATCCGGCGGGCCCGTGGTCGGAGCCGGTGTGGCTGCCGGAGGTCGATGGCATCGATCCGTCGTTCTTCTTCGACGACGACGGCCGCGCTTGGCTCGTGAACAACGGTCCGCCGCCGGACAACCAGCCGCGCTACGAAGGCCACCGCGCGATCTGGCTGCAGGAATTCGACGTCACGGCGCAAAAACTCGTCGGCCCGCGCACGATCATCGTCAACGGTGGCGTTGATCTCGCGAAGCAGCCCGTCTGGATCGAGGGGCCGCATCTCTTCAAGCGCGGCGAGTGGTATTACCTCACCTGCGCGGAAGGCGGCACGGCCGAGGACCACTCGCAGGTCATCTTCCGCAGCCGCGCTGTCACCGGTCCCTGGATACCCTGGACGGGAAATCCGATCCTCACGCAGCGCGATCTGCCGGCGGACCGGCCGAATCCGGTCACGTCGACCGGCCACGCCGATCTGGTCGAGCTTCCCAACGGAGACTGGTGGGCGGTCTTCCTCGGCTGCCGACCCTACGATCCCGAAGGGCGGCGCTACAACACGGGTCGCGAGACTTTCCTCCTGCCGGTCGCGTGGACCGAAGACGGCTGGCCGCGAATCCTGCCGGCCGGAACGGGCGTCCCGCTCACCGCGCCGGCGCCCACCTTCGGTTTACACGCCGAGGGGGCGGTGCGCCTTTCGTTGTTTGAGGTGCCGGCGGCCGATCCGTTGCTTGCCGCCGGGCGGGTCGGGGCCGCGAGCCCGCTCACCGGGAACTTCATTGCGCGCGACGAATTCGACGAGCCCTCGCTGGCGCCGACCTGGAGTGTGCTGCGCACACCGCGCGAGACGTGGTGGAGCCTCGCGACGAAGGAGGGCTCGCTGAGCCTGTCGCCCCGCCCGGTCGGCTTGCGCGAGAAGGGCAATCCGGCGTTTGTCGGTCGCCGCCAGCAGCACGCCCGCTTTGTCGCCACCACGGCACTACGCGTGCCGGCCGACGAGGCGGTGGCGGCGGGGCTCGTGGCGTTTCAAAACGAAACGCACCACTTCTTCCTCGGCGTGCGCCGGCACGGGTTGAAACGCGAGGTGTTCCTCGAGCGGGTGGCGGGCGGAGGGAGCGGAGGCGCCCCCGAGACGATCGCGACTGCGGAGCTATCGCTCGCGGAAAACATCGAGCTGCGGATCACCGGCGAGGGAGGGGCCTGCACGTTCTCGTACGCCACGCATCCCGGCAACTGGCGCGTGCTGAAGGCCGACGTCGATGCCTCGATCCTCAGCACGCGGGTCGCGGGCGGCTTCGTCGGCACGATGCTCGGCGTGCATGCGCGCGTGGAGAAGTAGCGCCGGTCAACAACCCGAAGGCGGGCGGCGACCTCCGCGCGCCGTCCGGCGACAGACCAGACCGTCGTTGCGGTTGAGCCGCGCTCAGAAGCCGATGCTCGCGCCGCCGTCGACGGGCAGCACGACGCCGGTGACGAAGCGGGCGGCGGGCGAGGCGAGGTAGACGGCCGCCCAGCCGACGTCCTCGGGCTGGCCGAGTCGGGCCATGGGCGTGCGGCTGAGAATCTTGTTCTTGCGGGCCGGGTCGCCGTTGAGGGCCTTGCTCGACATCTCCGTTTCGATCCAGCCGGGCGCGATGGCGTTGACGCGCACGCCGTGAGCGGAGAACTCCGTCGAGTAGCCCTTCACGAGGCCGACGTGCGCGGTCTTCGCGGCGGTGTAGGCGATCACGAGCGGGATGCCGAAGAGCGAGGCCATCGACGCGGTGAAGAGGATCGTGCCGTGCTTGCGCTCCATCATGCCCGGCGCGACGGCGCGGACGAGCGCGTGGGCACCGAGCACGTGCGTGTTGAGGACGGTCTGGAACTCCTCGGGCGTCGTGTCGACGGCGGGCTTCTTCAGGTGGATGCCGGCGTTGTTGACGAGTGAAGTGATCGGACCGACCTCGCGCGTGACGCGCTCAACGAGCGCGGACGCCTGGTCGAGCCTGGTGATGTCGTGCACGATCGCGCTCGCGCGCTTGCCGACCGCTTCCACGGCGGCGGTGAGCTCGGCCTCGCGGCGGCCGACCAGCACGACGCGCGCGCCGGCGGCGTGCATCGCCCGCGCGATCGCGAGGCCGATGCCGGTGCCGCCACCCGTGATGAGCGCGGTCTCATTCTCGAGGGAGAAGCTGGATGGAAACGTAAGCGGAAGGTTCATTTATCGGAAAATCTTCGGAGGGTAAGAGCGCGCGGGAGGCGGGAGGGCGGCCGCGCGGGTCGCCGACTGGCGGCCGGTGCTGGTTTGTATTCAGTTCTTCGCGACGAACGTCGCTGTTTCCGGGGATGGGGGGCGGGCCGATGATTTCAGTCGATGCCGAGCGAGTTCATGCCCGCCTTGAGGTAGCCCATCGCGAAGGCCATGCCGGCGTGCCACGGGGCGGCGCAGCTCATCTGCGGCGCGTGGTCCGGGATGATCACGCCGTCGAACTTGTTCTTGTGCAGGATCGCGAGCACGCGCAGCACGTCGACTTCGCCGTCGTCGATGAACGTCTCCTTGTAGTGCGGCACCTTGTCGCGGACGTTGCGGAGATGCACGTAGCCGAGACGGTTCTGCCGGCTGTAGTGATCGACGACGTCGTAGATGTCGCCCTCGGTCATCTCGGCGAGCGAACCGACGCAGAACTCGAGCGCGTTGGCGGAGCTCGGGTTGAGGTCGATGGCCTTCTGGTAGAGACTCGGCTGATACACGAGGCGCGGCTGCCCGCGGATGAACGGCATCGGCGGATCATCGGGGTGCAGCGCCAGGCGCACGCCGACCTTTTCGGCGACGGGCAGGACCTCGTCGAGGAAACGCTGGAAGCGCGACCAGAGTTGTTCGTGGGTGGCGGGCGGGATCGTGCCGGTGTGGCGCGACGGTGCGGTCGGGTCGACGATCATGTTCCACGCGAGCCCGTTGGGCATCGGCAGATCGTAGGGGCCCTCCATGCCGACGGACGGCGCGTCGCCGCGGGCATAGTTGCCCTTGGTGCGACCGGCGACGCCGGCGATGGAAAAGTTGTAACCCATGATCGGGATGCCGGCCTCGCCGACCCGACGCACGATCGTCTTCACGTTTTCGATGTGCTGCGCGCGCTTCGGGCCATCGAGGAGGACGTCGTGCCAGTGCGCGGGATCGAAGTTCTCGATCGCCTCGAGCTTCAGGCCGGCGGCCTCGACGTCGCGACGTAGAGCGACGAGTTCCTCGAGCGTCCAGAGCTTGTCCGGATCTCCGGCGAGCCCCCAACCCCAGTCGGTGCCGAGCGGCTGGTCATCGGACTGCGAGTGACCGCTGCCGCCGCGGAAATAGTCGACGAGGTGCGCGACGATGTGGGTGGCGCCCGCCTGCCGCGCGAACTGGAAGTTCTCGCGCGTGAGCATGTGGCGATAGAGGCCGAGGCCGAGTTTCATGGAGGAATCGTGCAGGAACCGGCGTCATCGCCTGGAAGGGCACGTGAAGCCGGAACGGGTTTGGCCAAAAGTGAAGGCCTGCACGGAAGGTGAAGCTACGGTGTTCGGAGTGCACGTTGACCACCTCGAGCGAGGCGGTAGACGCGGCTATCAGGCTGCGCAGCCAAGCCCCGCCGCCGCCACGGCGTCGTTCCGGGAAGCCGATGCAAGGCGGGCCCCGGCGGGCCGGGGAAGCGCGAGGCGGAGCGGCGGGTGCGCTAGGCGCAGTGGGCGGCCGAGGCGGGCGGCTTGGAAGCGCGCTGGGCGAGCGAGGCGCCGTCGTGCCACTCGCTTTCGACGAGCTCGATGCGCGGGTTCTGCGGAATGCCGAGGTCCTGGTTGAGGAGACGCGACACGAGGAGCTCCACCGCCCAGGCGCCCATGAGATGCTGGTTCTGCTGCATGCCGGCCAGTCCCGAGCCGTCGAGGATCTGGGTGACCGCGGCCAGCCCGAGGTCGCGGGGCGCACGGATGCCATTGCGCGCGAGGGTGGCGATGAACTCCGCCATGACGTCGTAGAGGTGCACCACGGTGATGACGTCGGCTCGATGCCGCTCGATCCAGCGGAGCAGGGGAGCTTCCTCGACGCGGCGCATGTGGAGCACGGGCAGCGCGCTGCCGGGGCCGAGCACCTGGTCGCACCAGCCCAGGTAGGCGCTGGCGTGAGCATAGCCGCTGCGGGTTGCTTCGTGTTCGGCCAGCACGAGCCCCGGTCGCCGGTAGCCACGGCCATGCACCTGGTCGAGCGCCTGGCGGGTGTCGTTGTAGAAATGACTCATCACCCGGTGCAGCGGCGTGCGGATGCTCATGCCGACGGTGACGATCGCGTAGTGGTCCAGTTCGCGGGGAAACGTTTCCTCGGGGTCAGGGCTGCCGAAACTGAGGAGCCCCTCGATCCCGCGGGCGTCGAGAATCGAGCGGAACCGTCGCCGCGTCATCCCCGGCGCGCGCAGCCACAGCGGCTCCAGGCGATAACCGAGCTCGGCGGCGCGGCCCTGCATGCCGTCGTAGATTCCGGTGAGGTGACGCGACTTCTCCCACGGGCGCGGTTCATCGTACAGTGAGATCACGCCGAAGCAGGCATCCAGCCGTCGCGGTCGGGTGGCGCGCACGCGGGCCATGAGCTCGGTGACCTTGGCGTCGGGCTGGTAACCGAGTTCGCGGGCGATGCGCAAGACGGTCTCCCGCGTAGCGGAGGAAACTTTGGGGCTGCCGCGCAGGGCGAGGGATACGGCGGAGGCGGAAATGCCCGCCCGGGCCGCGATAACGCGCACACTCATGCCGGTAGCGTTCGAGGAAACGGTGCGAGGTCAACGTGCCAACCGTAATAGCTGGCTTTGCGCAGCCGTTACCGGCGGGGGCTTTCGGGCGGCCCGAGGTAGCTTGGCTGCAGCCCGCCGGCGTCGATCACGATCCGCTGTAGCACGACGCCGGGATCGATCGGCCAGAACTTCACGACGTGGACGCCCGGTGCGCGGACGCGGTGACGCGTGCTGGCACGATGAATCGCGTCCGAGACCGCCCGCGCCCACTCCGGCGAGCCGTCGCGGACGGCGATGTCGACGACCTGCGGCTCTTCCTCATCGATCGAGACGGCGCAGCGGATGCCGCGGCCGGGGACAAAGGGCAGTGTCGGAGAGACGTGCAGCTCGATCGTCACCTCGCCGGCGGAGGCGAGGTGGATGTCGTATTCGAGTCGCGCGGCGTCGGGCGCGAGCGGAAGTGGCCGGCTCGGCGCGGTGGACGGAAAGGCCGTTACGGCGGAATCCGTCCGCCCGTAGTCGGCGAGCGTCTGCCAGCGCAGGCCGTCTTTTTCCACTCGACGCGCGGTGTGCGCGGCTTCGATCGCCACCACGCCTCCGGTTTCGATGAACCCGGCAAACCCGTCCGGGGGCGGTGTGGTGGGGCGGGCCAGCGGCACGGTGATCACGATGGCACGGCGGGAGGGGCCCTTGATCGTCACCTTCGTCTCCCGTGCGCCGGCCGGCACCTGCGACCAGTCGACGGAAACCTCGAGGCGCGTCTCGAGGCCGACCGTGCCCTCTGCGGGCTCGACGCGCAACCAAGGCGCGTCCGTTTCTGCTTTGAACGAAAAGGGTTCGCGTCCGCGATTGAACACCTCGATCCAGCGCGAGCGCTGGGAATAGCGATCGAGCGGAGGCAGGGTCAGCGGCGCCTGGCCGGGATTATAGTGCGGCCAGGAGGCCGGGCTGCCCTCCACGGCGACGGCCATGTCGGCGCCATCGCGTAGTTGAATTTCGGTGACGGCGGGCATCGCGCCGGCCTCCGGCTGCTGCCAGTAGGTGTAGCCGAGGTGAGCCTGGTCGGCGAAGTGGCGCCAGCGGCCGTTGCCGAGCTCGTTGTAGGCGCGCGCGAGCTCCGCGTCGGCGCGAAAGAGCTCGCGGGCGCGCTCGGCGAGCAGGTTGGTCGAGGCGCGACCCTGGACGGCGTAAAGGCGGTTGCGGCCGGCGGTGACGTGCAGCTCGTTGACCACTGCGCTGGCCCGGATCGGCCAGAGCACGAGCTGGAAGAAGGCGTCGTGGAACTGGGGGGCGAGTGCGTCGCCCACCCGCTCGGCGCGGGCGACGAGCGCCTGCCACTCGGTGAGGACCGTCTCGGCTTCGCGATAGTGGATGAGGCTGAAGGTCTCCGGTGCGAGCAGCTCGGGTTTGCGCCGGCCGTTGAACTTGGTGTACGCGGCGATCAACGCGGCGATCTCCTCCGCGTGCGATTCGCCGAACTGACGGGCGGCCCAGCGGCGGCCGTAGTCGCCGAGGTTCTCCTGCGGAATGCGCCCGGGCGCCCACGCATAGCGCAGGAAGAACTCGATGGGAAACTCCATCGGCTTCAGGTCGCCGACGTTCACGATCCAGATGCGATCCGCGCCGTGCTCGTAGGCGAGGTGCATCTGCTCCCACGTCTTCGTGATCGGCACGGTGTTGAGCCACTTGTAGGAGCGCGGTCCGCCGACGTAATCGAAATGATAGTAGATCCCGGCGCCGCCGGCTCGCGAACGCTCGGCGGCGGTGGGGACGCGCCGCAGGTTGCTCCAGTTGTCGTCGCACCAGAGCAGCGTCACGTCGTCCGGCACGCGCATGCCTTTTTCGTAATACTCCTGCACTTCCTTGTAGAGCGCCCACAGCTGCGGCACCTGGGTGACGTCGCGATTGACGTGCTCGGCGAGAATCGCGCGCTGATCGGCGACGATGCGCTGGAGCAGCGCGACGTTGGCCTCTTCGGACATCGGCTCGTCGCCGTCGCCGCGCATGCCGAGGGTGACGATGTTCTCGTAGGGACGGTTCCGCTGGATGCCCGCGGTCCAGAACTCGCGCAGCACGTCGGCATTCGTCCCGTAGTTCCAGGCGCCGCGGCCGTGAAGCCGCCATTCCTTGTGCGCCCGCATCATTGGTTCGTGGTGGGAGGTGCCCATCACGACACCGTACTCGTCGGCGAGCTGCGGGTTGAGCGGATCGTCGTCGCTGAAGGCGGCGTCCCACATCGCGGGCCACAGGTAGTTGGCGCGCAGGCGTAACAGGAGCTCGAATACGCGCTCGTAGAACGAATGGGTGTAGCCGCCGAATTTCTCGTTCACCCAGCCGGTGAGGGCGGGCGCCTCGTCGTTGAGGAAGATGCCGCGGTATTTCACGGCGGGGCCGGGTTCGACGTGGCGATCCGGCGAGACGTGCAGCTCCGGGCGGTGGACGACCGGCACGTCGGCCCACCAATACCAGGGCGAGACGCCGATCTCCTCGGAAAGATGGTAGATGCCGTAGATCGTGCCCCGCTTGTCGCTGCCGGCGATCACCAGCGCGCGCGAAATGCCCGGCAGCGGATCGGCGACGACCTCGGTGTGAAACGCCTCCCAGCGCCCGCGGATCGCGGACACGTCGATTTTGCCGCGGGCGGCAAGATCGTCGATCAACGCGCTCCGGCCCACGGTGCCGATGATCACCGCGTCCGCGAGTTGCCGGGGTTGTCCGGTTTCGAGCGCCGGATGAACGCCGGTAACGCGTTCGATGTCGGCCTGCAGATCGCGGGCGGCGCGAAGCACGCCCGGCCAGTCGGAGCCGTCCAGCCAGAGCGGCGCGGCGGCGTCACGCCCGGCGAGGGGGAAGCGGTTCTCAGCCGGCGCGCCCGCGGTGTCGGAGACCCAGGGACCAGCCGCGGCCAGCAGACTGCTCCCGCCGCAGACGGCGGCAAGAAACGCGGCGAGGACGGGCAGCAGGTGAGTTGTTGGGAAGCGTCGAATCATGGGGTGGAAGCGGGAGCCGGCCTGCCGAGCGCGTCGGCAAGTTCACTGAAGGTGAGGAATTTGCAGCCCTGGCGCCGCAGTTCCGCGACGATCGCGGGCAACTGCTGCCGGGTTTCCGCGCGCCATTCATGGAAAAGGATCACTGCGCCGTCTTCGACGTTGCCCGTCGCGAGCCGGAAAATCTCCGCGGCGCCGACGCTTGTGTCATAATCCTTGGATACGACAAGATGCGCGGGCGCGTAGAGCGTGAGGTTTGCGCGCGCGACGGCGGCGCGGACGCGGTCATCGATCGCGAGGAAGGGCGGCCAGTACCATCTCGGCGCGACCCGCGCGACGGACTGGATGTTCTGCTGCGCGGCGGCCACCTCGCGGTCGAGCGCCGCGTCGTCGAGGTCGCGCGCGTGGGCGTGCGTCTGCGAGTGGTTCACGACCTCGTGGCCGGCGGCGACGATCGCTCTCGCTGTATCCGGATTCTCGATCACGCGGGCGCCGACGAGGGCGAACGTTACGCGCACGTTTTCCCGGTCGAGCGCGGCCAGCAACGGCCCCGCATCGGCCGGTCGCGGGCCGTCGTCGAACACGAGCGCGACGCGCTTGGGCGCCGCGGGCGCGTTTTGTGCGATCCCCGGTGTGATGGTTGTCATCAAAGCCACGGTGAGCAGGCACGCTTTCATGGAGGTTCAGCGATAACGGTAGAGCTTGATCCGCTGAAGCCCGAAGCGTCCGGGTTCGAGGCGGAGGTGGCGCCCCTGGTGCGTCTGGTCGCCGTTGAGCCAGCGGACGTGCTGCCATTGTCCGTCAACATACCGGCCCTCGGCGCAGTTGAGAATGCCGATCTGCGGATCGCCCGGTGTCGGGGCGGAGAAGGTGACGGTGACGCCGATGCCGCCGATGAGGAATTCGTCGGGTCCGAGCTGGATCACGATCGCGCCGGCGGGGAGCGGCGTGCGGCTGGCGGGACGGTCGCCGGCCTCGTTGATGACCCCATCGGCGAGCCCGGGGGATTCGAGGCGCTCGTAGGTCGCGCTGAAAATGAGGCCTCCGAACGCCACCTCGTGCGGCTTGCGCTGCTCGGC
Source organism: Opitutaceae bacterium (assembly GCA_036406235.1). Taxonomy (GTDB): domain Bacteria; phylum Verrucomicrobiota; class Verrucomicrobiia; order Opitutales; family Opitutaceae; genus DASWVO01. The sequence goes on from DASWVO010000175.1 coordinate 11,418, forward strand.
GGCGGGCGGGAGCAAGGCGGTCAATGTGCCCTTGCCCTGATGCGCGGTGATGAGCGGCGTGAGTTGACGAATCAGGTCGTTGCTCGCGGTCAGCAGACTGGCGGCCGGTTCGGCGATCGACTCGATGCCGAACGGCGAGAAGCCGAAGCCACTGCACGCGCCGAAGGCGTAGAGATTGTTCACCGCGGCATCGGGACTGCGCAGCGCTTCGGGCACAAAGAGCGGGTTGCCGCTGCGGGTGTAGCGATCGGCCCACTCGACGAAGTTCGGGAAATAAATGTCGGGGCTGATGAAGTCGACGGTCGGCGACGCGGCGCGCCAGATGTCGATCAGGTGGGGCAGCGGCCCGGCGCTCGGGTATTGACCCGGTTGATACCCGGGACGGATGAGCGCGGCATTCACGTAGAGCGGCAGCGCGTATTCCGCGCGGCCGGCGGCTGCGACCTTTTCGACGTAGCGACCAAAGGCCCACGCCATGAAAATCTCGCTCGTGGCCGGGCTCTCGCCGAACACCTCGGTCCAGGTTCCACTCGTGCGGGCGCCATGGGCGAGCCAGCGGTCGCGCAGCTCGGGCGCGAGCGCTTCGCGGTGTCCGCTGAGATACTGGATCAGATCCGCCGGCACGGGGCCGGCGAAGGCCTTGTCGGCCGCCGGATGACGGTCGCGCGCCTCGGGAATCATGCCGATCTCGTTCTCGACCTGCACGAGGATGACCGTGTGCTGTTGGCCATCGGTTTCCCGGAGGTGCCGCATCAGTGCGGCAAACGCCCGGGCGTCGGTGTCGCGGTTGGTGTCGTCGAACGGCGTGAGGATTTCCATCGCCTGGCCCGCCGAGTTGCGTGCGCGGGGAAAGCGCGTCGCGTCGGTCTTCACCCACGCCGGCACGTAGCTCGACATGCTGTTCTTCCACGAGCCGAACCAGAGCAGGACGAGCCGCATCTCGTTCGCGCGGGCGTCGGCGATCAGGCCATCGACGGTCGAGAAGTCGAACTTGCCCTCCGCCGGCTCGACCACATCCCAGTACACCGGAGCGATGACGGTGTTGAGGTTGAGCGCCTTCAGCTTTGGCCAGAACGGACGCAGGTATTCAGGTTCGCCATGCGAATTGCTCAGCTCGCCTCCGCGTGCGAGGAACGGCTGGCCGTCGACGATCAGTTGCGTGGCGGTGCCCTGCTTTCGGAGGTGCGGCAGCGCCGGTTCGGCGGCGACGGCGGCCGTGGACAGCGTGGCGAGGGCGGCGAGGAGGCGGAGGGATTTCATGGGACGAATCGGCGGAAGCGGTGGAAACGCGGACGACGCGCGCGGGGCGCAGGAGGGGTGCGGTCGCATGACGTTATGCGAGCTCGATCTGCACCTTCACGCTCGTGGGCTTCATGCGGCAGGCGTAGTCGAAGGCAGCGATCGAATCGGCGAAGCCGTAGCGGTCGGTCACCAGCGGGCGCACGTCGATCTTGCGGCTGCCCATCAGCGCCAGGGCGCGGGGAAACACGTGCGCGTAGCGGAAGATGGTTTCGATGCGCGCCTCCTTCACCTGGGCGGCCACGACGTCGAACGGCACCGGCGCGCCCGGCATGCCGATCAGCACGATGCAGCCGCCGGGACACAGCACCTCGATCGCCTGGCCGGTCGACTGCGGCAGCCCGACGGCATCGAACACCACGTCGGCGCCCCAGCCGCCGGTCTCGCGCCGGATGATCTCGGGGAGACTTTGGTCGCGGACGTTCACGGGCGTGATCGGGCCAAGCGAGGCGGCGAGCTCGAGCTTGGGCGCCTGCACATCCGTAATGAAAACACGACTACAACCGCCGGCGAGCGCGGCAAGGGCGGTGACCATCCCGATCGGGCCGGCGCCAAGGACCACGCCGACGTCGCCGGGCTTGAGGCGGGCCTTGTTGGCTGCATGCATGCCGACGGCGAGCGGCTCGACCATTGCGCCCTCGGCGAAACTCACGTTGTCGGGCAGCTTGAAAGTGAATGCCTCCGGGTGCACCACGGTCGGACGAAGCACGCCATGCACGGGCGGCGTGGCCCAGAAGCGAACGGCCGGGTCGAGGTTGTAGAGACCGAGGCGGGTGGCGCGGCTGTTCGGGTCGGGTATTCCCGGCTCCATGCACACGCGATCGCCGGGCTTCAGGGTGGTGACGGCGGCCCCGATCTCCTCGACCGTGCCGGCGGCTTCGTGGCCGAGCACCATGGGCTCGCGGACCACAAACGGCCCGATCGCGCCATGCTGGTAATAATGCACATCGCTGCCGCACACGCCGACCGTGTGGATGCGGATGCGGACGTCATGGGCGCCGAAGGGTTCGTCGAGCACGATGTCGCGCAGGGCGAGCGATTTCGTTTTTTCAAGGACGAGGGCTTGCATGGAGCTTACGCTCAGTTGAGAGCTGAGAGTTGAGGGTTGAGAGTTTGTCTGCGGAGCGGCCTGCCCGGAGGTCGTTCCCTGCCGACGTAAGCTACGCGACGGCGATCTCGGCAGTCGCCGGAGCTGGCGCGCCAAGGGCGAGGGCGCGCGGGCCCGGTGAGGCGGAGCCGACATGGAGGCCGTAGATACCGGGCGGCAGCACGCGATGACCGTCGCGGTCGAACTGCTGGAACGCCTCGGCGGCGAGGCGGAATTCGACGTCGACGTTGGCGTGGGACGGCACAGCGACCTTGGTGAACCCGACCAGCGTGGCGCGGGGCGCCTCGGGAAATTCGCCGGGCGGAATCACGTAGCACTGCACGGTCTCCTGCACGTCGCGATCACTGGTATTGCCGAGCGCCGTGCGCACGACGAGCTCTCCGCCGGCGCGAAGCGTTCTTGCGCTCAGCGAAAGCGGGCCGTAGCGGAGTCTTGCGAATGTGAGTCCGAAGCCGAACGGATACAGCGGCTCGGCCTCTGCGAAGCGATACGTGCGTCCGCGCATCGCGTAGTCGTTGAAGGCCGGCAAATCGGCCGTGCGCCGCGGCACCGTGACGGGCATCTTCCCCGACGGCGCCACCGCCCCGAAGAGCACGTCGGCGACGGCGCGGCCGCCTTCGCAGCCCGGATACCACACCTGCAGCACGGCATCGCAGAGCTCGTGTGCCTCGGGGATCGCGATCGCGCTTCCGCCTGTGAGCACGAGCACCAGCTTCTTCGCGTGCCGGCGGAGTTCGGTGAGGAACTCGAGCTGCACCTTGGGCAACTCGATCGCGTCGCGATCGCCGCCGGACGGTGACGCGACCGTGTCGCCCTCCTCGCCCTCGAGCGTGTGGTCGAGGCCCATGACGGCGATGACAACGTCGGCGGCGGCTGCGGCGGGAAACGTGTAGTTGACGCCGGGCGCCTGCGGACTGAGGAGCGGGCAGCCGGGCCGGTATTTGACCGGCGTGTTGTTGGGCACCGCTTCGAGGATGCCTTGGAAAATCGTGACGAGTTCGGGCGCGACGCCGTAGTAGTTGCCGACGAGCGCGCCGACGTTGGCCGCGGTGGGGCCGACGACGAGCAGGCGGTCGGGATCGCGGCGGAGCGGCAGGGTGGCGTCCGCGTTCTTGAGCAGCACGACGGATTCGGCGGCGGCGCGGCGTGCGAGGGCACGGTGCTCGCGGCTGTCGACGATCTCGAGTGGCAGCGACGACCACGGGACCTCTTCGGACGGATCGAAGAGCCCGAGCCGGAACTTGGTCGCGAGCAGGCGGCGCAGCGAGCGGTCGATCTCGGCCTCGGTAATGAGGCCGCGCTGCACGGCGACGATGAGGTCGTTGTAGGTGCACCCGCAGTTGAGGTCGCAACCGAGCCGGATGGCGAGGGCGGCGGATTCGGCGGCGTCCTTGGTGACGCCGTGAAACAGGTGAAAATCGTCGATCGCGCCGCAGTCGCTCACGTAGTGGCCTTGAAACCCCCACTCACCGCGGAGGATATTGTTCATGAGCAGATCGCTCGCGCAACAGGCCTCGCCCAGCGTGCGGTTGTAGGCGCCCATGACCGCTTCCACTCCGGCGCGGACGAGTTTCTCAAAGGCGGGCAGGTAGGTCTCGCGCAGATCCTTCGGCGTGGGCCTGGCATCGAAAACGTGGCGCTCGGACTCAGGTCCGCTGTGCACGGCAAAGTGCTTCGCGCAGGCGGCGACCTTCAGGTAGCGCGGATGATCGCCTTGCAGGCCGCGCACCATCTCGACGCCGAGTTCGCCGGTGAGAAACGGATCCTCGCCGAAGGTTTCCTGACCGCGGCCCCAGCGCGGGTCACGAAAGATGTTGATGTTGGGCGTCCAGAACGTGAGGCCCTGGAACTGGCCGCGCCTGCCGGCGGCGACGGCCGCGTGGTGCTTGGCGCGAGCCTCGTCGGCGATGACGCCGGCGACCTCGCGCACGAGCGCGCGATTCCACGTGGCGGCGAGGCCGATGACCTGGGGGAACACCGTGGCCCGACCGGCGCGTCCGACGCCGTGGCACGCCTCATTCCACCAGTTGTAGGCCGGAATGCCGGCGTGCTCGATCGCCGGATTGTCATGCATCAGCTGCGAGATCTTTTCGGACAGCGTGAGCTCGGTAACGAATTTTTCGATACGCTCCGACACGGGCGAAGGGGCTTCAACGGGGGTGGAGGGGGAACATTGCGGAGACTAGATGAAAAAAAAGGCGCCGAACAGTGACTTCGGCGCCTGAGGAGGTGGAAAACGTTGCGGTTAGAACCTGGTGCTCAGGCTCAGGATCGCATGCCGGGGGAAGCCCCAGCTCGACGCGGAAGCGTAGTATTCCTCATCCGTCAGGTTCTTGACGGAGAGGTCGGTGTTCCACTTGCGGCCGAAGGCATTGAACGCGTAGCCGATGCTCAGGTCGTAGGTCGTGTAGGAACCGAGTTCGACGAACGGATTGTTGCCCACGTAGGTCGTGCTGCCGACGTAGTTCAGGCCGCCGCCGACGGTGAGGTCCTTGAACGCGCCACTCTGGACGGTGTATTTGGCCCAGAGGTTGAACATCTGGTCGGGTGTGGCGACGAGGCGGGTGCCGTCGAGCGCGTCGCTGGTCGGATGTTCTTCGTAGATCGCATCGCAGTAGCTGTAGCTGGCCATGATCTGCAGGCCGGTGATCGGCGTGAAGAGCAGGTCGGCTTCGAAGCCCTCGCTGGTCTGCTTGCCGCCCTGGATGTCGGTGAAGATCGTGTTGCCGCTCGCATCGGTGCCGCTGGTGATCGTGATGATGCCGGTGGGGCTGGCCTCGAGCTGGTAGGCCGAGACGGTGCCGGAGACGCGCCCCTCGAGCAGCTCGAGCTTGAGGCCGTATTCCCAGCCCTTGCCGACGGACGGCTCGGCGGGCGTGGTCGGCACGTTGTCGACGCGCAGCACGCTCGTGTTGGCCAGGAAGGACTCGCTATAGGAGACGAACGCCGAAACCTCGCGGGTGATCTTGAACAACGCACCGCCTTGCGGGACGTTGGCCGCGCGATCGGAGGCGGGAGCCGAAACGGTGCCGTTGAGGATGTTGAGGCTCGGGTCGTTGTGCAGCTCATGCCGGGCGTAACCGCCGAGCAGCTGCAGACGATCGTTGAACGTGCTGACCGAGAGGATACCGTAGAGCGACGAGCTGTCGCTCTCGGTCTGGCCGTCGGCGGAGAGGATCAGATGCTCGGTCCCGAAAGGCACGCTGCGATCCCAGGTGGCGGGGTTGCGCAGATCCCAAGGCTTCAGATAATACGGGCTGCCCGCGACGTTCGGATTGTTCTTCTGCTGGTTGCGGAAGCGGGTCTCGAAGTTCTTCTTGTAGCCGATAATCGGGCGGATCTTGACGGGCCCGACCTCGAAGTTGCCGGTGACGTCGATCTGGCCGGTGCGCTCGCCACCCCACTGGTGTTCCCAGCGGTTCCGCCGGTACATGGCATCGGCGGAGGTGAGGCCGGCGCTCGGCGGGTAATAGTAGTCGATGAACGACTGGGCGATCAGGCCCGTGCCGCCCTGGCCGGTGGCGCGCCAGTCCATGTCGTAGTAGGAATCCACATACGCCGCGCGGATGTTGATGTGTTCGCCGATCCGGGTGGTCAGCTCGGCCGTGATCGCGTCGGAAATGAAGTTCTGGTAGTCGCCTTCGCCGGCGTAGCTGAAATCCCACGGCAGGCCGGGATACTGCACGGTGCCGGTGTTGTTCACGTAGATGAGCGGGACGCCGCTGGTCGGCATGTCGTCGTGGCGCTCGAAGTGCTCGTAATCGACGGTGAGGCTGGTGCCGTCGAAGATCTTCCAGGTGAAGCTCGGCGCGAACATGAACTTGTAGCCGCTGGAGAGTTCCTGGAACTCCTGGACGTCCTCATACATCGCGATCGCCCGGTAGAGGAGCTTGCCGTTGGTACCGGGGACGGGACCGGTGGCGTCGACCACGAAGCGATCGTAGCCGTCGGTGCCGACGCTGGCCGTCGTGTAGACCGCCTGCTTTTCCTCGGGGCGCTTGGTGATGTAGTTGATCACGCCGCCGGGGTTGATCTGGCCGTAGAGCAGGGAGGACGGGCCCTTGATGACCTCGACGCGGGCGATGTTGGTCGTGTCGATGAAGCGGAACGAGCCGAAGCCGTTGCGCTGCACCCCGGCGGAGGTGAAGCCGCGGATGTTGTAGCGGACCCAGCCTTGCGGGGAGATGTTGTCCTGGTGCACGCCGGGCGCCCACTTCACGATGTCGTAGAGATCGTAGGCGTGCTGGTCGGCGATGAACTCTTCGGTGAAGGCCGTGAGGTTCATCGGCAGATCGCTGATCGCGACCGCGACGCGGGTGGCGGAGACGGAGTTGGCGGCGCGATAGCCTTTGTCGGCGGCGGAGTTCACCTGGAACTCCGAGAGCGTGATGGTCTCCGAGTCGGTCTCGGTGTCGGCAGTCTGGGCGTAAAGTGGCCAGGCGCTCGTCACGGCGAGCGCAGCCACAGCATATCGGACGTAGTTCATAAGGGGCCTATACGGTTCGTGAGTGCGCCCCGCCTCCTTGCCAGGCGGAGCGGCGACAACACATCGGATGGAGTTCAAGCTAAGAGCATCGGACGCCGGAAGCGGCAAGGGGGCGGCGCGACGAAGTGGGCGGAGACTTTCCCTTCGCGCTCCGGGTTCGCAAAGACGAGATCGTGCTAACTTTAGGATTTCCGCGGCTGCCGGCGTATTCAGAATGTGGACAACCCGGGATGGAGCGGGTGGAACCCGGGGCCGGAGCCGTGCGGCGCGGGGCGGAGGAATTATCGCGTAACCGAGAAAATAATACGCGGGCGCGGCCGGCGTGGGCGCCGGACGGCCAATGGCGGCGCAAAAAAACCGGCCTCCTTGCGGAGGCCGGTGGTCGGATATGATTGCGCGGGAAACCGGCTCAGAACGAGAACGTGTTCGTCACGAACCACTCCTGGTTGGGCGCGATGCGAACCGAAGCCCAGGTCTGTCCGTCGGGTTGGACGGAGATCGGGATCAGCTCTTCCTTGGCGAAGGCGTTGCGCACGTTCAGCTGGATCTTCCAGCGGATTTTATCCGTGAGCTTGCGTTCGTAGCTCGCCCACAGATCGACTGCGTCCTCCTCTGGACCGTAGTAAGGCCGGGACAGGTCGTAGGTGAACCGGGCACCCTCCTGGATCACCGGGTAGCCGATGACGACCTTATCCTGCCAGCGGTAGCTGGCGCCGAGGCCGACGCCCTTCAGAACCCCGTGCGTGAACATATAGTTGGTGACGACGTTATAGCGCCATTTGCGGATTTCGGGGGCGGCGGCGCCTTCCTGGATCTTCATCAGCGTGTAGCCGGCGTGCCACGGATTGTAGTTGTTGTTGTTGATACTCAAACCCGTGTTGCCGAACTGAGGCATGGCGCCGGCAAGGCTCGGGGTGCCGTCCGGATTGTACAGCTTTGAATCAAGGAAATCGATGAGCTCCGTAAGGTCGGCATCACCGACCGTGTTGCGGGTCGCCTCGGTTTTAGAAGCGTTGAACGCGACGCGCCAGTTTGGCAGCGGATTGGCCGTGAGTTCGAATTCGTAGCCTTTCGACTCCGTGTCGGCCGTCACCGTGAAACCCTGCGGAGCGGTCGCCACATAGGCAAACACGCGCGACGTGTCGGGCGGGACATAGGCGCCGGGATTGGCCTCGTAGGTGGTGCGGTCGGTCAGCACCGAGAGCGGTTGCGGGGTGAATCCCCACGCCTCGAAGAAGCCCTTGTCGGTGAGATAGGCTTGGATCTCGTTCCACGTGCGGATCGCGGCATCCTCGCGGGCGCGGCCCTCTTCAACCGTGATCGAGCTGTCGGCCGTCGGGAAGGAGAAGCTGCCGGCCGGGCCGCCCCAGGTGTTGCGCTGCTGCGGCGATTCGCGGCTGCCCCAATCGTAGAGCGCGAGATCGTACAGGAAGACATTCCGGAACCGGAGGCCCTGCGCGATCGTGCCGCCGATGCCGGCGGGATTGCTCAGCTCGGCGTTGGCGTTCGTGACGCTGGTCTCGTATTTGACGGCCCGGAGGGAGAACTTTCCATCCTTTGTCGACAACAGAACGCCGTAGTCCTTGGTCTCGCCCGTCGGGTTGGCGATCGGGGTGCCGTAGACGTTGCGGCGCGTGTTTGTGACCTGGAAGTTGTCCGACTTGTTGTAGGAGACACTGACGTTGATCGGCAGCGGATCGCGGTCGCCGATGAGTTTGTTCAAGTGCACGACCACGCCGTAGCTGGTGGAATCGTCCTCGAAGATCTGCGCGGCCGGGAAGTCATCCGGCAGGCGGTACGCGTCGGGCTGCAGGTTCAGAATGCTGCGATTATTCGAGACGGACCGGGCGCTCACGTCCTTGCCTTTCACCTC
>DASWVO010000176.1:0-2900 GCA_036406235.1 Opitutaceae bacterium
GCTACGCGGACGATCTCTTCTATCTGCTGTGGCGCTTGAATCCGCGGGCGATGATCGATGATGGTTATCGCACCAACGTCCGGGGCAGTCTGGGGCCGGCCGCGATGGCTTTCATGCGCGATCACGGCGTCGTCAAGGACATCTACCGTGAAGTGGGGGCGCACGCCCACCGCACCGCCAAGGGCAAGACGATCAGCCATCGTACTGCGAAGGCGCCGGGTTTCGGGCCGAAAGGCATCATGCGCTACGTCCTGCCCTGCACCGTGTTCCTGAAACTGAAGAACATCGGCGGAAATGTGCTGCCGGCGTATCGGGAAGTCTTTGAGTCCGTCGACATGACTGACGCGCAAAGCGAGGCGTACACGAAGCTCGCGAGCGTGCTCCGGGCCGAGCTGGTGCAGGCGCTGCGCTGTGGCGATGCGACCTTGTTGGGGGTGGTCCTGCAGGTGCTGCTGGCGTGGCCCGATTGTTGTTTCCGGGACGAACTGGTGCGGCATCCGCGAACCCGGGCACAGCTTGCGTTCCAGCGAGGCATTTTCGGCGATGACGAAGTGAGCCCGAAGGAACTCGCGCTGATCGACCTCTGCCGGCGCGAGAAGGGCAGGGGCCGCAAAGTGCTCGTGTATTCCATTTACACCGGGACGCGTGACACGACGACGCGGCTCCGCGCCCAACTCGAGCAGCAGGGCTTCAAGGTGGCCGTGTTGCGCGCGAGCGTGGATGCGGCGAAGCGCGAAGACTGGGTTGCCGATCAGGTGGAGCGCGGTATCGATGTGCTCATCACCAACCCGGAGTTGGTCAAGACCGGCCTGGATCTGCTGGAGTTTCCGACGATCGCCTACATGCAGTCGGGCTACAACGTCTACACCCTTCAGCAGGCCTCTCGACGCTCCTGGCGAATCGGGCAGACGTACCCGGTTGATGTGCACTTCTTCGGGTACACCGACACCGCCCAGATGGCCTGTCTCGCCCTCATGGCCCAGAAGATCGCGGTCGCGCAATCGACGTCCGGCGAGATGCCCGACACCGGACTGGACGTCCTCAATCAGTCGGGCGACAGCATCGAGGTCGCGCTGGCGAAGAAGTTGATCGCCTGATCGCTCCATCTGGGGGCATCTCTGCGGGGGCAGCTCACGCTGCCCCCGCGGCGTTTCAAGCTTCGCGTTCGGATTTCTCGGTTTGTGATGGGTAAGCCGCGCAGAGTAGGGTGTGCGCCTCGCGGAAGCGTCGCAATGCCTTGCTGACCGACTGGCTCGTCAAAGCGCACGCTTCGGCGGCGGCTTTAACCCTCATGCCTTCAATAAGCACGAGCCGCGCCGCGGATCGTGCGGGGCCCTCGCGTGTGCGGATGAGCTTGGCAATGGCTTCGAATTGTTCTGGTGTCATCGAGCGTCTTTCGTCGTGGAAACGGTGCCGGTAACCGTTCTGGCCGTCGGCTCATCACCGCTGATCGCATCATATGGCCTGGAACGGCCCGACGCACCGCTGGGCGCGCCTCCGGCACGTTTTGCGGGAGAAGAATTGCCCCATCTCGACAGTACGGGTCGCCGGGAAGTGGTCCGGAAGGAAGGTGCCACGGTGCGTGCGATCAGCCAGGAGGCCATGGTGATGCAGCCCGATGAATGGTCTCTTACGGTACTTGCCCCGAGCGTCGGCTGTTCAACCGCACGCAACCGTCTGGCGCAGACGGTCGTGCGCGCAGTCTCAGACAGTATGCCGCAGTGCAAGGCGGGACCGTGTTTGGCCGTAACCAACCATGACCCGCTCTTGCTGGAGCACGCAAACGGCACTTTCGAACGTCAGGTCACACTCGTTCAGCTGACTGTCCGCAATATGGTGGTCGACTAGTGCTGATCGGCCGGAACGATCATTGGATGCGAGTTGCTTGTGCGACCGCTGCGCTTCGCTTTGCCGCCGTTCGAGCAGATCCGGCGAAGACAAGCTTGGACCGTACTTCAGTTCGACGTCGGCGTCGTGCTGCGCGGCCGCTTCCGCCACTCTCAGGCCAGTGCTGGCGATCATACCGAACAGCGTTTCACTGACGCCCCCGCAAGCCGGGCATCGGCCCGAGCCGCCGGGCGGCGGTTAGCAGATCGACGATCTCGCGTTTGCTATAGATGTGCGGAGCCTGCGGCTGCGGCAGCCGACCGAAAATCATGTCGTTGGGGGGCGTGCCCGGCTCGAACCACTGCGGCCAACCCGTGAACGGGCGTAAATGCTTGAGTCGGCGCAGGTGCACGGATCCGTGCTGGCGTCGCTGTCTCGCTGCGCCCAGTCGACCATGACCTCCATGGTCAGCGGGCCTCGGTGACCGAAAGGTTTGCGCATGGCGGGTAAAGTTGCGCAGCTGATGAACTTCCTCGTGCTCGTCCCCAACATCCAGAAGGAGGTGCTCGCGTTCGAGCACCCGGCCGGCCGCGAGCCCGATCACCGAGCGCACCCGGCGCCCAGCTGCTCGAGAGTCTGGTCTGAGAGGACCAGCGAGCGATCGGGTAAGGAGCGGCCGATCCGTTGCTAAACCGATTATCAACGAGCTTCTTCGATCTGCGTTGCGCTTGAGCGCTTCCAGTGGACCGTGATAGGGTATCGCCGCGTCCGCCGTGAGCGCGAGCGGGACTTCTGTGTGTTTCGCCCTGCTGGAGTCTGTCAATGCAAGAGCAAGAGTCGTGGGTCTCGGTGGATGAAGTCGCTAGGCACCTCGGCATCGCCAAGGACACGGTCTACCGCTGGATCGAGTCGAAGTCCCTGCCTGCCCACCGAGTCGGTCGGTTATGGAAGTTCAAGATCTCGCAGATCGATACTTGGATTGAAGCCGGTGGAGCAGCTGAGCCCGACGACAAGGAGAACGAGTGAGTACGGCCAGCCCCAATATCGACTTCGACCGTTTGCTCCGGCTACGG
>DASWVO010000177.1:0-14061 GCA_036406235.1 Opitutaceae bacterium
GTCCCGAGCGCGAGGACGATCAGGTGGAGCTGTATCTTTCCCAGGGTATCCAGTTCGTGGAGGCGTCGGCGTTCATGAAGATCACGCCCGCGCTGGTGCGCTTCCGGGTGTCCGGACTCGCCAGGGGGCCCGGCGGCGAACCGCTCGTCCGGCACCGGGTGATGGCGAAGGTTTCCCGTCCGGAGATTGCGCGGCTGTTCATGCAGCCCGCGCCCGCGCGGCTGGTGAACGCTCTCGCGGAGGGAGGAAGAATTACGCGCGAACAGGCCGCGTGGTCCGCGCAGGTCCCGCTCGCCGACGACATCTGTGTCGAGTCGGATTCGGGCGGGCACACCGATCGCGGCGTAGCGCTGGTGCTCCTTCCGTCGATGTTGGCGTTGCGGGACGAATTGATGCGGCAGCATCGCTTCCCAAAGCGCGTGCGCGTCGGGGCGGCCGGAGGCTTGGGGACGCCTGAGGCGATCGCGGCTGCATTCATGATGGGCGCCGACTTCGTGCTCACCGGATCGATCAATCAATGTACGGTCGAGGCCGGCACCAGCGATGCGGTGAAGGACATTCTGCAGGAGATGACTGTCGCGGATACCGACTATGCCCCGGCCGGGGACATGTTCGAGGTCGGTGCGCGGGTGCAGGTCCTGCGTCGGGGCATTCTTTTTCCCGCCCGGGCGAACCGCCTTTACGAACTCTACCGCCGGCACGAATCGCTCGACGAGATCGACGAGCCAACCCGGCGTCACCTGGAGGAAAAGGTTTTCCGCCGGAGCTTCGCGGACATCTGGGCGGAGACGCGCTCCTTCTTCGCGCAACGCCATCCGGAGGTGATCGCCGAGGCGGAGGCAAACAGTAAGAAGAAAATGGCACTGATCTTCCGCTGGTATTTTGTGGATACGACCCGGCTCGCCCTGGCGGGAGACGACGAGCGGCGGGTCGACTTTCAGATCCACTGCGGTCCGGCGCTCGGGGCCTTCAACGAATGGGTCAAGGGGACGCGGCTGGAAAGCTGGCGCGCCCGGCATGTGAACGAGATTGCCGAGGCGCTGATGCAAGGGGCCGCGACCTGCATGGAGCAGCGCTGGCGCGACCTGGGCGGCGGAGCCGCCGACGATTCGGGGAATTCTCCCCGGGGGGCGGCGGTCGCGATGGAACCGGTGTTTTCCTCTTCTTTATGAAAGAACAAATCAGAGCCTTCATCCAATCCCTCGTCGGAACTCCTGATCCGGCGATTGCCGAGCAGACTCCGCTCTACAGCGGCGGGGTTCTCAGCTCGATGGCGCACCTCAAGCTGGTGCAGTTTCTCGAACGGCGCTTCGATGTCGCGATTCCGATGTGGGAAGTGAGTATCGACAACTTCGATACCGTAGAACAGATCGCGGCCTACGTCGAAAGCAAGAAATCCGCCACGGCCTAGCGAAGGCGCCGCGACCGGATCACCGACCACAAGCTCAACGAAGGGAGTGTGCCATGTTGCTGCAGCAGTGTCTGACGGAAAGCGCGAACGTCTGGCCCGAGCGGGCCGCCGTTCGAATGAGAGAGACGGTCCTCACGTACGCGCAGCTCGACGCCCGGTCGAACCGGATCGCCCGGGCGCTGCGGACGGCGGGGGTGAAGGCCCGCGATCGCGTGGGCATCTATCTATCGAAGTCGCCGGCGGCCGTCGCGGCGATTTTTGGCGCGCTCAAGGCCGGTGCGGCCTACGTCCCGCTCGATGTCGACTCGCCGGGGGAGCGGACGGCCTACGTCGTGGGCAACGGTGAGCTGGCCGCGGTCATTACAGACGCGCGGCACGGCCCGAAGCTGGCCGGACTCGGCGTTCCCGTGTTGCTGAGTGTCGACGGCACGATCGCCGCAGACGCGGCGACAGGTGCAAAATTCTCCGACGAGTGGGTGAGTGCGCAACCAGGCGAACCGCTGGAGAGCGACACGGTCGAGGACGATCTTGCCTACATTCTCTATACCTCGGGATCGACCGGCCGGCCAAAGGGCGTGATGCTCTCCCATCGCAATGCGATGGTATTCATTGACTGGTCGCTGCGTTACCTGGAGATCGGCGACGGCGAACGGTTCGCGTCCCACGCCCCGTTTCACTTCGACCTTTCCATCTTCGACCTGTACGTCGCGCTGAAGACCGGCGGGACGCTCTGCCTGGTTCCACCCGGCTTCTCCTACTTTCCCGATGCGCTGGCGCGCTTCGTCGCGGACCACGCAATCACGGTGTGGTACTCCGTTCCCTCGGCGATCATCCAGATCCTGTCGCATCCGCACGGGCTGGTGCCGCAGTTGCGAAGCATCAGGACGCTGATCTACGCCGGGGAGGTCTTTCCCTACAAATACCTCAACGACCTGCGGCGGGCGCTGCCGGAGACCCGCCTTTACAACTTCTACGGCCCGACGGAAACCAACGTCATCACCGCGCATCGCCTGGCGGGACTCAGCCACGGGGAGCTGACAGCAGACGTGCCGATCGGCGCGGCCTGCGACTACGCGCATATCGAGGTCGTGGATACGCTGGGCCGGCGAGTGCTTCCGGGCCGGGAAGGGGAGCTGGTCGTCAAAGGCGGGAGCCTGATGCAGGGTTACTGGCGGGATCCGGAACGCACCCGCGCTGCGATCCGGCCGCTCACTCTCGACGGGGAGACGGAGGATTTCTATTTCACCGGCGACATCGTCACCTGCGGTTGCGACGGCGAGTTCGTTTACCGGGGCCGACGCGACAACATGGTGAAGACGCGTGGCTTTCGCGTGGAACTGGGTGAGATCGAGACCGTCGTGGCGCAACATGCCGCCGTGCAGCAATGCGCGGTCCTGGCCATCCCCGACGAACGGATCAGTCACCGCCTGCACGCGGTCGTCTCGTTTCGTCCCGGGGCGGAGGCGGGCATCGACGCGCTGCTCGAGCACTGCGGGCGGTTCCTGCCGGGCTACATGCTGCCGGAGGGGATCACGGTCGTCGAAGCGATGCCGCTGACGTCCACCGGCAAGACCGATCGGACCAGCTTGTCTCAATTAATCAATAACGCGGCGATCTCTCCGCCGTCGCTGGACGCCGCGCTGGCGAAGGCGGGCTGAGCCCCGCGGGGGAAAGGGGGAATTGTGCATGGGCGCTGACACTGCAGCAAAAGACGACGCGATCGCGATCATCGGCATGGCCGCGCGGTTTCCGCAATCGGAGACGTTGGAGGCGCTCTGGGGGAACCTCGCGCGCAACCGCATCTGCACGGAGCCGGTGCCGGTGGAGCGCTGGGAGGCCGGCGGCGGGACGGCCGCGGTGCCGCACGGCGGGTTCCTGCGCCGGATCGACGAGTTCGATGCCCGGTTTTTCAAGATCGCGCCCCGCGAGGCGCGGGAGATGGATCCACAGCAGCGTCTTTTCCTGGAGACGGTCTGGAGCGCGCTGGAAGATGCCGGCTACGGTCAGGTCCGGCAGTCGCCGCGGTTCCGCACCGGGCTTTTCGTGGGCTCGATGTGGCATGACTACTCGCTGCTCAGCCACGAGCAGGGGTATTTAAAAAATGGCTACGCGGGAGCGGGGGCGCCTACCTGGGCGGTGGCCAACCGGGTTTCGTTCGCGCTCAAGCTTGGCGGCCCGAGCCTGGCGGTGAACACCGCGTGTTCGTCGTCGCTGCTGGCAATTCACCTGGCCTGTCAGAGCCTGAAGCACGGCGAGTGCGAGGTGGCCGTGGCGGGCGGCGTGAACCTGCATCTGCATCCGGGCAAGTTTCGCTACCTGCGCGAAGAGACGCTGCTCGCCACGGACAACGAGAAGGCTTGCTTCACGCCGGACTCCGAGGGCTACGTGCCGGGCGAGGGCGTCGGCGCCGTGCTTTTGAAGCCCCTTTCGCGCGCGCTGGCGGATGGCGACCACATCGAGGCGGTGATCCGCGGCTCCGGCACAAATCACAACGGCGGGGGCATGTTCTTCAAGGTGCCGAATGCGGTTGCGCAGGCCGAGTTGCTCCGCACCACCTGGCGGGTCGCCGGCGTCGATCCGCGCACGATCAGCTATGTCGAGATGTCGGCCTACGGCTCGGAGCGGGTCGATCAGGTCGAGCTGACCGGATTGCGACGCGCCTTTGCGGCCGACTCCTCAGGGCGCGGGCGGTGTGCCCTCGGTTCGCTGAAGCCCAACCTGGGTCACCTCGAGGCGGCGTGCGGTGTTGCGCAGTTGATCAAGGTCGTCCTGCAACTGCGGAGGAAACAACTGCTGCCGGCCCGCTTTGCCGACCCGCTTCCGCCCGACCTCAATTTGAGCGATGGCCCCTTCACGCTGCAGAGAGAGCTCGCACCGTGGGAACCGGCCGGGGTCGAGGGCGATGTTCGCCGCGCCGGCATCAGCTCCTTCGGAGCGGGCGGCACCAACGTGCATCTTGTCGTGGACGAAGCGCCGGCGAGGCCGGTCGGATTCGGGTCCGACACGCCGGTCGTCATTGTGCTGTCGGGCGCCGGGGAGGAGACGCTCACGGCGCGGGCGTCGGCGCTGAAGTCCTTTTTGGATGATGCGCCGGAGGGCGAAGCCGTTCGCCTCGAGGACCTCGCCTGGACCCTGCAGAGCGGCCGGGAGGAAATGCGCGAGCGCCTTGCGTTTGTGGCGGCTTCGACGACGGACGTCCGTGAAAAGCTGGCCCGCTGGCTTGCCGACAAAGACGCAGCCCCCGACGTGCATCGCGGCAAGGCGCGTCCGGAAACGTTCGCGGCGGTGACCGGTGGTACGCTCGAGGAGGTCGCCGCACGCTGGGCGCGGGGCGAGGCGATCGAATGGTTCCGTGCGTCGGCCCAGGCGCCGCGGCGGATTTCGCTGCCGACCTACCCCTTCCAGCGCGAGTCGTATTGGCTGGGGCATGACCTGCCGGCGACCGAAGCCGCACCGCACGATGACGGCCGGGCCGCGACGCTGGGCGAAGCGGCGCGGGACTACCTGCGGGCCGTGATCGGCGATGATCTGGGGCTGCCGGCGGCAAGGGTGGAGAGCGATCTCACATTCGAGGAGCTTGGCTTCGATTCGCTGGTGATCAACCGGCTCAACCTGCGACTGGAGCAGGACCTCGGGCCAGTCTCGAAGACGCTGTTTTTCCGGTATCGAACCGCCGCGGAGCTGGCCGACTATCTCGTCCAAGCCGTGCCGCAGGCGCTGGAGTCGCTTCGTGCGAGAAAAGCGAAAGTGCCGGCTCAGCCGATCGGGGGCGCAGGAGAGGTGGCGGCCGTGAAGGAGCGTCGCCTGTATGAACCGGCGGCACCGATGACGGCGGACGACGACATTGCGATCATCGGCCTCGCGGGCCGTTTTCCGGGCGCCGATTCGGTGGACGCGTTTTGGGAGAACCTCCGGCAGGGCCGCGATTGCATCACGGAGGTGCCGGCCGAGCGGTGGGAGAGCCGGCGATGGTATCAGCCGATTGGCGACAAGGTGGAGAAGAGTTACTCGAAATGGGGCGGATTCCTCGAGGGTGTCGATCGGTTTGACCCGCTGTTCTTCGACATTTCGCCTCGCGAGGCGGCGCTGATGGATCCGCAGGAGCGGCTTTTCCTGGAGACGGCCTGGCACGCGATGGAGGATGCCGGTTACACCGCGGCCGAACTCGCAGCCCGACGCGAAGGCGTGCGCGCCAATGTCGGCGTGTTCGTCGGCGTGATGTGGAGCGAGTATCAATTTTTTGGAGTCGAGGAGGCGTTGCGCGGGCGCTGGGTGAGTCCGAGTTCGGCGTTCTGGTCGGTGCCGAATCGCGTGTCGTTTTGCTTCAATTTCGACGGACCGAGCCTCGCGCTGGACACGGCGTGCTCGTCGTCACTCGTGGCGCTGCACCTCGCCTGCGAGAGCCTGCGACGCGGCGATTGCGCGACGGCGCTTGCCGGCGGCGTGAGCCTTTCGCTGCACCCGATGAAGTATGTCGGCCTCAGCCAGAAGCGGTTTGCATCCACCGACGGGCGGTGTCGCAGCTTCGGGGCGGGAGGCGATGGCTATGTCCCCGGCGAAGGCGTGGGTGCGGTGCTGCTCAAGCCGCTGCGCCGCGCGATTGCGGACCGGGATGCGATTCACGGTGTGATCAAGGGCACGCATGTGAATCATGGCGGGCGGACGAATGGCTACACGGTTCCGAATCCGCACGCACAGGGCGCCCTGATCGCCGCGGCGCTGCGCAAGGCGGGGCTGGATCCGCGCACGATCGGCTACGTCGAAGCGCATGGCACGGGCACGGCGTTGGGAGATCCGATCGAAGTCGATGGGCTGACGGAGGCGTTTCGCGCCTTTACCGCCGACCGCCAGTTTTGCGCGCTCGGTTCGGTCAAATCCAACATCGGCCATCTCGAGTCCGCCGCGGGCATCGCCGGACTCACGAAGGTGCTGCTGCAATTCCGGCACCAAGCGATCGCCCCGTCGCTGCATTCGGCGCAACTGAACCCGAACATCGACTTTGCTTCGACGCCGTTTCACGTCCCGCAGTCCCTGATGTCGTGGAGCCCGCCCGCAGCGGCGGCGGGGGAGGGCGGTCCGGCGCCGCGTCGTGCGGGAATTAGTTCATTCGGCGCAGGAGGCGTGAATGCGCACGTAATCGTTGAGGAGTGGCGGCCGGCTCCGGCGGAAGCGCGGGCACCGGAGGTGAGCGGTGGCCGCCGGTTGTTCGTCTTTTCGGCGCGTGAAGTCGGGCGGCTGCGCGAACTTGCGAGTCAGTTTGCGGCGTTCGCCGAACGGAGCCGCTTCAACCTCGCGGACGCGGCCTACACGCTGCATGTGGGCCGCACCCACTTCGAGGAGCGCCTCGCGGTGATCGCGGGCGACACGAAGGATTTGGTGGAGAAATTGCGCGGCTGGCTCGGAGACGGCGTACCGCCGAGCGTCTTCGTGGGAACGAACCGCCAGGGTCGCCCGGCACGAGTTGCGGGGGCGGATGCACACGTCGCGGCCCTCCGGCCAGAGGCTGAGCTATCGGAGATCGCTTTGGCCTGGGTGGCGGGATCGGACGTGGACTGGGCGCGGCTTTACGATGGCGAAGTGAGGCAGCGGATCCATCTTCCGACCTACCGCTTTGCCCGGGAGCGACATTGGGTGACAACCTCAGCGGAGGACGCGACGCCGGGCCCGGCGCTGCACCCGATGATCGACGCGAACTGCTCCTCCTTCGCGAGCATCGCGTTTCGAAAGAGCTTCTCCGGAGAGGAGCGCGTCGTGCGCGACCATGTTGTATCCGGAAAACACATCATCCCCGGCGTGGCATGGCTCGAGATGGTGCTGGCCGCCGCGGAGCTGGCCTCGGGCAGCCCGGCGGTTGCAATCGAGGACTTCGTGTGGCTGAGGCCGGTGGCGTGCGAAGGCGAGCCATGCGAAGTGAGCGTGCGGATGCAGCCGGCGGGAGACGGGCGGGCGGCTTGCGAATTGCTCCTCGCGCGCGCTGGACGCAACGAGGTGATCGGGCGCGGCACGGCGGTTTGCTCGACAGAAAGCGTGTCGCCTGCTCGGCCGCGCCCCGAACCCGACGAGGTCCGGGCGCGGTGCGAGGAGCGTCGGGACGGGCAAGCCTGTTATCGGGAGCTGAACCGCCTCGGGTTGGCCTACGGGCCCGCGCTTCGAGGCGTGCGGGAATTGTTCCTCGACGGCGTCGTCGGCCTCGCCCGACTCGCCGTGGAACCGGATGAAACCACCGATCCCCGGATCAAGCTGCCGGTCGCGCTGCTGGACGGAGCCTTCCAGGCGGCCGCGCTGCAGGCGACCCGCGGACTGCCGGAAGACAGGGCGGTCACGCTCCTGCCGTTCCGTCTAGGCGCGCTGCACGTGCATGGGCCGGCACCCCGCCAGGCGTGGGCCGTCGTCGAGCGTCGTATCCAGGAAAGCAATGCGGCCGACGGCGTCTTCGTCTACGATCTCTTCCTCACCGATGAGACCGGCGCGGCGTGGGCGGATGTTCACGGCTTTACGCTCAAGGCGATGAGCTCGAGACAGGCGGCGATCGCTCCGAGGCTGCATCTGTACCGGCCCGCATGGAAAGCGATGCCGGCGCCTCTTCGCGCCGGACGCGAAGCACGATTGTTGTCGCGAGTCCTGGTCTTCTCGCAGCGGGACCTCGAGGCTCTTCCGTCGAACTGGGACGTGTTTCAGGTGAGTGCCGGCGCAACGTTTACGGCCGAGGCCGGGCGCGCCGTGCTCGATCCGACGAACGCCGATCACTTCACGAAGCTGTGGGAAAGTCTCCTTGTGCGTGGATGGCACCCCGAGGCGATCGTTCACCTGTGGGACTTCGGTCAGCCGGAGGCGGCGGCCGGCAACCCCCAGCAGCGGCGACTGGAGAGCGGTCTCATGGCGCTGTTTCATCTGATGCGCACGGGCTTTGTCGCCGGCTGGCCGGAGCGCGAGGTTCGCTGGCTGCATCTGTATCCGGTGAATGGTGACGCGATGACGGAGCCCCTTTCCGCGGCGGTTGCTGGTTTCGCCCGGAGTGTCGCATTGGAACAACCCTGGTGTCGCGGGCGCGTCGTCGCCGTGGGATTGGCCCTCAGCGAGGACGCACGGGCGCTCTGGTCTGCCGTGGAGTCGGAACTGGACGGGTCTGATCCGGCCGATGTGGAGATTCGCATCGGCGACCAGGGGCGTGTGGCGCGTCGCCTAGCCGCGTGGGAGCCGACGATCCGTGACCTTCCGCCGGACGCGCTGCGGCGCGACGGCGCCTGGATTGTCACCGGGGGCGCCGGCGGCCTCGGCCAGATTTTTGCCGAGGAGCTCGTGCGGCTGGGCGCCGCGGCCATCGTGCTGGTTGGACGCCGGCACTCGGATGCCCGACTTGAGCCGCGACTCGCAAAGCTCCGGGCGGGCGGGGCCAGGGTTGAGTATGTTTCGGCCGACATCAGCGATGAGGGGCAGGTCCGTGCGCTGACCGGTGGCGTGCGGGCGCGCCACGGGTGTATCCGTGGAGTCATTCACAGTGCGGGTGTGCTGCGAGACGCGTTTTTGCGGAAGAAGACTCCCGAGGCCTTCGCGACGGTGCTGGCGCCCAAAATCTGGGGCACGCGCTGTCTCGACGAGGCGACGCGCGGCGACGACCTCGATGCCTTTGTGCTCTTCTCGTCAACGGCGGCGTTGACCGGCAATGCGGGCCAAACGGATTACGCTGCAGGGAACCGTTTCATGGACGAGTTTGCGGCCTGGCGGAACCGCGCGGCCGCGCGCGGCGAACGACGCGGGCGCGCCGTTTCGATCAACTGGCCGCTGTGGCGCGAAGGCGGGATGCAGGTCAACGAGGCCGCGGAAGAGGCGTTGCGCGAACGGCTCGGCATGACCCCGCTATCGACCGCTCACGGGCTCGCGGCGTTCCGGGCGGCGCTCGCGCACGACGTGGAGCAAGTCGCCGTCGTGGAAGGCGAGCCGGCGGGCGTCGCGTCGGCCTTCGGATCGTCGGCCGGCGGGACGGAGGCGTCGATTGTGAACGGGCCGGTTTCTCCCTTGGCGGGCGCGGGAGCGAGCGCTGAGCCCGCGGGCAGCACCGCCGACGATGGCGACGCTAACCTCGGCCGTGTGCGGTCAGCGATCGAGCGACACTTGCGGTCCCTGGTCGCGGACGAGTCCGGTGTCGCCCCGGACCGCCTCGAGGCGGACGCTCCCCTTGAGCGTTACGGGCTGGATTCGGTGATGGTCATGAATCTCAACCGCCGGCTCGAAAAGGACCTGCCCGGGCTCTCGAAGACGCTCTTCTACGAATACCAGACACTGACGACCTTGACGGAGTATCTGTTGAAAACGCGCCGTGAGCAGATGCGCGCGAGATTCGTTCCGGCATCGCCGGCGATGCCGGAGGCCATTCCGCCGGCCCCGCCGGCCAAGGCAATGCCCGCGGCTACGGAAACGACGCTCTCGGTGCGCGGCGTGCCGGTGATCGAGGGCGGCGGCGACGCACCGGAAGCGCGCGACGCGGGCGGGAAGGAAGTGCTGTCTGCCGCCGGCGACATCGCCATCATCGGAGTCAGCGGCCGGTATCCACAAGCTCATGACTGGACGGACCTGTGGGACGTTTTGGCTTCCGGCCGCGATTGCATCAGCGAGATTCCGCGCGACCGCTGGGACTACCGGCGGTATTACGATCCCGCCAAAGGCAAGCCCGGCCGGACCTACGGCAAGTGGGGCGGCTTTATCGCCGGCTACGACGCGTTCGATCCGCTCTTCTTCAATATCTCTCCGCGGGAAGCGGAGATGATGGACCCTCAGGAGCGCTTGTTTCTGCAGGCGGCGTGGCACGCCATCGAGGATGCCGGCTACCGGAAGTCCGAACTCGAACAGGAACCGGTCGGCGTTTTCGCGGGCGCGATGTGGGCGCATTACCAGATGGTTGGGCTGAACGAGTGCCTGGCGGGTGCGGGGGCGGCGCCGACAGCGTTGCACGCGTCGATCGCGAATCGTGTTTCCTACTGCCTCAATTTTCGCGGGCCGAGCATCGCGCTTGACACGATGTGCTCGTCCTCGCTCACGGCGCTGCATCTGGCGTGCGAGAGCCTGCGACGCGGCGAATGTGCGGTCGCGTTGGCGGGTGGAGTGAATATCTGCACGCACCCGGTCAAGTATCAGCTGCTCGCGCAGAACGGCATGCTCTCGACCGACGGACGCTGCCGCAGCTTCGGTGCGCGCGGAGACGGCTACGTGCCAGGAGAGGGCGTCGGCCTGCTACTGCTCAAGCCCCTGCGCCGCGCCCTCCGCGACGGCGACCATGTGCACGGCGTGATCAAGGGCAGCCTCGTCAACCATGGGGGCAAGACCAACGGCTACACCGTGCCGAACCCGCTCGCGCAGGCCGAAGTCATCCGGATGGCGCTGCAGCGCGCTGGTGTGGATCCGGCGTCGATCAGCTACATCGAGGCCCACGGCACGGGCACCACGCTGGGCGATCCGATCGAGATGAACGGGCTCGAGCGTGCGTTTGCGGGAACGTGGACCCGTGCGGGCGCGTGCGCGGTGGGCTCCATCAAGTCGAACATCGGACATCTCGAGTCCGCCGCGGGAGTGGCCGCGATCAGCAAGGTGTTGCTGCAGTTCCGCCACGGAAGTATCGCGCCCTCGCTCCATGCGGCGGAGTTGAACCCGAACATCGATTTCACGCGTTCGCCCTTCCGGGTCGTGCACGGCCTCGAGACGTGGAGCCGCCCGGCGAAGGCGTCGGATGGCGCGAGTTGGCCGCGGCGCGCCGGTGTGAGCTCTTTCGGAGCGGGCGGAGCCAATGCCCACGTCGTTCTGGAGGAGGCCCCGGAGATTCCGGGCCCCGGCGCGGAGACCACGGAACTGCAGCTCATCGTGCTGTCGGCAAAGAATCCGGAGCGACTCAAGGCGGCCGCGGCGCGTTTCGCGGCCTGGTTCGAGGAAAACGCCCGGGCCGAAAGGCGGCCGTCGCTGGCGGATGTCGCCTGGACGCTGCAGATCGGTCGCGAGGAAATGGATACGCGAGCGGCCTTCCTAGCGAAGGATTACGCCGAGGCGGCCGCGATCGCGGGCCGGCTTGCGCGCGGCGACCGCCACAACGCAAACCTCAAGCAGGGCGAGCGTTCGGAGCTCACCCAGGCGGTCCGGACGCTGCTCGATGGCGCGGCCGGCCAGGCATTCGTTGCGCAGCTGGTCGCGCTGCGCGACTGGAGCCGGCTGGCCGAGCTCTGGGTCGCGGGGATTGCCGTGGACTGGAGGCTGCTTCACCCCGCGCCGCGCCGGCGGGTCCCGCTGCCCGGCTACCGCTTTTCGACGCAGCGGTTCTGGGTGCCGAACCCCGCGAGCGACGAGGTGGTGGCCACCGTCGACTCGGCACCCGAGGAAACCGCTACGGCGGCCGCCGCCGGCGGCGAGGCGAGGCTTCGGGGACACGTCGCAGCCGGTGGGCAGCCGCAGTCTCACGCGCCGGCACAGGACCTTCCGGAGGATCTCTTCCTTGTCCGCGACTGGCGTCCGGTGGCCCGGACCGGTCTGGAGAGGGAAGAAGCGGGTTTCCGTGGTATTCTATTGGTCAATACGGAGTGCCCGGCCCGCGTAATCGAGGAGGCGCGCCCGCACTGGCTGGTCGTTCAGGCGGGGCCTGACCTCCATTTTGATCCGAGCGGCATCAGCACAATGGATTTCGACAATCCGGAGCACGGTCGCGTGATGATGGCGCGCATCTGGTCATCTCGTCCGCGGATGAATGCGGTGATCGATCTCGGCGACGTGTGGAGTGAACCGCGCGACCAATGGGCGGTGGAAATGGGGCGCGTCACGCTGTTGCAGAGCTGCCTCGCGGCGCCGTCGCGCGGCTCGCTCCACTGGCTGCACCTGACGAACGGGCTCCACACGTTTGCGCACCCGCGCCCGAGCATGGCCGGCGCGGCCATGTCGGGCTTGATCAAAATGCTGAGCGCGGAGTGCCCGCGGGTGCGCGCACAGACGGCGGATCTCGAGTGCGCGCCGGCGGCGTTCGGGGAGATCCGGGCGATCTTTGCGGGCATGCGCTCGGGCGCGGCGGACGAGGTGGAGGTCTGCTATCGCGGCGGCGTGCGTTACGTGCCGGGCGTCCGGCGGCTGGAGCTCGCTGACTCCGCGCAGCCGCCTCTCATCCGCGAGGATCGGGCCTACGTGATCACGGGCGGCACCAGCGGCCTGGGCCTCGAGATAGCCCGGCATCTCGTCGCCAAAGGCGCACGCCGTCTCGCGCTGATGGGCATCCATCCGCTGCCGCCGCGCGCGGAATGGGCCGCAAAGCTCGCGGGGGCCGAAGCGCGCGCACGGCGCCGGCTGGAGTCTTTCCTCGAGTTCGAACGGACCGGAGTGCGAATCGAAACCTACTTCGGGCCGCTCGACGACGTCGACGCGGTGCCGGCCTATCTGGCACGCGTGGCGGAGCGCCTGGGCCCGATCGCGGGCGTCATTCATTCGGCGACCGCCACCTTCAACCAGCCGGATCCGTATCTTCTCACGAAATCGCCGGAGGAGATTCAGGGCGTGCTGACGCCGAAACTCGCGGGGACGCGGCAACTCGCGTCGATACTGGAGCGCGGGACGCTCGACTTTTTCGTGTTGTTCTCCTCGGTAGCCTCCGCGCTGCCCAGCCGCGGGCAGGGCGTGAGCCACTACGCGATGGCCAACGCGTTCCTCGACCGGTTCGCCGAGCAGCAGGCCGCGCGTGGACGCAGCGAGGTCAAGTGCATCAACTGGGTGTATTGGGGCGAAGCCGGCGGCGTTGCCGGCGCCGAGCATCGCCAAAAGCTGGCGCGCTACGGAATCTTCCCACAGAGCAACCGCGAAGGGCTGGCGAGTTTCGACCGGGTGCTCGCCATGCAAGCGCCGCGCGCGCTCGTCGGCCGGCTTGGCGAGACGCTGCGCGCCGAGGCGCGTCTCGACCCGGCGGTCTGGCGGGAGACGCGGGCCGCAACCGCACCGGCGGCTCCCGCCTCGCTCGAACGGAATTCGCTCTATCACGCAGACGCGATCGCCCGGCTTAGACGCGAACGTGCTTCGCAGGCGGAGCTGCGCGACTACGCTGCGCTCGCCCTGCTCCGGGCGATGCGCTCGCGTCACGTCCTGATCGCAGGCGGGCGCCGCTATCGCGTGAGCGAACTGGGCAGCCAACTCGCCGTTGCAGCGCGGCAGAACCGGCTCTGGCGGGCGCTCATGGGACTGCTCGGCAGACATGGGTTCCTCAGCTTCACCGATGCGGAGAACTTCCTCACGACTGGCCGTCTCGAGGCGGACGAGATAACGAACGCACTCTCCCGGCTGCCTCGCCGGGCGGAACGGTTTGCAGCCGAGCACCCGGGCTTCGCCTCATATATCCGGTTGATCGATACGGCGATGGCATCGCTTTGGGACGTCCTGAGGGGCGAGCGGGCCGCGACCGACGTGCTTTTTCCCGGCGGTTCGGTGGATCTCGTGGAGGCTGTTTATCAAGGCAATCCGGTCTCTGATCACTTCAATGATCTGCTGGCGCAGACGGCGGCTGACTGGCTGGCGGGCCTCCACGGGACAGAGCGCCGGCTGAGGGTGCTCGAGGTAGGGGCGGGAACGGGCGGCACAAGCTGCCGCATGCTGGATGCGCTCCGCCCGCTGTCGGCAAAGCTTGAATACGTCTACACCGA
>DASWVO010000178.1:0-3308 GCA_036406235.1 Opitutaceae bacterium
GCGCCCGGCGCTGTTGCGCGCGGTTCCGTGGCTCGTGCCGCTGGGCGCGGCGGCGCTGTTCGCCATCGCCGGAGGGCTCGTGTGGCTTCAGGCGGGGGCGCGGCGGCGCGACACCGCGCTGTATCGGGCCGCCGTCGCCGACCACGTCAACGACGTGGTGAAGAAGGTCGGGCGGCCCGGCTGGCAGACTTCGCCGGAGGGGCTTTCCTCGTTTGCGCTCGCCGCCACCGGCACGGCCGACGTGCTGTCGCGTATTTCGTTGACGGATACGCGGCTCGTGCGCGCGCGGGCCTGCCGCCTGGGCGGGATCGTCTTCGCGCACTTCATCTATGAGGCCGACGGCCGGGAGTTCTCGGTCTTCGTGCGCCGCGACCGTGCGTCGCTGCGGGGGCCGACGCTGGACGTCGTGCGCGACCGGCCGGTGCGGGGATGCGACGTCGACGATTTCGGAAGCGTCGGGTTTCAGACGCAGGACCTGACGGTCCTGATCGTAGCCGATTCGCCGCGCGACGACGTGCTGCGCCTCGCGCGGCGCCTGGTCGAGCAGCTCTCCTGAGCGCCGGGAAAATCTTGCGGCGCGGGATGAATCGGCGGGCCGCGGGGGTTTACACCGTTGAAGGCCGTGGTGTGCACCGCGGCCGACCTTCGTCCCATGACATTCACATCCAAAAAATTCTTCGGGGTGGCCCTGTTTCTGTGCTGCCCGCTTCTTGGCCTCGCGACGGGTGAGGCGCTGCTGTGCGCCAGCGACGGCGCGAACAACACCGGTCCGGCGCGCGACTTTTACCGCGCGATGGATGCATCGATGATGACGATGCATCAGCAGATGGAGGCGGTCGCGGCCACGGGCGACATCGACCGCGATTTCGCCGCGATGATGCTGCCGCATCACGAAGCAGCCATCGAGATGGCGCGTGCGGTGCTGCTCCACGGAAAGGATCCGTTGATCCACCGGCTGGCGCAGGAAATCGTGACCGACCAAAGCGTCGAGATCGCCGTCATGCAGCGCTTCCTCGCCGGCGCGGCCCCGGGCGCATCCGCGGCCGGGGTCGGCGGGAGCGGGGTGCCCGCCGCCACGACTGGCGCGGCGGACAAGCCGGCGCCGGCGGCGATCTCGCCCGGCGACCGCGTTTACAGCGCGGACCAGGTTTCCAACACGGTGTCGGTGATCGATCCGGTGGCGAACCGCCTCCTCGGCGTCATCCGGCTGGGCGACCCCTTCCCGGCGGCGCTGAGCCCGCTCTATCGCGGCGCCCTGCTCGTGCACGGGCTCGGGTATTCACCCAAGCATGACACGCTGGCCGTGGTGTCGATCGGGTCGAACTCCGTGACCTTTATCGACACGCGCACGAATCGCGTCCAAGGCGTCGTCTACGTCGGCCGTTCGCCGCACGAGGCCTTCTTCACCCCCGACGGGCGCGAACTGTGGGTGACCGTTCGCGGGGAGGACTACATTGCGGTCATCGATCCGGTGCAGATGCGCGAGACCGCCCGCATCCGTACGGCGAACGGACCCGGGATGGTGCTCTTTCGTCCCGACGGAAAATATGCGTTCGTGCCCTCGAGCTTCACACCCGAACTGGCGGTCATCGACGTGCAGACGCGGACGGTCGTGGCGCGCGTGAAGCAGGCGAGTCCGTTCTCGCCGAATCTCGCCGTGAGCCCGGACGGACGCGAGGTGTGGTTCACCCTCAAGGACACCGGCCAGGTGCAGGTGATCGACGCCGCGCCGCCGTTTCGGACGCGGGCGACGCTCGACATCGGGCCGCTCTGCAACCACGTCGCCCTCGTCGATAACGCCCGCGGGCAGTTTGCCTACGTGACGGTCGGCGGCTCGAACGAAGTACAAGTGTGGAGCCGCGGCGCCAGGCCAGCGCTCGTGACGCGGATTCCTACGGGCGACCTGCCACACGGCATCTGGCCGTCGGGCGACGGCAGCCGCGTGTATCTGACGTTGGAAAACGGTGACGCGGTCCAGGCGATCGACACGCTCGACAACCAGGTCGTTGCGACGATCGGGATCGGGCAATTGCCCCAGGCGATCGTGTATGTGCCGGGGGCAGTGCCGGCGGGGTCGGGGACGGACAATCTCGTCCCGCTCGGCGAGGCGGGCGTCGCGGCGCATCTTCGCCTCGCGCCGGTCGCCGACGGCGAGGCTCCCGCGCAAGGCGGCGCCGTGGTCAACGCGGTCGGGCAGTTGCAGCACGTGCAGGTGGTGGCCTCGGGCCTGCAGCGCGGCCGTGAATACCAGCTCTGGCTGGCCGAGTCGGCGGAGGCGCCGTTCGGGCAACGGTGGCCGCTGGCCAAAGGCAAGGCGAACCCGGCTGGCGCGGTGCTGCTGCAGGCGCTTGGTCCTCTGCGCGAAATCGCCCCGGTGCCCGCCGGCGCCGCCGAACCGGCCGCGCGCCGCTACCTCGTCCTGACCGAAGCCGAGGGCGATCGCCCGGTGCTGGCCCAGGCGCGGTAGCGGCCGCCATGAGCTTCACGCCGCTCCGGAGCGGGGGTGCTCGATGTTGGGCAGGAAGACGGTGAGCAGGCCGATCAACGGCAGGAAGGCGCAGAGCTGAAAGACAAAGTTGATGCCCGTGTGATCGGCGATGCGTCCGAGGACGGCGGAGCCGATGCCGGCGACGCCGAACGCCAGCCCGAAGAACAGGCCGGCGACGAGGCCGATCTTCCCGGGCATCAACTCCTGCGCATACACGAGGATCGCGGAGAAGGCGGACGCGAGTATCAGACCAATCACTACACTCAACGCCGCGGTCGTGGCGAGTCCGGCGTGCGGCAGCCAGAGCGAGAAGGGCGCGACGCCGAGGATCGAGACCCAGATCACGCGCTTGCGGCCGAAACGGTCGCCGACGGGTCCGCCGAGGATCGTGCCCGCCGCGACGGCGGCGAGCAGCAGGAACAGATGGTATTGCGCGCTCTGCACCGACACGTGGAAACGGTCGATGAGGTAGAACGTGTAGTAGCTCGTGAGCGAGGAGAGGTAGACGTATTTCGAAAACGTGAGCGCGATCAGCACGGCCACCGCGCCGATCACCCGCCGGCGCGAATACGGGGCGGATGCCGTCGGGGCGCCGCCGGTGCGGCGGTCGCCGGGATGGAAGCGGGTGTGGGCGCTTGCATGACGGAGCCGGGCACAATCAAGCCGGCGCGCCCGATGTGCCACCCTCAAATCCTGTCATGCCTGCCGACGTGCGGAACTGTCGGGCCGACGGCTTCCACGTGAATGCGGGTCGGGCTTTACGCCCGACATTTACCCTCCCGTCATCGCGTCGGGCGTAGAGCCCGGACTCACGGCTGCC
>DASWVO010000179.1:0-14728 GCA_036406235.1 Opitutaceae bacterium
ATCCCCAGGCGTCTGCCAACGGCCAGGCGATCGCTGCTAAACAATGATCGCTCGGCGGACGCTCATGCGTCCGCCGGCCCGCCGCGCCTGTCTCACTTCCAGTCATACCGCACCCGATACGTGAGGACCTTTTCCTCGTCGGGCTGCAGCGGCACACGAAACTCGATCGTCTGCGCGTCGGTCTTGGTGAACTCCTGGGAGCGGTCAATAACCTCCCAGTTGAGTCCGCGGTAGAGATGCTCGACCACGCGCACCTCGACGGGCGTGGTCTTGCGGTTGCGGAGCTTGATCTCGAACGTCTCCTCGGCCTGGTCCTGGCGGTTGTTGAGGGAAAAATCGGTGCGCTTGCGTTCGCCCACGACGTCGAACGCATCGCCTGTGTAGAGGCGCACGGTCTCGTTCTTCGCCGTGTGGTCGATCGTGTTTTCGCCCGTGAACTCGAGCCGGCCGTCGGTGTCGTCGCGCCGGTAGAACCGCGTGCGGCCGGCCGGTAGCGGAAGACCGAGTTTGTTCTCCTCGGAGTTCTTGAACTCGCGCATCACGGCGACCTTCGTGTTGCCCTGCGTGCCGTAGCCCGGATCGCGGATCTCGACGCCCGAGGGCGCGCGGCCGCCGATCGCCGCGCCGTCGTAGACGTAGAGTGTCTCGGCCTTCACGCCGGTCGCGCGCATGAACTCGACCTGCTTTGTCTCGCGGTCGCGCAGGGTCGTCGGTCGCGGCAGCGAGTAGAGGTGAAACTCGTCGAACGCCTTCTCGGTGACGGCGGCATCCATCATCGCCGCGGCGAAGACCTTACGCTCCGCCTGTCCGCGATACATCATTTCCTGCGGTCGCAGCTTGTTCACGGCGCCCGCCATGAGCTTGAGCGTGGCGTTGTCGAAGGTCTTGCCGCTCGAGTTGCTGATCGTCACCCAGCCGACGAGATCGATCGTGTCGCCCTTCTCCGGCGCCACGAGGTTGTAGGCGGCGTGCCAGCTAAACCCTCCGGTGATATAACCGAGTTCGGCTTCGAGCTTGGCGGCGCGGTCGGAGGCGATCTGCCAGTTCAACGCCGGCTTCACGACGCCGATCTCGCCCAGCCCGGTAAACAACGGCTCGCCGGGCAGCGAAAAGCGGATCTTCCCGTCGACCTCCACGATCGGAGCGTCGGCTGAACCGCCGCCGGGTTGATAGCCGCTGCGAATCACGCGCCCCTTCACGATGTATTCCTTCGCGTTCTGGTCGCGGATGAGGAACTCGATTTCGCGGCCCTCGTGCAGCGAGAGAAGATAGGCCGACGAAAGCGTGTCGGCGCGATAGCTTTGCTCGAGGATGCGCAGCGCGACCTGGCCCGCGGGATCGCGCAGCACGACGGAGTCCGGTTCGAGCTGCGAGGTCGCACCGCTGAACGTGATCGGGTTGACGCCGGCCTTCAGGTCGAGCGGGACGCGTTCGCGCACGACCGCGAAGTCCTGATTGTAAATCGTGAGCGCGGGTTGAGCCACGGCCAGCGCGGCGCCGAAGACGAGGCCAGCAGAAGCAACGAACAAGCGATTGGATTTCATGGGGACGAGCATACTGCCACTGGACCCCAGGCGTGTCAGCCAGTTACGCGAAAGTTGTCAGGGAAGTGTCATGCAGAATGCGGCCTATTATCGAAACCGCCATGAGACGTCATAGCCGTGGCCCTCGTGATGGGTCGGGCCTCGCTGTTGGGCATAAAAGGCCCCCATACGCCGCCATCGTCAGGCGGCGCGGGGCCAGGAAGGCCGGCGAAAAAAAAGCGCCACCCCTTGCGGGATGGCGCCGTGAAGACGTCGGAGGCTAAGCGCTCGCTCGCAGCGATCAGGCGGTCGGGACCGACTGGATCGTCTTGAGGATGCGACCAGCAACGAGGTATGGGTCGGCCGCGGAGTTCGGACGACGATCCTCGAGGTAGCCCTTGTAGCCGCTGTTGATGAAGCTGTGCGGCACGCGGATCGAAGCGCCGCGGTCGGCGAGACCGTAGGTGAATTTGTCGATCGACTGCGTCTCGTGGAGACCGGTGAGGCGCAGGTGGTTGTCCGGACCGTAAACGGCGATGTGTTCGTCCATGTGCTTGGCAAACGCCGCCATGAGTTTCTCGAAGTACTCCTTGCCGCCCACTTCGCGCATGTACTTGGTCGAGAAGTTGGAGTGCATGCCGGAGCCGTTCCAGTCGAGCGGCTTGTTGTACTGGCCGAGGATCGGCTTGCAGTGCCACTGGATGTCGACGCAGTAATTCTCACAGAGGCGAGCCAGAATATAGCGGGCGACCCACATCTGGTCGGCGGCGCTCTTCGAGCCCTTGCCGAAGATCTGGAACTCCCACTGGCCTTTCGCCACCTCGGCGTTGATGCCCTCGATGTTGATGCCGGCCGCGACGCAAATGTCGATGTGCTCCTCGACGATCTTGCGGGCCGTGGAGCCGACGCTCTCGTAGCCAACGCCGGTGTAGTACGGGCCTTGGGGTCCGGGATAGCCGCCGGAGGGGAAACCGAGCGGACGGCCGTCCTGGAAGAAGAAGTACTCCTGCTCAAAGCCGAACCAAGTGCCCTCGTCATCCGGGATGGTCGCGCGGCTGTTGGTCGGGTGCGGCTCGCCGTTGGGCAGCAGCACTTCCGACATCACCAGAAAGCCGTTCTTGCGCGTGCAATCCGGAAACAGCGCGACGGGCTTGAGCAGGCAGTCCGAGCTCTTGCCTTCCGCTTGCTGCGTCGAACTGCCGTCGAAGCCCCACATGGGGAGATCGGCCAGCGAGAGCTTGGCGGCGTCGCCATCAATGATCTTGGTCTTGCTGCGCAGGCCCGCAACCGGCGAGTAGCCGTCGAGCCAGATGTATTCCAGTTTCAGTTTCGCCATATATGGGTGGAGTTTGTAGAGGGTTTTGGAGGCTGATGATCGGGATCGTTGAGACAGGCGGCCGCCTGCGGATCACAGACGTAAACCCGCCCCAGTCGGAGCACCTTATATGCCAGAGGCAACTAGAACTTTGATTCATACCAGAATTTCCGCTCCAAAGCGGGTTCGGGCCAGCCACTTGCAGGGCCCGCGGGCGTGCCAGTGTTGCGGCCGGTCGAAATTGTCCACCCGAACCGGCGGCTGGACCTCCAAGAAGCTCGAATTCCGAAACTCCAGGTTCGAAACATTCGCGCAACGCGCCTGGATTTCTTTCGGATTTAGGGTTTCGCGCTCCGGATTTTCTGAGATGTCACTACGGCATGCATGAGGTCAAAGACACGCCCCGCGCGCTCGTCCGGATCGGTTTCGACGGTCGGGTGCACAAAAGTTTCCGCGGCCATCAAGCCAGGGAGCGCTTTGAGAACGAGGTTCGCGTGCTCCGTTATCTCGAGGAGAAAGGCTGCGACTTCGTGCCGCGCCTGCTCGAGTCCTTTCCCGACCAGCTCAAGATCATCACCACCAATTGCGGCCAGCGCGTCGACCACCTCAGCGAGCGCCGACTGAACGAGCTCTACGACGAATTGCGGACCTACGGCGTTCGCCACGAAGACCCGTTTCTGCGCAACATCACCTACCGGCGAGGCGACGGGCGTTTTTGCATCATTGATTTCGAGTTCGCCACCCTCGTGGATGAAAAAGGCTCGCCCGGCCTCAAGCCCGTGTGACAAGAGGCGGGTTCACGTTTCACCTTTCCTGCACCCATGCTGACGTCCCCGGTCGTCGAGCCCTCGCCTCCTGTTCAATTCCGCTGGTCCGGTATGACGCACCGCGGTCGCGTGCGCCCCAATAACGAGGACGCCTTTCTGGCGCTCACCTTTGACGGCCGCCAGCTCAGCTACCTCGGGAAAATCGGCGAGGCCTCGGCGGCGGCCGCCGATTTTGTCTTCGCGGTGAGCGATGGCATGGGCGGCGCCAACTCGGGCGAGTTCGCCAGCCGCATCGCCGTCGACCGCATCACACGGCTGCTGCCGCGCACGTTCCGGCTGTCCGCCGCCGGCCTCGCGAGCGGCTTCCAGGATGTCCTCACCGAACTCTTCGGCGCGATCCACAAGGACCTCACCGCGCTGAGCTATAGTTACGAAGAGTGCGCCGGGATGGGCACGACGCTCAGCCTCTGCTGGTTCACGCCGGGCTGGATGTATTTCGGCCACATCGGCGACAGCCGCATCTATTACCTGCCGCACAACGGCAAGCTCACGCAGGTGACCCACGACCACAGCCACGTGGGCTGGCTGCGCCGCAAGGGCCGGCTCAACGAGCGCGAGGCCCGCACCCATCCCGGCCGCAACTCGCTGCAGCAGGCGCTCGGCGCCGGCCACCAGTTCGTCGATCCGCACATCGGAGCCGTCGGCTACGGCCCGGGCGACCGCTTCCTCCTCTGCTCCGACGGGCTGATCGACGGCCTGTGGGATCGCCGCATCGAGGAAGCGCTGGGCACGCCGGTCGGCGCCGACGCCCTCGCCCACCTGCTGGTGACCGAGGCCGTCGAGAACTCGGGCCGCGACAACACCACCGCGATCGTGATCGAGGTTCTGTCTGCTCCGGCGCCATGACGCGCGTCTTCGTTTACGGGACGCTCAAGCGTGGCGGAAGCAACCACCACCACCTCGCGGGCCAGCGCTTCGTCGGCGTGGGCCGCACCGAGCCCGGCTTCCGCCTGTATGATCTGGGCGGATACCCCGGCATGGTCGCGGTCGCAGCCGGGGAAAAAGGCAAGGCGATCGAAGGTGAAATCTGGGACGTCGGCGACGATGCCCTCGCCGGCCTCGACGAACTCGAGGGCCTGGCGGAAGGCCTCTACGAACGCATGCCCGTGCGACTGCAGGCTCCCTTTGCCGGAGAGCGCATCGAGAGCTATCTCTACCTCCGCAGCGTCACCGGCCGGCGGGAGCTCGGGGAGGTGTGGTGAGCGTGCGGATTGCGGAATGGATACGGCCACTTGCCGCCGTATTGGACTGTCACTCGGTCGGGCCCGAACTCCAGCGGGCCGCACAGGCAGGCGCACGACAAACGCGGCCTGTTCGGGCGGGCCCTACCGACGCAGTCGCACCAAATCCAATACAACGGCAGACGGTTCGCAGAATCCGTTCCGCAGTCCGCATTCCCCGGGGGCGTCAGCCCTCTTTCAGCACCGCTTTGGGCACCTTGCGGACGCCCACCCACTTGGCCCGGAAGAGCTCGTCGAGCGTCTCGATCACGTCGGGCGGCACCTGCTTCACGAGCGAATCGAGCGGCGGAAGCTTGGCCTTCGCATCCGTCTCGGCTTCCGCGTCGTCGGGCGGCGCGACCGGTTTCACCGGCTCGCCCCGCTCGCGCATCTCCGAGATCATCGCCGCTTCCTCGGCTTCACTCGGAAGCGGCGGTCCGTAATCGTCCGCCACCGGCGCCACGGCCACTGCCTCCGCCTCCTCGAGCGACTCCGCCGGATCGGATGCGTATCCGGATTCTGATGACGGAGCGCCGGCCTCCGGCTTCGCCAGCGCGGCCGCAAGCCGCGCCTCCAGCCGGTCAATCAGGGCTTTTTTTTTGAGCCGTCGGCCTCGCCGCCTGCTTCCGCCGCCGCGGGCGCCTCGTCCGCGAGCGCGGCGAGTTCCTTGATCAGGGAATCGATCGCGCGTGAGCGGCTGGCCTCGACGGCCTTGAGCAGCGTCACCTCGAAATTGATCCGCTCGGCCAGCCCGAGCTTCACGCCGCCCTCGCCTTCGCGCAGCGCGTCGAGCATGCGGGTGAGCTGCTCGGTCGTCATCGGCACGCCGCCGAGAGCGTCGGTGCGGCCGCCTTTTGCGATCGCGTCGAGCAGTACGGTGCGCACGTGCGCCTGCAGGTCGCTCAGCAACCGCACGAGATCCCGGCCGGCAGCGTCGCAACCGTCGACAATCTCCACGAGGCGCTTGTGGTCGCCCGCGGCGAGGGCGCCGGATAGCTCCGCGATCTTCTCGGCCGAGACGAGGCCGTAGACGTCGAGCACGTCGGGCTCCGTGATGTCGGAGCCGCAGAACGAGATCATCTGGTCGAAGATCGACTGAGCGTCGCGCATACCGCCGTCCGCCATGCGCGCGATGCAGCGCAGCGCCTCGTCGGTCACCTTGACCTTCTCGTCGTTGGCGATCTTGCGCAGGCGCTCGACGATGAGCTCCGCCGGGATCGGCTTGAGGTCGAAGCGCTGGCAGCGCGACACGATCGTCGGCAGTACCTTTTGCGGATCGGTCGTGGCGAAGACGAATTTCACGTGCGGCGGCGGCTCTTCGAGCGTTTTCAGCAGCGCGTTGAACGCCGCGGCCGAGAGCATGTGCACCTCGTCGATGATGTAGACCTTGAACTTGCCCTGCGCCGGCGCGTATTGGACCGTCTCGCGCAGGTCGCGCACCTGGTCGACGCCGTTGTTCGAGGCGCCGTCGATCTCGATCACGTCGAGATGCGTGCCGTCGGCGATGGCCTGGCAGGCCGGATCAGCCGGGTCGAAATCGGCCTTGGGGCCGTCGGTGCAATTCAGCGCCTTGGCAAAAATGCGGGCGGTCGACGTCTTGCCAGTGCCACGCGGCCCCACGAAGAGATAGGCGTGGGCGATGCGCTGGCGGGCGATCGCGTTGCGCAACGTGCGCACCACGTGATCCTGACCGACAACGTCGTCAAACGTCTGGGGCCGCCACTTGCGCGCGATGACTTGGTAACCGTTTTCTGCCACGAAGGAGGAATCTCAAATTTGAGATCTCAGATGTGAAATAAAAAAAGAGGTGGCCAGGCACTCCACGGCACTGGGAGGACGTCGTTACCGTTGCTACCTTCCGGTCCTGGCGGGGTTCACGCGCCTGCCCATGCATGGCACCTGGCCAAGGCGCACAGTGCGGCGCATCGACCCGCGCGCAACAGGAATCTTAGCCCTTTGGCGGCGAGGCCGATATTTGCTCCCGGAAATCGCGCGCAAGCGCACGCCTCGCCCGGCCCGCTGAATGTCGGGCTATGATTTTCGCGGCACGAACATCGCCTCGATTCGCTCCAGGATGCCGTCGACCGGCCAGAGCCGGCCAATGCCTTCGTAACCGCATGCCAGCATGCCTTCTTCCGGCCCGATGAACTGCACACCCCGCGCCTTCAGGCTCTCGACGTTGGCCACGGTGGCGGGGTGCAGCCACATCTTGCCGTTCATCGCCGGCGCGATCAGCACCGGGCAGCGCGCGACCAGATGGAGCGAACTGAGAAAATCGGGAGCGAGGCCGTGCGCGAACTGCGCAATCACGTCGGCGGTCGCCGGGGCGACGACGAGCAGGTCGGCCTTGTCGGCGAGTTCGATATGGCCCGGCTGCCAGCCGTTGCCTTCGCTCCACAAGTCGGCCGCTACGGGATTGCGCGCGAGAGTCTGCAGGGTGAGCGGGGTGATGAATTTCGCGCCGCCAGCCGTGAGCACGGGGAAGACCTCCGCCCCGCGCTTGCGCAACTGGCTCGTAAGGTCGGCGGCCTTGTAGGCCGCGATGGAGCCACTGATGCCGAGGACGATGCGTTTGCCGTCAAGCGAAGGAGTCATGCGACAGAGAAGCCCGGCGCGCACCGCCCGGCAAGGCTGAGCTATGCAGCTGTAGGAGCACGCTTGTGCGCGATGTCCTGGGAGCGTGGGCCTCTGGCCCGCAATCCGCGAAATGTGGGCGGGACGCCGGCGCTCCCATCGCGCGCAAGCGCGCTCCAAACATTGACCCTTACGGTTTCGGCTCTTCGGGCCGAGGCGGCGGGCGGTGATCGCCCTTCTCCGGCGACGGTGGCGGCGTCACCCCCTCGAGGCGGGCCTTGGCGCGTTCGCGCTCCCGCTGTTCGCGGGCTTCCATCATTTTCTTCCAGCGCTCGCGCTGCTTGCGCTGCATTTCATCGAACTTCTCCTTCTGTTCCGGGGTCAGCTCGCTGGCGATGCCGCCCTCCATCCATTGGAAAATCTGAGCGGTCTCGGCGCGCAGCCGTCGCAGATCATCGCCCGCGCTGTCGAGAATCGGTTTGATCTTTGTCCGCTGCTCCGGCGTGAGATCGAGCGCGTCGGTGAAGCGCTCCATCTGCGACGCCACAAACCCCTCGCTGCCTTTTTTCGCGTGGAGGGATTTCGCCACGCGGAGGGAAACGATGCCCCCGGCAACGGCGCCGGCAAGGAAGACTCCGGTGAAGGCGAGCGCGACTTTCCAGGAAGCAGTCGTCATGCCTCAGGAGTAATCGAACATCTCGACGACCGGGTCTCCGACCGCCGCCGCCTCTTCCTCGAACGCGTTGAGGATGGGCACCAGGTTGGCCGCGACTGCGGCAACCGCCAGCAGCCCGGCGTAGCCGAGCGCCCGGAACGAGACGCGATCGAACAGCGTCGCCAGCGGGTGCTCCGCCGCCTGCGCAAACGCCATGGCCGCCACGCGCGTCGCGAAACCATAGGGCGCGGTCGCATCGTGCGTATCCGCCGGCGCGCGACGAGCGGCGGCGGCGAGGCGGGACCAGGCGGAATGAGGGGAGTTCATGAGCGTTCCTTTCGTTGTAGGTCCGTAAAGAGCTTTTGCAATTTCCGACGCGCGCGGAAAGCCCGCACTTTGACCAGCGAAGTGTTCCAACCGGTCAGCTCACAGATTTCCGCAATCGATTTTTGTTCGAGGTCCAGCAACTGAATGACCAGTCGATCGTCCGGCTTTAGCTGCTCGAGCAGCTTGTGCACCAGTTCATGCGCGGCGAGCGCGTCGTCGGGCGCCTGCTCGCTGTCGTTGGTCAGCACCGCATCCAGAAGCTCGGCTTCGTTCTCGGAGAGGTCGGCCCAGCGAAACTCCGGCCGGCGCTGCTGCGCGCGCAGATGATCGATGCACGTCGTCACCGCAATACGGGAGACCCAGTGCGTGAACGGCACGCTCCCCTGGAACTGGTCGATTCGGGTGAACATTTTCAGGAAAATCTCCTGCGCGAGGTCCTCCTCGGCGACCCGCCGTGGCAGCCGCGCTCGCACAATGCGGATGACCAGGGGGTAGAGGTGCTGGACGAGGTCGCGCGCCGCCGACTGGTCGCGCGCGCGCACGCGCTCGAGGCAGCCGGCCAGGTCGAACGTCTCGTCAAGCATGCGGCGATGGAAGATGGGCCATACACGAAGAGCAAGACGCTGGTACGGCGTATGAGTTACGCTGGACAGGGCGCTGTGGCGAGAGAGGGGCGCTGCCCTCCTGCTGGTCCCGGAGTACGGGCCGGAACGCCCCCCTTGACTTTCCCGACGGCGGCGCGCTATCTCTGCCGATCTCAATGCGAAACATCGCGCAGGCGCTTCGACTTACCTAGACGCACGATCCGAGAGGGCCGCGTGGCGGCTGATCGTGCGTCCATAGAGTCTGTCGTCCCGCCGCCTGCCGCCCGTTGCGGCGCGGCCTTTCCGTCTTCACCGCAATCTGTTTTAGTCTTCGTTTCGCAATGTCCTCCTCTTCCGTCCGCAAATACCGCCCGTTCCCGCCGGTCCAGCTGCCCAACCGCCAGTGGCCCAACCGCACGATCACGCAGGCTCCGATCTGGTGCAGCGTCGACCTCCGCGATGGCAACCAAGCCCTCGCCCAGCCCATGAGCGTCGAAGAGAAGCTCGAGTACTTCGAGCTGCTCGTGAAGATCGGTTTCAAGGAAATCGAGGTCGGCTTCCCTTCCGCCTCCCAGATCGAGTTCGATTTCTGCCGCCGCCTGATCGAGGAGAAACGCATCCCCGACGACGTCGCCATCCAGATCCTCTGCCAGTGTCGCGAGGACCTGATCACGCGCTCCCTCGAAGCCCTGCAGGGCGCCAAAAACGTCATCTTCCACCTCTACAATTCCACGTCGCCGGCCCAGCGAAAGTACGTTTTCGGGACCGATCGGGCTGCGATCGTCAAGATCGCCACCGACGCCGTGAGCTTGCTGAAGGCGAAAATGCAGCCCCTCGTCGCGGCCGGCACCCACCTCCGCCTGGAATACTCGCCGGAAAGCTTCACCAGCACCGAGCTCGAATTCGCCTTGGAGATCTGCGAGGCCGTATCCGACGTGTGGGGACCCACGCCGCAAAACAAGATCATCCTCAACCTGCCGGCGACGGTCGAGTACGCCACGCCCAACATCCCTGCCGACCAGATCGAGTGGATGTGCACCCACCTGACGCGCCGCGACTGCACGATCGTCTCGCTGCACACGCACAACGATCGGGGCACCGGCGTCGCCGCGACGGAGCTCGCGCTGCTCGCCGGCGCCGATCGCGTCGAGGGCACGCTCTTCGGCAACGGTGAGCGCACCGGCAACCTCGACATCGTGACGGTGGCGCTGAACATGTTCACCCACGGCGTCGACCCGCGTCTCGACTTCTCGAACATCAACCACGTTCGCGACGTCTACGAGCGTTGCACGCGCCTGGAGGTGCCGCCGCGCCAGCCTTACGCCGGCGAGCTCGTGTTCACCGCCTTCAGCGGCTCGCACCAGGACGCGATCAAGAAATCCTGGGCCGCCCAAAAACCGGGCGAGCCGTGGGACGTGCTTTACATCCCGATCGACCCGGCCGACATCGGCCGCAGCTACAAGGCCATCATCCGCATCAACTCACAGTCGGGCAAAGGCGGCGTGGCCTACGTACTCGAACACGAGTTCGGCTATCACCTGCCCAAGCTCATGCACAAGGAGATCGGCAAAATCGTCAACGATGTCGCCGATGCCAAGGGCACGGAGCTCACGCCCGCCGAGATCCACGACGTCTTCCGTCAGGAGTACCTCGAGCGCACGTCGCCGGTCACCCTGGAGCACTTCAAGACCACCGAGCGCGACAGCGCCGTCAAATGCGAGGCTTCGCTCACGATCAACGGCCAGCACCGCAAGCTGGTGGCCGAGGGCAATGGCCCGATCGACGCCTTCGTGCGCGCACTCGGCGAGGCTGGCGTGCCGAAGTTCGAACTCCTGAGCTACGCCGAACACTCGCTCGGCTCCGGCGCCGACACGCTCGCGGCCTCGTACATCCAGATCAAGACAACGCGCGGTCACGCGATGTTCGGCGCAGGCGTCGACACCAACATCGAGCTCGCCTCGATCAAGGCGATCGTCAGCGCCGTAAACCGTTCGCTGGCGAAATAGGTCGCCTTTGCCCGGGGCGGCGCTGCACCTGCGCCGCCGCTCCGGCGTTTCCAGGCAGGCGACTCCTGCTGTCGGAAGGCCCCTGCCGGCCCTGGGAACCCTTCGCAGGCCCGCTACGCATTTACCGAGCGGCACCTGAAGTTTTACGCATTTTTAACCTCCTGCCTTAAGCGCTTCGCCGGCGGTCCGTTTTAACATGCCGAATGGGGACTCTCCGGATCTCGTGTCCCGCCAAGCCTCCCGGCTTGGATCACTCGCCAGTCACGGCCCCCGCCGCAACTGGAGTCTGAGCCGCCCCAGCGCTCCGGAGAAGCGCCCCTTCGTCGCATGCAACCCCTCCCGCGCTTCCTCCCCGCCGCGTCTCCGTCCTTCGGCGCGATCCGTTCGCGTTCCCCAATTGCCGCAAGGCTATCCGCGCTCTTCACGCTCACCGCGCTGCCGATGCTCGCAGCCGGCGCCGCCGCGTCCTCGTCTGCCGCCGCCCACGCGCCCCCACCGACCGACGCGAGCGGGCCCCAGTTGCTCCGCTGGATCGCCGGTTCCGCCGTCGGCGGGCTCGTCGTGCTCGCCGCGCAATGGTGGATCGGCCGGCGCTGGTTGCACCACTGGACGATCGGACGGCGCATCGCGCTGGGCTTTGGCACGGTGCTGGGAGGCCTCGGCTTGATCGGAGTCTTCGCCACCGAAGCCATCCAAAACAACTATCATCGCTTCCGCGAATATCGCACCGCGGCCCGCCAGAGCAATCTCGTCGGTCGCGCGCAGGCCAATTTCCTCGAAATGCGCGTGGTAGCCAAAGCGTACTTCGTAGATCACTCCGCCGAGGAGGCGACCGCGTTCACCGAACGGGACGCAAAGCTCAGAGGCTTTCTCGCCCAAGCGAAGGCTGCCCTCACCCACCCTGAACGCCTGAAAACGGTCGAGTCCATCGAGGCGGAACTCGGACGCTACGCCTCGATTTTTGGGGAAATCGTCGCTCTCGGGAGCAGCGGCGGCGCCGCCTCGGAGGCACTCGTTGAGCGCATGGTCCAGAGCGGCACCGTGATCGACGGCGCGGTGGAGGAGCTGACCCTGGCGTTTGTCGCGGATCAGGACCGGATCGGTCCGCGTATCCAGAATGGCATGGCAGAGACGCGGATCGCCATCATCTCGCTCGCGCTGTCGGCCTTCGTCATTGCCGTCGCCTTCGCCTGGCAGATCAGCCGCGGTCTTTCCGCAACACTGCGGGCCACAGCCGCCGACCTCGCCCACAGCGCCCAGCAACTTGCGAGCGCCTCCTCGCAAGTCTCGGCCGCGAGCCAGACGCTCGCGTCCGGCGCCAGCGAGCAGGCTGCCGCCGTCGAAGAGACCGGCTCCTCCCTCGAAGAACTCTCCGCGATGACCAAGCGCAACGCCGATGCCGCCCACGAGACGCGCACCCTTGCCGGCGACACGCGCGCCGCGGCCGAGGCCGGGGCCCGGAACATGGCCGAAATGCAGCAGGCCATGGGCGCGATCAAGGAATCGAGCAGCAACATCGCGCGCATCGTGAAGACCATCGACGAAATTGCGTTCCAGACCAACATTCTCGCGCTCAACGCCGCCGTCGAAGCGGCGCGCGCCGGTGACGCCGGCGCCGGTTTCGCCGTCGTCGCCGACGAGGTGCGCGCCCTCGCCCAGCGCTCCGCCCAATCCGCCCGCGAAACCTCCGCCATGATCGAGGAGGCCGTCTCGCGCAGCGACCGTGGCGCGGATATCTCGACCAAGGTATCCGGCGCGCTCGACGAGATTTTGAGCAAGGCCCGCCAGGTGGACGGCCTCGTGGGCGAGATCGCCCGCGCGTCGCAGGAGCAGGCCCAGGGTCTCGGCCAGATCAACACCGCCGTCGCCCAGATCGACACGCTCACCCAGACCAACGCCGCCAGTTCCGAGGAAAGCGCGGCCGCGGCGGAAGAACTGCTCGCCCAGGCCGCGACGATGCGCACGGCGGTCACGACTCTCGAACGGCTCGTCGGCATCGCCCGTAGTGGCGACGTCGCTACATCGCTCCCGGAGGGTGCGGCCCCTCCGCCTGCGACCTCCTCCAGCGTTCCGCCGACGCGCAAAGCTGCTCGTTTTGCGATGCGCCTTGCCCCGCCGCACAGCGCCCACGCGCCGGCCATCGCGGCCAGCGGGCAACACGGCTTCTTCAGCAATGGCAACGCTCGCAACGGGCACGGCCCCGACGGCCGCCTCGGCTGATCGCTCACACCCGCCCGAGCCGCCGGAAAAGCCACACGCCGAGCGCGAAGAACAACGCGCTCGGCAGCCACAACAGCAGATCGGGCCGGATCTGCGGAAACTGATCGAGCGAACCGATCACGTTCGTAAGAAATAAGTAGCCGAGCAACAGCCCCAGAGCCACTCCGAGATTGGCGGAGGTCTCCTTGCGCGAAACCTTGATGCCGAGCGGCACCGCGACGATCGCGAACGCGAGGACGGCAAAGGCGCTCGACGCCTTCTCGTGCAGTGCGCTGGAGATCTTCAGGCGTTCGGCAACGGGCGCGTTCTCGGCCTCGAGCCGCGCCTGCTCCGCTTCGAGTTGCTCGAGCGTCAGCCAGCTCGCCTTTTTGCGCAGCTCCTGTTTGCCGAAAATCGTGCTCAGCTTCAGCTCGATCGGCACCTCGCCGAACGAACCGGTCGAGAGCGGCTTCGAGAAATTCTCCGGGTCATTTTCGTCGCGCGTCTCGGCCGTCACGTTGGCGAGCGTGAGCGTGAGCTTGTTCTGCTCCGCATCGTAATCGAAGCGCCCCGTCTGCGCGCGGGCGAACGTCCGCACGCGTTTGCGCGAGTCGAGCTCCCACACCCAGAAATCGCGCAACAACGCCCCGTCCTTTTCGCCCACGTAAACCACGATGCCGGGGAAGTCGCGGATGAAGGTCTTCGGCACGATGAAGCTCAACGGGTTCTTCTGCACGGCGTCGGCCAGCGTCTGCTTGTAGGCCGTGCGCGCCAGGGGCATGTAGTAAAAGTTCACTCCGAGGCCTGCGACGACGCCGAGGGTGCCGAGGACAAAGATCG
Organism: Opitutaceae bacterium; assembly: GCA_036406235.1. GTDB lineage: Bacteria > Verrucomicrobiota > Verrucomicrobiia > Opitutales > Opitutaceae > DASWVO01. The sequence continues at coordinate 14,071 of DASWVO010000179.1, forward strand.
GCCGCGCGATGTAGCCGAGGCTCAGACCCGCCGCGCGCATCGCCGTGATCTCCTGCTGCGCCGACATCCGGCCGAGCACAAGCAGGACGCCCGTGAGCACGCCCATCGGCAGCGCATACGCGCAGACATACGGCACGAGCAGCAACAGCAACTTGGCAAAGGTCTCCGGAGGTATCTGGCCGGTGGCGACATAGCCGAGCAGGTCCTTGAGCGCGTTGCCCACGATCAGCACGAAGGCGAAGAGGCCCACCGCCGCCCCGCAGGTGCCGAGAACGCCCCAGAAGATGTGTCGGTGAAGAAGATGCACAGACCGGAAAGTTGAGAGTTGAGTGTTGAGAGTTGATAGTGGACGGCAACGACCGAGTGGCCGGCGTTTGGGGCTTTTCTCTCAACTCTCAACCCTCAACTCTCAACTTGCATGAAGTTCACGCCCGCCAAGCCGCCGCTCACCGGCGAGACTCTCGAGTCCCTCACCGCCCGTCTGAAGGAGCGCGGCGAGCCGGCGTTTCGCGCGAAACAGATTCTCGAGTGGATCTACAAAAAGCGCGCGCGTTCGTGGGCCGACATGACCAACCTCCCGAAAACGCTGCGCGCCTGGCTCGATGAAACGTTCGACTTCATGCCGGCCTCCCTCGTGCTCGGCAAACAGTCGCACGAC
>DASWVO010000180.1:0-24677 GCA_036406235.1 Opitutaceae bacterium
GGTGCTTCAGCCCGCGTTCGTTGCGTTTTCGTGCGCGGGCTGAAGCACCGCGCTACGTGGAGGCGTGGAAAAAAGGGTGCGCCCTCAGTGTCTTCCTCCTCACGGTTGGTGTGTCGGACACGGACGGCGGAGGGTTTCGGGTATCTTTCCTGAGGGTGCGGAGTATCCCGCCAGAGGGTCTTGAGGGGCTCGCGTCGGGGTTGGCGGGTGGGGCGCCGAGGTCCGGAGTATCTCCCCAGAGGGGTCAGAGTATCTCCCGACACACCGGCGAGTAGGTGGGCAGAGGGTCTGGAGGGCGAGCGGCGACGGGTCTGCGGGGTCTGCTCATGGTACCGAGTATGTCGGTCCAGGGTGGAAAGCCTCGGGCTTGGGGCGGTCGAGTATCTGGCGAGACCCGCCGCAGGGTCTCCCGACATACTCCCGGGGTCCCCGGCCGAGGCTCAGACTCTCACGGCAGATACTGCGGACCTCCACGGTTGAGGTTCGGGAGGCTCACGCCCGGGGTGCGCAACCCTCGGGCGTCAGGCTCGGAACGCAGCGGGGCGGGCGGGATGATCATCCGTGCCGGCCGCGGTGAAGGTGCAGTCGCGGCCTCAGCCCGTGACCTTCGTGGTGGCGGTGGCTCCGGCGGTGGTGGCCGACGCCGAGCGGCGATAGAACCGGAGCCCCAGTTCCTTCCGCAGCTCTTCAAGACCGGCGCCGGCCTGGGTGTTTCCCAAGTGACGATACACCTCCATCGCCTGGACCATCAGATCGCTGCCGAGCGCGATCTGCGTGTCTTCGATCAACTCGCCGAGCTGGGCGATCTGCGAGGCGATCGGCTGAAGCGCCGTCCACAACGCGAGATCCTGGGCGAATTCGGCGGTGTTGAACACGCCGGGCAGGACCTTCGGGTTGTTCTGCGCGGCGGCCAGCGCTTTCTCGACGAAGGCCCGCGAGCTGTCGCCCATCTTCAGCAGGCGCTGACGCTCGAGCATCGTCAGGTCGATGAGGAAGGGCAGGAGTTGGCGGAGCTCGGCGATCTTTTGCGAAACGGCCTGCTGATCGGCAGCCGTGAGGGACGCGGACACGAGGTTTTGAGTACTCATGGATGTTGGTTAATCATTTCGTTTCTGTCCGTGTGTGCTGGACGGACACACGCGTGCCCGCATGTACAGAAACGTACGAGCGCCCCCGTTTCTTTCAGAAATTTGAAAGAATTTTTCGGGGCGGCCCGTTCTCCGAGGGGAGTTGCTTCACTATACGCAGGCCGGATGCGCTCCCCCAGCGTCCGCGCCGACCGGAGCAAGATCTGCGCGCATTTTGTTTTTGCGCGTTACCGGTCGCCCGGCCATTCCTCGGCGGTCCCCTTCCAGCCCGGCTTCCGATGCGAACCTCTGTTCCCCGTGTTTTTGCGCTTGGCGCCAACCATTCGGCGCGGCCCGGCTGGGAAGACTCGATTTTGCCAGGGATGTTATCGATCCGTCCCTATTCATCCGAGCACGGTGTCGTCTCGGGGCAAACGCAGTCCTTTCCCAGCGGGCGTGCGCCTGCGCGGGTCGGAGCAAAAGCTCCCTGCGATAACGCACCGACAGGCGCACGCTTCTCTTTTCCGAGGCACTGCCGTCGGCGACTCACGATCATGCTCCTTGCGCTCGTTGCCCGCGGCGCCGCGGACGTGGACCCGGTCGGCGGACGGAAGATCGTAGAGCTGGAGAGCGGGAGAGTACACATTGTGACGACCGTGGGACGGGACGGACCACAGCTTGAAATCGCGGTCGGCGAACGCGGCTACACGATTTGCCCGCTCGTAAAGGGCGGCGTGCCTCCGTTCACCCTCATCAAGAGTGCAGAGGGGCTGAAGACGACTTTCACCACCCTGGAGGATAAGAACGAAATCGTGGTGATAGATTCAGACGGGGACGGCCTGCCGGAAATGCGCATGACACTCGTCCGCGACCAAAGCGGGAAGACGACAAGAGTCATCAAGGAGAAGATCACGTATTCGTTCTCGGAGAGCGTCACCCCGGCGGGGCCGGCAGACACGATCACGCCGGTCGCGATCGACGTCGCGCCGACGGCGCTGCCCGAGCGCGAGACTCCGGGATTTGCTCATGAAGCGGACAATGCGCGGGACTATAAACTGATCCTTCGCGAGCCTCGCTGAGGCGGAACCATACAGTTGAGAGTTGAGAGATGAGTGTTGAGAGAAAAACCAAATGGTGACTCCCGATTTGTCCGGTGATTTCGCGCGCGACGCCTCTGAGGATTGGGCTCTCAACTCTCAACCATGTACTCTCAACTGCATAAGCCCAGCTGAGGCGCCCCTATGAACACATCACACCCACAACCAGGAACTCTCGTTGCGAGCGGACGTTTCGCGACGAAGCGCGACGCGCGCGGCCAGGTGACCGGCGGAAAATCAGTCGGGGTGGCCATGCCCCGGCGGCGACTCGCCTGCCCATGATCCGCTACGACGAGATCCCTCGCGACGAGCGCTGCGCGCTGCGGAAGCGGGTGTGGGCGGAGGATCGGCGGCTCCGTTACAAGAGCGGGTTTTGTATCGGCTTCGCGGTGTTCGTGGGCCTTCATCTCGCGGCGCCCGGCGCCAATGAGCCCTCGCAGCTGCGTGCGTTTCTGCTCGGGATCGTGTTTTCGGCGGGCTTCGGGTACCTGTTCACCGAGGCGATCGTGGAGCCGGCGATCCGGGCGCGCGTGGAGGAGAAAAAGAACCAGCAATCCTAATCAACCATGAGAGCGATCGTCCCCGTCCTGATTCTATTCACTGGCCCCATCGCCTGAGCGCATCTCGTCATTCTAGTAAATCGTCATGGAATCTTCGGACTCACCTTCACCTCCCGCGACCCGGAGCCGCGACGAAGAGCAGCTGCGGTTGCTCGCGATCTTTCATTATGTGGTCGCGGCGCTCGGGGCCGTCTTCGCCTGCTTTCCGCTCCTGCACGTCGGCATGGGCGTCATGATGGTCGTGAATCCCGAGTTCATGGCCGGACAGCACGGCGCTCCCCCGCCCGCTGCGCTCGGTTATGTTTTTATTCTCATGGGTGGACTGTTCGTGCTGTTCGGCTGGGCGGCCGCGGTCTGCACGTTCATCTCCGGCCGGTTTCTCGCGAGGCGGCGCAAGCGGATGTTCAGTTTCGTCATGGCGGCGCTGCTGTGCGCCTTCGTGCCGTTCGGAACGCTTCTCGGTGTCTTCACGATCATCGTGCTGAGCCGGGAATCCGTGCAGCGCCTCTACGCTGCGGGAGCAGGCGCCTGAGCGCCGAAGCGCCGCGCGCCGTCCCGGCGGCGAAGACGGGAGCGGTAAAAAAGTGGCCGGTCGCCTACCCCTAAGCGACCGGCCTTTGCTTTCTATATTACCCCAAAGTCTCCGCTAAGCGGAGACACGTTCTTTAAGCAGCGCGCATGCCAGCTCGCGCGCCGGAAGGAAACCGGGCCCGGCTGAAGGGTGTCCGGCTGCGCAAGCCGCTGCTTTTCCGCCACCTGCCGGCGCGCATTTTCCGCATTGCGGGGACCGCGATTTGCGCGGGCAGCCCTGCAGACGTTCGCGACGGACACCGGCAGGTCGCCGGCGCCGATCATCGCCGTACCGGTGACAATCGTCTGGGTGGGCGCCCAGGTCGGTCTGCTGGAGCTTGTGCGACGGGTGGTGTGCCATCTCAAACCTCCGCCGTACGAACCGAGCGCCCCTGAGCGGCGTCTGTCGTTCGCCCCGGCGTCTGCGCGGTGCCTGCGAATCGGTCTGTAACCGTGCGCGCTTGGTTTCCGTCGAGTGTGTGTCCCACATCACTCACGCCCCGCACGCGAAGGATCGACCGAACGGGGGGCCGCCCATTCACGTTATCCCTCTCCCTCATGCAATCGAAGGCTTCGACCATCGCCGCCTATCTGGCGGGACTCGGCGACAAGGAACGGGCGGTGATGGAAACGTTGAGCCGCTTGGTGCGAGACGTGGTGCCCGACGCCGTCGGCACGATGAAGTATGGGATGCCCACCTACGAACTCGCGGGGCGGATGCTGGCGTTCAATGTGCAGCGGAACTATTTTTCACTCTATGCCGACCCGGAGATCGTGAAACGCCACCGCGCTGATCTGGGCGCGCTCGACATCGGGAAGAGCTGCATTCGTTTCCGCAAAATCGAGGACCTGCCGCTCGGCGTGTTGAGAAAACTGGTGGCGGATTACGTCCGTTAAGGCGTGGAATCCAGTTGGGAGCTCAGCTGAGGCTGAGCCGGAGAAATTCCATTCAACCACGAAGGGACACGAATAGCCGCGAATGAAAAACGGCGCTCACGGCGGCCCGGACCTCAATCGTGCGGATTATTCAGGCCCTGGAATGCCACGAGAATGCAGACAAGAAGGAGGCCGAGCATCAGAAAGGTGAGTCCCATGGCAGACGAGGGTGGTGGACGGAGAGAGCGAGGTCGCCGCCGCGGCAACGGGGAGCGGGCGCGACGCGTTTCGGTGGGAGCGGGTCAGGTGACGAGGTGCGCGGGGGGCTGCGGGCGGCGGGCAACGGTTTCCGGCGGCGGGATGTGACCGCGGAGGCCGTGGTCGATGTTGTCGATCGCGGCGAGGGCGTGTTTCCAATCGGCGGCATCGAGGCTGCGCGGGTTGTTTTGTCCGTCGAGATAGGCGAGGCCATCGCTCTTGAGCGTGCGCGCGATGATCATCACCGCCTGGTCGGTCGTGGCGGCGGCGGCGCGCAGCGCACCCAGAATTTGGGGATAACCGTGGCCGTCGATCAGGAGTGTTTTCCAGCCGCAACTGGCAATGCGACGGGCGTAGGCCTCGATGTCGCGACCGACGGGGCGTTTCTGGTGCTTGTGGGTGACACGGCTGACATTGCTGATGCCGACGAGATTCGGCACGCGGCAGCGCGCCGCCTGTTGCAGCAAGCCCCAGCGCGCGTTGTCGGCGCTCGCGGTGCCGTTGAGCAGGACGTACGTGCGGCGCGGCGGGTCGCCGGCCCCGCCCAGCGGGGAGAGCGCCAGGCGGCCGAGGCCGAAACCGACGACGGCGTGATGGCCGCCCCAACCGCTCGCCGCCCGGGAAGGGCCGGCATGCGGGCCGGAGATTTGGTCGAGCCAGCAGCCGGTGGCATGCGGGGTCTCGAGCGCGCTTTCGTCGATCGCGCCGGCCACCGCCCACAAGGCGTGGAAGAGCGGGAACGCGGCTTCCTCGGGGACCAGCAGCCGGTCGTTGTCGGGGCGGCCGGGGTTATTGAGATCGAAACGAAAACTTCCGCCGAAGAGCAGGCCGGTCATCACGTCTGCGGCGGCGAGGGCCGAGAGGAGATGGGCCGGCTGCTCCGCTCCGGCTACTTTCAAGCAGTGGAAGCGAACGAGGCGGGCAAGCGCCTGCAGGTGCGCGACGTTGGGTAACGGAGCGGATGACATGAACGTGGTTCGCCTGACCGATGGACGGGCGGCGGGTTCACGCTCCGGGACGAGTAGCGTCGGAAACGGGCGCGCGCCCGGGGCGTCGCCCTCGGGGGTCTCCGGAGTCAGAAAGATTGGGCCCGTTTGGCGCCGGGGCGGCGGCGGCCGTCTCGCCCGGAAACGTGGCGGCGTGGTTCCGAGGCGATCGAGATTCCGGATACGCGCCAGGGACGGCCGGACCGCGCCGCGTGCGCTGACCTCGACCCGTCGGGGTGGAGGCGCCGCTGCCCGTCAGTCGGAATGTTCCGGGCGGCAGTCGGCAGGGGCGGGGGCGTCGGTCAGCGGCGCGGTGCCGGTCGGTTCGCGATTGCCGCGCATCCAGGCCAGCAACGGCCGCTCGAGCGTGAGGCGCACGATCGCCGCGAGGACGAGGGCGGCGGCAAAGGAGGCTCCGACGAACAACCACGGCTCGATAGAGCTTGGCCAGCGCGACGCCGGCGAGGAAATCGAGGACGATCGGTCGGTCCAAAAACGCATGAGCCACCGACCCACATGCTGCGTTCGGCGGCTGCCTGGACTGCGCGTGCGTCGCCTACAGCAGATCCATACTCCGGGCCCAGCGGGCGAATTCGCGCTCGAGGTGCTCGAAGGAGTCGACCACCCACAGCACGTCCTGGAAGTGCCAGATGTCGTAGGCTTGGGCGGCGGCGAGCTCGGCGACGAAGGGGCGCTTTTCGGTCTTGTTGGTGAGACTGTGCAGCGTCTCGCCGTAGCTGGAGATGATGCCGTTGCCGTAGATGCGCAGGCCTCCGCGGTTTTTCACGAGCCCGAACTCGACGGTGAACCAGTAGATGCGCGTGAGCCCTTCCTCGATGGCGGGATCCTGGCAGGCGAGCGCGGCCTGGCCGATCTTCTGGTAGAAGTCGGCAAAGCGCGGGTTCATGATCATCGGCGTGTGTCCGAAGATGTCGTGGAAGCAGTCGGGCGCCGGCGTGTAGTCGAGTTCCTTCCGGCTGCGGATGTAGTCGGTGCACGGAAAGATGCGCCGCGAGAGGTGGTCGAAGAAATCGTGCGCGTCGAGCAGACCGGGCGTGCGGGCGAGGTGCCAGCCGGTGGTCGCGTTGAGCCGGCGCGAAACGGCGGCGAGGGCGGGGATGCGCTCGTGGTCGAGGCCGAGGGCGGCCAGGCCGGAGAGAAACTCGTCGGCCGCGCGGCCCGGCAGCAGCTTTTCCTGGCGCGTGATCAGCTCGCGCCAGACAGCGTGCTCGTCGTCGGTGTAGTGAGGATATGGACACGCATCGCCGATCGGAATCGGGGCGGTGAGCTTGACGGGCACGCAGCGCGGATCGTTGCCGCCGGGGGCGTTGGTACCGGGCTGGGGAGAAGCGGATGGGGTAGGCATATCACTTCTGACTTCGGGTTTGGAGTGTCCCGCTGCGCCGCGGGGCAAGAGGCGGCCTGCGTAGGCGGCCCCTCGTTTTCCCTTTCGTCGTTTTCGTTCTCTTTCGTCGTCCGGGAGGGGTGCCGTCGTGCGGGCAGCGGGGGTATTTGGGGTTGAGACACAACAAAGCCAACCCGGGGAAAGATTCGACCCGGAAACGGTTCGGTCGCAAAGTAGCAGCGTCGCTCATGCGTCTGGCCACCCTTCAGCCTCAGCGCGATTCCCCGCCCGTCGCCGCCGTGGCGGCGGCCGACGAATCGTGGCTCACGCTGTTTTCCGTCCTGCGTGTGGTGCTGGGGGAGGTGCCGACCGGGGCGTCGTGGATGAGTCCGCTGGAGGAGCTGCTGCCGGCGGCGCTCGAGCAGCGCGAGGAACTCACGGCGTGGCTCGCGGACTGGCCGCGGCACGTCGCCACCTTTTCGGCGACCGGCGGACGGGCGTATCCGCCGGCGACGCCGCTGCTGCCGCCGGTGGTGCGCCCGCCGGCGTTCCGCGACTTTTACGCGTTCGAACAGCACGTAAAGACCTGCCGGGCGCGACGGGGGCAGACGATGCCGCCGGCGTGGTATGAGGTGCCGGCGTTCTATTTTTCCAATGCCCGGGCGCTCGTTGGGAACGGCGCGCCGGTGTTTGCGCCGGCGGGCGCGAAGGAACTCGATTACGAACTGGAGCTCGGGGTGGTGATCGGGCGGGGCGGACGCGACATCCCGGCGGCGCGCGCGTGGGAGCACGTCGCCGGCCTGACGATCGTGAACGACTTGAGCGCACGAGATCTGCAGCGCGCCGAGATGAGCGTCGGCCTCGGACCGGCGAAGGGAAAGGATTTCGCGACGGCGGCCGGACCGTGGCTCGTCACGCGGGATGAGTTTGCGGACCGCATCGATGGCGAGCGGCTGCAGCTCGCGATGAGGGCGCGCAAGAACGGACGGGAGCTTTCGCGCGGCGACGTCGCGGCGCTTCACCACTCGATTCCGCGGCTGATCGCGCACGCCTCGCGGGACGCGGAGCTGTTTCCCGGCGATCTGATCGCGACGGGCACGGTGGGCACGGGTTGCATTCTGGAACTCGGCCCGGAGAACACCGGCGGGTGGCTGATGCCGGGCGATGAGGTGGAGCTGGAAATCGAGCGGCTCGGCGTCTTGCGCACCCCGATCGTGGCACGGCCGTGAGGCGCGATCGTGGCCCCGGGGTCGCGGTATCTTCCTTCAGGTCGCCCTGGTTTTTTCGTGGAGGAGCTCGTGCACGAGCCGCAGCAGCGGTTCGGCTTTGAACGGCTTGGGCAAAAAGGCGGACGGGCGCGTGTTCGCCGTGGCCTCGGGACGGTTCTCCGGAGCCATGCCGCTGACCGCGATCACCTTTAGCGCCGGTTGTAGGCGGCGCAGCACGCCGGCGAGTGCGGTACCGTCGAGATTGGGCATGTTGAGGTCGGTGATCACGAGGGCGACCTCCGCCCCGCGCGGGGCAAACAGGGCGACCGCCTCGACGCCGTCGCGCGCGGTGAGGACGCGGTAACCGTGGTGGGTGAGAATCGCGGTGATGAGATCGCGGACGTTGAGCTCGTCGTCGACCACGAGGATGAGTTCGCCGCGACCGCGCGGAATGTGGATCGGCGCGTTTTCCTGGTCGCCCCCGAGGGCGCCCTCGGCCGCGGGAAGATAGACGGTGAACGTCGTGCCGCGTCTGGGCGTGGTGTGCAGCCGGACGAACCCCTGGTGCGTCTCGACGATGCCGCGCACGGTGGAGAGTCCGAGACCGGTGCCGCGGCCGGCGGGCTTGGTGGTGAAGAACGGCTCCCAGATGTGGGCGAGCACCTCCGGCGGGATGCCGGAGCCGGTGTCCTCGACCTCGAGTGCGAGATAAGCGCCGGGGCGGCCGCCCTCGATCTTGCGGGCGGCGAGGTCGTCGAGCACCTGGTTGCGGGCGTGGACGCGCAGCGTGCCGCCCTGCGGCATCGCGTCGCGGGCGTTGACGACGAGGTTGAGCAGCACCTGGTGAATCTGGGTGGGGTTGGCCTTGATCGGCCAGAGATCGCTGCCGATGTCCTCGTCGAGGGTGATGTTTTTCGGAAACGTTTCGCGGATGATGCCGGTGATGTCGCGGGCCAGGTGCTTGACCTGAATGAGGCGGGGCTCGCCGCCCGCGCCCTGGGCGAAGCTGAGGATCTGGCGCACGAGGGCGGCGCCGCGCTCGGCGCCCTTCTCGAGCGAGGACAGCAATTGGGAATCGGACGGATCGCTCGCGCGCTCGCGGAGCATGGGGGCGGCGAGGAGGATCGGCGCGAGAATATTGTTGAGATCGTGTGCGATGCCGGAGGCGAGCATGCCGATGGATTCGAGGCGCTGGGCGCGCAGGAATTTCTCCTCGAGATGTTTTTTCTCGGTGATGTCGGTGTTGATGGTGAGGTGGGCGCGCGGGTGGCCGGCGTCGTCGCGGATCACGGTGACGCGGCTGTCGAAATTGCGCAGGCGGCCCTGCCGGTCGTGGAGCTGGATCTCGCCGCGCCACTCGCCGTCGATCTCGAGCACCTGGCGCATCGCGTGAATCGCGGCATGGTCGGCGGGACTGAAGACCTCCGTGTAGCGCCGGCCGAGGGCCTCGGAGGCGGCCCAGCCGAGGGCGCGTTCGGCGCCGCGGTTCCAGGCGGTGATGATGCCCTCGAGATCGTCGACGATGATGGCGTCGCTGGCGCGGTCCAGAAAATCGGCCTGCTCGCGGATGCGCCGGTCGGCCTGTTTCTGGGCGGTGAGATCGCGCAGCAGGGCGGAGAGGTATTCAACGGTGCCCTCGGGCGTGGAGTGCGTGAGCAGCACGCAGGAGACGGGGATCTGCCGGCCTTCGCGGGAGAGCAGCGCGAGTTCGCCCGACCAGGTGCCGTCGCGGCGGACGGCGGGAAGGATCTCGCGCTCGAACCGGGCGGCGATTTCGGGCGGAAGAAAATCGGTGAAGCGGCGCGACTCCACCTCCTGGTCGACGGGCAGGCCGGCCATCTGCAGCCCGGCGCGGTTGACGTAGAGCATGTGCCCGTCGGGGGCGAACATGCCGACGAAGTCGGAGGTGTTTTCAAGGATTGCGGCGAGCCGGCGGTGGGCGTCCTCGGCGAGGCGGCGTTGCTTGCGCTCGGCGCTGTCGCGCAGCGCGCTGCGCAAAGCGACGATCAGCCGCTTCATGTGATCCTTGAGCACGTAGTCGTGGGCGCCGGCCTTCACGGCGGCGATGGCGCGGTCCTCGCCGATCGTGCCGGACAGGAAGATGAAGGGTGTATCCGGGCGATGGTTACGCGCGATCTTGAGGGCCTCGAGTCCGTTGAAGGAGGCGAGCGTGAAGTCGGAGAGAATCAGGTCGTGCTCGCCGCGCTGGACCTCGCTGAGGTAGGCGTGGCGGGTGGCGACGGCCTTGATCTCGCAGTCGGGCCATTCTTCGAGGAGTTGCTCGCGGACCAGCTCGGCGTCGTGGGGATTGTCCTCGAGGTGGAGAATTTTCATGGCGCAGTGTGGTTGTCAGGGAAGCGGGAAGGACGATGGACGGAGCCGGATCAGCGGGTGGAGGCGGGGGCGGCGGTTTTCTGAGGCGGTGGTTCGTTCAAGACGGCCCAGAACATGCCGAGCTGGGTGATGGCGCCGACGAAGTCCTCGAAGTTCACGGGCTTGACGACGTAAGCGTTGATGCCGAGGCGGTAGGTTTCAAAGACGTCCTGTTCTTCGCGGGAGGAAGTAAAGATGACGACGGGGATCGTGCGAAGTTGCTCATCGGAGCGCATGAGGCGGAGTGTTTCGCGCCCGTCGACGCGCGGCATCTTCAGGTCGAGGAGCACGACGGCTGGCTGCGGCTCGGTGCGGCCGGCGAAGCGGCCGCGACGGTAGAGATAATCGAGCGCCACGTCGCCGTCGTTGGCGACGACGATTTCGTTGGCGATGTTCATGTCTTTCAGCGCGCTGAGCGTGAGCTCGACGTCGTTGGGGTTGTCTTCCACGAGGAGGATCGGGCGGAGCGAAGGCATGGTGGTGTGTGGTGTGACGAGGGTTGGGTGTGGTCGGGTGGTGGTTTGCAGCAGGTGGGCGGAGGGCCGGATGCGGGCCCAAGGCGTCGGGCTCACGTTGCCAGAGTCATGAGGGCGGCGAGGTCTTGGACGCGTTTGCGGCGTCCCCGTTCGTATCGGGTAGCGAGAAATAGAACGTGGCGCCTTCACCGGGCCGGCCTTCGGCCCAGGTGCGGCCTCCGTGGCGGTTGATGATGCGCCGGACGTTGGCGAGGCCGATGCCCGTGCCCTCGAACTCGTCGGGGCCGTGCAGGCGTTGAAAAACGCCGAAGAGCCGGTCGGCGTATTGCATGTCAAAGCCCACGCCATTGTCCCGCACATAGAAGGTGTGCTGCCCGATCACAGCCTCAGGCAGCAACCCGATCTCGACGTGCGGGTGCGGCGCCTTGCTGGAGTATTTCACCGCGTTGTCGATGAGGTTTACCCAAACCTGGCGGAGCAACGACGGATCGGCCTCCACGGCCGGCAGCGGCTCGCGGTGCCACGTGAGATTCGGATGCTCCTCCTCGTAACCGCCGTCGGCGACGACCGAGGTCACCAGCTCCTCGAGGTCGACGGGCCCGACGTTGAGCGGCGCCCGGCCCATGCGGGAGAAGACGAGCAGATCGTCGATGAGCCGGCCCATTTTTCGCGCGGCGTCGGAAATGGTGGTCAGATAGCGCCGGCTCTTGTCGTCGAGGACCGGGTCGGCGTGCTTCTGAAGAAGCCGCACAAACCCGTCGACGTGCCGCAGCGGGGCGCGCAAGTCGTGCGAGACGGAGTAGGAAAACGCCTCGAGCTCCTGGTTGGCGGCCTGGAGTTGGGCGGTGCGCTCGATCACGCGCTGCTCGAGGGACTGGTTGAGCTGCTGAATCTGCTCCTGGGTGCGCTTGCGTTCCGTGATGTCGGTCGAAATGCCGCACACCGCATACGGACGGCCCTCGGCGTCATAGAGCGGGCACTTGATCGAAAGGAACGTGTGCAATCCGTCCGCCTGCGGGGCCACCTCCTCGGCCTCCAGCGGCTGGCCGGCGGCGAGCACGCGCTCGTCGAACGCTCGAAAGGCATCGGCCACCTCGGGCGGGAAGAAGTCGTGGTCAGTCTTGCCGGCGATGGCCGTGCGATCGAGACCGAACAGGTCCTCGTAGCGCCGGTTGATGAGAATGTAGCGCCCGCGCGTGTCTTTCACATAGATTACCGTGGCGGCGTTATCGATCACGGCCTGGAACAGCTGCTGGCTGGCGCGCAGGGCCTCCTCGGCCTGTTTGCGCTCGGTGATGTCGGTGATGAACCCGCAGAAGGTCACCACGCCGCCGCCGGTGGGCACCGGGCTGATCGACAGCTCGACGGGGAACTCCCGCCCGTCGCGGCGCAGCGCACTCATCTCGATCGCATGCTCGAGCACGGGCCCCTTGCCTGTATCCAAAAAGTGGTGCATGCCGCGGCGGTGGGCCTCACGGTAGCGCGGGGGAATGATCGTGGTGGCGACGTCGCGGCCGACCGCCTCGGCGCGCGTCCAGCCGAACATCGCCTCGGCGCGCGCGTTCCAGTCGATGATGTGGCCGGAGGCGTCGATGACGACGACCGCGCTCAGCGCCGAGTCGAGCACGGCGCGCACCCGGGCCTCGCTCTCGCGCACGGCCTGGTTCTGCTCGTGGATCTGCGTGAGCATCCGGTTGAACGCGTCGGTGAGCAGGCCGATCTCGTCGTTGCCGAGCTTGATGGCGCGGACGGAAAAATCGCGGCGGTCGGAGATGGCGCGCGCCGTTTCGGCCAGCGCGAGAATGGGGTGCGTGATCTGTCGCTGCAGGACGCGGGACAGGATGTAGGCGAGCAGCAGCGAGCCCGCGAAGACGAGGGCGACGACGGTGCCGTAGAGCTGGAAGCGTTCGTAGATCGCGCCCAAGTCGGAGCGGAGGTAAAGGCGGCCGAGCGGCCGTCCCTGGAGGGTCACCGGCTGGACATGCGACAGGTGGGCGGCTTCGAAGCGCGAGCCCGCGGTGCCGGGAGTGGCGGGCAGCTCGCCGTCGGGCAGCAGCGCCGGATACTTGGCGAAGAGCTGCCCGCTCTTGTCGTAGAGGCCGGCGGCGACCAGGTGCTGCTCGGCCGCGAGCGCCGCGAGGATCTCGGTCGCATCGTCCTGGTTGTCGAACGCGAGGGCGGCGGTGCTGTTGGTGGCAATGATCTGCCCCAGCGTGGCCAACTGGCGGACCGTCGTCTGCCGGAAGGTGAAGTATTCGTGGATGAAGAACGCGGCGCAGGTCAGCAGCACGACCACGCTGCTGGTGACCAGGATCACCGTCGTCAGCTTCCGTCGGATGGGCATGTCCCGGCGTTTCATTATTTTCCGCCTCCGGTGCTGACGATTTCGGCCGGCCGCAGGAGCTTGGAGCTGATGGTGAGGGCGGCGGCGCGGGCGGCGTCGACGTTGATGCGAAGCCGGACCTTGTTGCGCTCGGTGACGAACTGGATGGCGCCACCGCGGCCGGCGAAGCCCTCGACATCGCTCACTGCCAGGATCTCGCGGCCGCGCAGGGCGCTGAGGATCTGGGGCAACCGCGCCGCTTCGGAGCGGCTGACGTAGAGCACGTGGCAGGTGCGGATGTCCTCGGCGCGGCGGAACCGCTCGATGCGCAGGGGGCGGCCGTGGACGGTCTCCCCGCGCACCGCCTCGTCGAGGTAGGCGCCGAACGGATCGTGTCCGAGGACACCGATCACCAGCGCCTCCTGATCGCCGCCGAACGCGCGGGGCGGCCACTCGACGAATTGCGCGAAGTTGAAGAGAAACACGGCCTTGACCTGGTATTCGCGCGAGACCTGCGCCTGGACGGCGGCCGGCGCGAAGGCGAACAGGACGGCAAGGGCGAGGAACAGGGCGGGAAGGCGCGGGCCGTTCGGGTGCAGGGCCGGTCCTGCAGGGCGACGCATCCTCGCGGTATTCAATAGAGCCATACGACCTTTCCATGGACGCCGCGCTCGATCGCCTGGCGTGAATTGCTGCTGCCGAATTCGACGTGCTCCTCATGCAGGAGATTCTGCCCGACGAGCGACAGTTCGAGGGACGGGGTGGGCCGCCAGCCGACCCGGACCTCGAGCTCGTCATACGCGGGCACGCCCTGCGTCGCGATTTCGCCGATGTGGCGGTAGATGGCGTCCAGCTCAACGTCTCCGGGGAGATCGAGCGACGAGCGAAGCAGGAGGATGTGATTGGTATCCTGGGATTCGCTACTGCCGGAGGATGCGTCGGTGCTGCCGGGTTTGGGCTGCAGGTGGATCAACTGCCGGGTGAAGCCGGCGCGCAGGCGCCACCAGTCGGTGGGGCGGTAATCCGCAGTGAGCTCGGCGCCGTAGGATTCGCCCTTGAAGCCGTTGCCGATCACGAAGGGAAACGGCGCGGGCGGGTTGAGGCGCTCGAGGCTGCGGAGATCGTCGTAGTCATGATAAAAGCCCGATGCCGCCACCGCGAGCCGCGGGATCGGCTGCACGCGATAGCCGAGTTCGTAGGCAATCAGCTCCTCGGAGTCGAAGTCCGGTCCGCCGGCCACGAGGGTGAAAGGCGGCTCCGCCGGCGCGTAGAGCTCGCGATCGATGCGCGACGGCGTGCGCATCGCGCGTGAGACCGACGCCCAGGCGGTGTGCGTACCGGCGGGCTGCCAGGCGAGGCGCGCGCTGGGCTGGATCTCCCAGCCGGTGTATTCGTTGTGTTCGAACTTGGAGCCGACGGTGAGGTGCAGGCGCCCCGGCAGCAGCGTGAGCTCGTCCTGCACGAAGGCGTTGACCCATTCGCGCGTCACGTCGGCGGGGAGAAAAGCCAGGTTGGGCGGGTTGTGCACGCGGTCGTCGATCAGCCGGTAGCCGGCGCCCCAGATGATGTCGTGGCGCGCGACCGGCGTGAAACGGTGCTGGAAATCGACGTCGTAGGTGCCGAGGTCCTCCTCGATCGAGTTCGAGAGGTGGCGATGGGTCCGGTCATAGTACCACTGTAGTTGAAAATCGGATCCAGAGGCCAGGGTGTGCGACCAGCGGCCGAGCAGGTTGCCGCCGGAAGCCTCGTTGTCGTCGCTGGTGCCGCTCTGGTTGACGCGGTTTGCGTAGAAGTCGCCCTGCAGCGTGAGGAGGTCGGTGCTCGAGGCCTGCCAGTCGACCCGGAAGCCGCCCTGTCCCATGTGCCAGTCGTTGCCGGCGTCGCCGCCGACGGCGCGCACGCTGCTGTCGCGATCGAAATACTTCGCGTAGACGCGGTAGTGGAGATTGGGCGCGATCTCGCCGCCGTAACGCACGCCGGCGAAGCCGCGCAGTTCGGTGCCGCCGCCGCCCAGCAGGAGCAGACCCTGCGTGTCGCGGGCGGATTTCGTCACGAGGTTGATCACGCCATTGACGGCGTTGGCCCCCCAGAGGGTTGCGCCCGGGCCGCTGACGACCTCGATGCGGTCGACGTCCTCAAGCAGGGTGTCCTGCGCGTCCCAGAACACCCCGGCGTAGAGCGGGGTGTAGAGGGTGCGCCCGTCGATCATCACGAGCAGCTTGTTCGAGGTGGTGCTGTTGAAGCCCCGGGAGCTGATCGCCCATTGCCAGGAATCGCGCTGGGCGACGGCGAGGTTGCTGGCGAGGCGCAGCGCCTCGGGAATGCTCGACGCGCCGGAGCGGCGGATGTCGTCGCCGGTGATCACCTGGATGGCCGAGGGCGTGACGGCGAGTTTCTCCGGACGGCGCGAGACGGAGGTCACCTCGACGTCCATCAGTTGCTCGAGGCTCAGCTTTTTCAGGGCCGCGACCGATTCGGCGGGCTCGGGCTCGGCGCGAACGCCGGCGAGCGGGAGGACGAGGCCCGCGAGCACCGCGGCCAGGCGCGGCAGGCGCCGGCCGGGGCGCGGGCGCGGCGGGGCGGCGGGGAAGGGACTCGAGCGCATGATCGTCATGGATGCGGTCTGTAATGGAAACGTGGTGACGAGCTTCACTTCGGAGCGCCGGGCACGGTGAAATAGAAGGTCGCGCCCTCGCCCGGAGCGCCCTCCGCCCAGGTGCGGCCGCCGTGGCGGGTGATGATGCGGCGGACGTTGGCGAGGCCGACGCCGATGCCTTCGAACTCCGCCGGGTCGTGCAAGCGCTGGAAGACGCCGAACAGCTTGCTCACATACTGCATCTCGAAGCCGGCGCCGTTGTCGCGTACGTAGAACACATGCTCGCCGGTCGGGCGGTCGACATAGTGGCCGATTTCAACGCGCGGCTGCGGAACGCGCGCGGAGTATTTGACGGCGTTGTCGAGCAGGTTGGTCCACACTTGACGCAGCGTGGCCGCGTCGGCGTGGACGATCGGCAGCGGGGCGACGTGCCAGGCGACGTTGTGCGCGGCGGGGTGAAGGATGCTGTTGGCGATGACGTCGGCGACGAGCTGGTTCTGGTCGACGTCGGTGAGGGTGAGCGGCGTGCGGCCCATGCGCGAGAAGGCGAGCAGGGCGTCGATGAGTTTGCCCATCGTCTTCGCGGCGCCGGAGATGGTGGCGAGGTAGCGGCGGCTCTTCTCGTCGAGGCTGGCGGCGGCGTGGTTCTGCAGGAGCCCCGCAAAGCCGTCGATGTGCCGCAGCGGAGCGCGCAAGTCATGGGAAACCGAATACGAAAAGGATTCGAGCTCGGCGTTGGCCGCCTGGAGCTGCGCATTCTGCAGCCGCAGGCCGGCGTTGAGCTGGTTGATCTTCTCTTCGTCGGCCTTGCGCGCGGTGATGTCGCGCACGACGGCGAGCGCCTGCAGGCCCTCGTCGGTTTCGAGCGGGCTCAGCATGATGTCGACGGCGAACTCGCTGCCGTCCCGGCGCCGGCCGAACAGCTCCAGGCCGGCGCCCATCGCGCGGGCGCGCGGCGTGGCGAAATACGCCGCAAGGTGGGCACCGTGCCGTGCGCGGAAGCGCTCCGGCAGCAGCACCTCGAGCGGCTCGCCGGCGAGCTCGTCGGGCGTCCAGCCGAAGAGGGCGGCCGTCTGGGCGTTTGCGCGCACGACGCGGCTGGTGCGGTCGACGAGGATGATCGCATCGGGCGCGTTTTCGAAGAGGCGCTGAAACAGCTGCTCGCTCTTGCGCAGGGCATCCTCCGCCCGTTTGCGCTCAGTGATGTCGCGGATGACGGCGAGCACCTCCGTGCCCTCCTCCGCGGCGAGCGGGCTGAGCATGATATCGAGGGCAAACTCGGTCCCGTCTTTGCGCAGTCCGAATAGCTCGAGGCCGGCGCCCATCGCGCGCTGGCGCGGGGCGGCGAAATAAGCGGCGAGATGTTCGCCGTGCCGGATGCGAAAGCGCTCGGGCATGAGGCGTTCGAGAGGCTGGCCGGCGAGTTCTTTACGTGTCCAGCCGAAGAGCGCCTCGGCCTGCTTGTTGGCGCGCACGATGAGCCCGCGTCGGTCGACCACGATAAAGCCGTCGGCGGCGCCTTCGAACAAGTGCATGAACGTCTGCCGGCTTTTCTCCAGTGAGGCCGCGACGCGCTGCCGCTCCAGCAGGTCGCGGCGCACGAGCAGTGCGGCCAGGCCGACGCAGGAGGCGGCGAGCAGTCCGCCCGCGGCGACGATGCCGCGGGTCCAGCGCGACGCGCGGTGAGCCTCAAGGTAGCGCACCTCCAGGTGCTGGCGCTGCTCGGTTTGCAGGGTGGTGATGAGCTCGCGGACGCGATCCATCGTTTCTTTGCCGGCGAGAAACCCGGCCGCAGGGGCCGCGCTCGCCTCGCCGTGCTCGCGGCGGGCGGAGATCTGGGAGGCCATGATCGCTCCGGCCTCGGCGATGAGCCGGGCAAGTGCCTCGACTTGCTGCCGCTGGCCGGCGTTGTCCTTCGTGAGTTGGCGGAGGGCGTCCAGCGTGCGTTCCGCGTCGGCCTGGCCCACCGCATGCGGCTCCAGAAAGCGCTCGTCGCCGGTGAGCACATAACCGCGCGTGCCCGTCTGCATGTTGAGCGCCTCCGCCATCGTGGCCTCCAGGTGAAACAGCAGCTCGTGGGTCTGGCTGACGGCGCGAAACGTGGCTTCGGCCCGGCTGGCGTTGATCCACGCGACTGCCCCGACCAGGAGCAAGGCGAGTAACGCGGCGAAGAAACCGAGGGTGATGTTGCGCTCGAGAGACGGTTTGAGGGTTAGGTTCATGCGTAACCTTTCCCCATGGATACGAACCCGGCGGTGTGGGTGGCCGGGTGGGAGGGGATGGCGCAAGTGAAGGGCATTTGAGGGCCGGTGTGCAAGTCCGGTTGCAGCGGCGATATGCAATCAGAAACCAGAGCTTGACCTGGGCGTCGCCAGCGCCCGGCCGGCGAGGTCGGGAATCTCGCGCCGTTGGCCGGGATCGCGGCGGCTAGCGGTTGAGCAGCGCGGCCACGCGGCTGCGGCTGCGCACGCCGAGTTTCGCGAAGATCGCGGCGAGTTGCGATTTGATCGTGAGGGGACTGCGTTTCAGCTCGGCGGCGATTTCGGCGGTGCGCAGGCCCTCGCGCACGCGCATCGCGACCTCGCGTTCACGGTCGCTAAGTCGCGCGAGCAAGGCCAGCGCGCCGGGCGAGAGCGGCCGGTCGCGATCTCCGCGCGGGCGCCGATAATCGAGCTGGATGTGAAACGCCCGGTCGGCCAGGGCCGGTCCGGCAGCGACGAGCTTGATGTGCGCGTGCAAGCCCCGGGAGTGCTCGCTCACCACGTGCGGGCGGGCAGGCGGCTCGCTCGCCGGCCCGCGGGCGCGCAGCGCCTCGCAAGCGGCGGCCAGAGCGGGCGGGACGCGGAAAGCCGTTCGGGCGCGCAGGGCGGCTCCGCCGCGCTCACCGTGATTCCACACCGCGCAGGCTCGCGCCGCCTCGTTGTTGAACCACATCGGATGCAGCTCCCAATCGAGCAGCAGCAGCCCCAGGGGAACGTCCTCGAGCAGCGCCGCATAGTGGACGAGCAGATCGTTGCCCGGTTTCGGGCGGTGGGAACTGCGCGGGGACGGAAAGGGGGCGACCGGCCGGCGGCGGGGCATCGTGGGGATGAGGAAAACCGCGCGACCGGCGCAGTGCCAGCGCGTTCTGCGCCGGCGTACTGGCGGTGGCGCAAAGTCGCAACCGCGCGCCCGCGCCTGCCATCGCCCCTGGCGCTCCTGTCCTGTTGTTCGCATCGAAAGGCGATTACGGGAGGGCGGAGGACGGGGGAGGCGGCGGAGGTTGCGTGAAGGCACGATGCGGTCGTCGCGTAAGGGCATCCTCGATGCGCGGCAGAGGTAATTTAGTCCATTTGGCGGATGGACCCGCGCGGGGTTCGTCGTTACATTGACGCAAACACCGAACCCCCGGAGCGCGCGCGCCCCTGGCGCGAGCGCCGAAGCCCAACCCCAACCAAGGAGTGTCTGCGCATGAGCACGACCTATTTCGAGTCGGCGACCGACCGCACGACCGGCATCAATCCTCTCGGCGTCAAAGGCATCGACCACATCGAATTCATCGTCGATGACTCGGATCAATGGTGCGATTATTTCATCACCAAATTCGGCATGGCCCGCCGCTTTTATGCGGATGCCAAGACCGGCGTGAAGGGCCGACGCGCTCACGTCGTTGGCCAGGGCCGTATCAACTTTCTCATTGCAGAGCCGCAGGGCACGAGCGAGGCGGCCGAGTTCCTGCGCGCGCATCTCGACAAGCACGGCTGCGGTGTGCGCGACGTCGCCTTCCGCGTGAAGGACGCGCGCCACGCGCTCGAGGAGGCGCGGCACCGCGGCGCTCATGTCGTGCGCGAGCTCGACGACCATCCGCAGTTTACGGCCGGCAGCATCGCGGCGTATGGCGACACCGTTCACACGCTCGTCGAGCGCAAGCCGCACACGGATTTCGCGCCTGGTTACCGGCCGGTCGCCGGCGGTTTCGAGGACGGCGACATCCACTTCGCCATGATCGATCACGTCGTCGCCAACGTGGAACATATGGACGAGTGGGTGGAGTATTATCACCACGTCTTCGGCTTCGACACGAAGATGCACTTCGACATCAACACCGGCCGGTCCGCCCTCATGTCGAAAGTCGTCGGCTCGCACGACGGCTGGGTGAAGTTGCCGATCAACGAGCCGTCCTCCCAGAATTCGCAGATCCAGGAGTTCCTGGACAAGTACCGCGGCCCCGGCGTGCAGCACATCGCGCTGCTCACGCCCAACATCATCGCCACCGTGGCCGAGATGCGCCGCCTCGGGCAGGACTTCCTCGACGTGCCCGACAGCTATTACGACGCGGAGTTCGACCGGCGCGTCGGCCACATCGAGGAGGACAAGGAGGAGCTGAAGCGGTTTAAGATCCTCGTCGATCGTGACCGCGAGGACGGCTACCTGCTGCAGCTCTTCACGAAGTGCGTCTTTGCGCGGCCCACGCTCTTTTTCGAGGTGATCCAGCGCCGCGGCAACTCGCTCGGTTTCGGCGAGGGCAACTTCCGCGCCCTCTTCGAGGCCATCGAGCGTGAGCAGGCGAGGAGAGGAACCCTCTGAAATACGGAGTGTGGATTGCGGACTGCGGAATCGACTGAGTGATCACCGACTCCCTCACGCAACGCGCAGCTCTTCTTACCCCATTCCGCACCCCGCACTCGCCGCTCCGCAAATCCCCCCATGCCTTTCTACCGCCAACTCGGAGTCATTCCCCGGAAACATCACCTCCGTTTCCCGCGGGAGCCGGCAGCCGCGAGTTTCAAGGGAGAGGGCCTTCACTACGAGCACGTCATCACCACCGAGGGCTTCGACCGCGCCTACAGCATCACCTACCACCTGCGGCCGCCGACGCGCGTCAAGCACGTGGAGCTCTTTCGCGAAAGCGAACCGCGCACCGCCGCGCACACGCCGTTGCGGCATCATCACCTCAAAACCGCGCAGCTGCGCCGCCACGGCGATCCCTACACCGGCCGGGTGCCGCTGATGTTCAACGCCGATATCACCTGCTACCGTGCGCGGCCTTTGACGGCGATGGACGGCGGTTACGAGTTCTTCCGCAACGGCCGCTCCGACGACGTGATCTTCGTGTGGCATGGCGCCGGCTGGCTCGAGAGCAACTTCGGCCGCCTGCGGTATCGGCAGGACGACTACATCGTGATCCCGCGCGGCACGATCTACCGCCTCGTCCCGGAGGACGTGACGCAGGAGGACTACCTCATCCTCGAGTCGGCCCATCCCGTGCGCATCCCCGCGCGCTACCGGCACCCCGAAGGCCAGATCCGCATGGGCGCGCCCTACAGCGAGCGCGATTTCCACGGACCCACCGAAATCGTGCCGCAGGACAATGAGGGCGACCATGCGGTGCTGGTGAAGGACCGCGGGCGCTTCACGCGCATGGTCCTCGCGCATCACCCCTTCGACGTCGTCGGCTGGGACGGCTGCCTCTATCCGTTCACCTTCAATGCGAACGATTTTGAGCCCATCACCGGCACCGTCCACCTGCCGCCGCCGATCCACCAGACCTTCGACATCAAGGGCTTTGTCATCTGCACCTTTGCGCCGCGCTTCCTCGATCACCACCCCGACGCGATCCGCGTGCCGTGGGCGCACGACAACACCGAGGCCGACGAAGTACTCTTTTATGTACGCGGGCAGTTCGGCTCGCGCAAAGGGGTGGAGCCGGGCTCGTTCACGCTGCACCCGCAGGGCATTCCCCATGGGCCTCACCCGGGCACGACCCTCGCGGCGCTGAACGCGACGCGCACCGAGGAACTCGCGGTGATGTTCGACACCCAGTATCCACTCGAGCTGACGGCCGAGGCGATGGCCCTGGACGACCCGGCCTACCCGCTGTCGTGGCTGGGGTGAGGCTGGCGGCCGCGACGCACCCGCACCGCTAAACGCGGACGTTTTGCCAAAGGCGGCAATCCTCGATTTTCCCCGCACAAAAGTTCGCAAAGCCCCCGAAGACAACAACAATGCCTGCCGAGCTGCCCCTCCCGCCCCCGTGTGACTCTTCGTCGATGATTCTCGATTTCGCCTCGCTTGAACCGAAATACGCCTACCAGTGGATGATTTCGACGATCACCCCGCGTCCGATCGCCTGGGTGTCCACGATCTCGGCAGAGGGGAAAACCAATCTCGCGCCGTTTTCTTTCTTTCAGGGCATCACGTCCAACCCTCCCACGCTCATGTTTGTGCCGGTGAACAGCCGCGACGGCATAAAGAAAGACACCGTGCGCAACATCGAAGCGGTGCCCGAATTCGTGGTGAACCTCGTGCCACACGCGCTCGCCGAGCCGATGAATCACTGCTCCGCGCTGCTGCCGTACGGCGAGAGCGAGTTCGAAGCTTTCGGCATCGCGAGCGCGCCGAGCACGCGCGTGCGTCCGCCCCGGGTGGCCGCCGCCCCGGTGGCGTTCGAGTGCACGCTGCACTCGATCGTCAAGATCGGCGAGGGACCTCTCGCCGCCAATGTCGTATTCGGCCGGATACAGTGCGCCCACATCGCCGACGACGTGCTCACGGCCGACGGTCGCGTCGATCCTGCGCGGCTCGACACGATCGGCCGCATGGGCGGCGACGATTACTGCACGACGCGCGATCGTTTCACGATCAAGCGCCCCGACCGCAAATAGCCAGCGCCGCCACGCTTTCGTTCTTTCACCCCTTTCGTTCCACAGCCGCGCCTGCCCGACGCGGCGCTCTCCCTTTCGGAGAGCCGGGATCGTTCCGCGATGCTGACTACCCCTGGTGTCTCGGACCACTGCCTGCCCCCGGCTCTCCGATCCTCTTTTGAAATTTTCGAATCTCGTTTTTCGATTAAGCAGCGGCGCTGCGCGCCGGTTCTGAAATCGAAAATCCAAAATCGAAAATCTCCCACCCCCACCCCATGTCCGCCGACATCGTCATCCTCGGCGCGGCTCGCACGCCTTTCGGTGCGTTCCAAGGCGCGCTGGCTTCTGTGCCGGCGCCCCGACTCGGCGCCGTGGCGTTGCGCGGCGCCCTTACCCGCGCGGACGTTGCACCCGGTGACGTCAGCGACGTGTTCATGGGCAACGTTCTTCAGGCCGGTCTCGGCCAGGCTCCGGCGCGTCAAGCCGCGATTCACGCGGGGATTCCGCAGAGCGCGCGTTGCGTGACGATCCACAAGGTCTGCGGCTCCGGTCTCGAGTCGATCATCCTCGGTGCGCGGGCCCTCGCCCTCGGCGACGCCACGCTCGTGGCCGCGGGCGGGATGGAAAACATGAGCGCCGCGCCGTATCTGCTGCCGAAGGCGCGCGAGGGTTTCCGGCTCGGCCACCAGCAGGTCATCGACTCGATGATCACCGACGGTTTGTGGGATCCGTATCACAACCTGCACATGGGCAGCTGCGCCGAGCAGTGCGCGGTCAAGTACGGTTTCACGCGCGAGGCGCAGGATGCCTACGCGGTGGAGAGTTTCCGCCGCGCGCAAGCGGCGCAGCAGTCGGGCGGCTCCGCCGAGGAAATCGTCCCCATCGAGGTGGCGAGCGCGAAGAACGGCCCCCGGGTAGTCGAAGCGGACGAAGGTCCGGCGCGTGCCAAATTCGACCGGATTCCCACCCTCAAGCCCGCCTTCGAGAAGGACGGCACCATCACCGCCGCCAACGCCTCCTCGATCAACGACGGCGCCGCCGCCCTCGTGCTCGCGACGGCCGAAACGGCGCGCGCCCGCGGGCTCGCTCCGTTTGCGCACCTCGTCGCACACGCCGGACATGCCCAGGATCCGGTGTGGTTCACCACGGCTCCGATCACTGCGGCGCGCAACGTCCTTGTCCGCGCCGGCTGGTCCGTGGGCGACGTCGACCTCTGGGAGGTCAACGAGGCCTTTGCCGTCGTGCCGATGGCGTTCATGCGCGAGCTCGGCATTCCGCACGACCGCGTGAATGTGCGTGGTGGCGCGATCGCCCTCGGGCATCCGATCGGCGCGAGCGGCGCGCGGATTGTCGTGACCTTGCTGGCTGCGTTGCACGAACGGGGCGGCCGGCGTGGCGTGGCCGCGATCTGCATCGGCGGCGGGGAGGCCCTGGCGCTGGCGGTCGAGCGGCTCGCGTGAGGTGAGAGCCCTCCGGGCCCGGATCGTTTTTCCCTTCGTTTCCCCCCAATGAACGCTCCCAGCAACTCCGGCCTCCCTCTCGACATTGAGCGTGCGGCGTCGGGCGCAGGCCCCGCGAATGCCGCGCCGGTCGACTTCATCTGGCGGCCCCACGATCATCCGTGGACGCGCGATTCGCATCTCGCCGGTTTCCTGCGCGCCCAGGGTTTTGCGAATTTCGAGGACCTCCGGGCCGCCGCGGTGCGCGACACCACCTGGTTCTGGGACGCGGTCGTGCGCGACCTCCGGCTCGAATGGTTTCAACCCTACACGCAGGTGCGGGACGACTCGGCCGGGTTTCCGTGGACGCGGTGGTTCCTCGGCGGCGCGCTCAACCTCACGCACAACTGCATCGACCGTCATGTCCGCGACGGTCACGGCGATGAGGTCGCGCTCTATTACGAGCCTGACTCCGACGACCCGGCGGACCGGCGCGTGCGCACGTTTGCCGAACTGAAAGCCGCGGTCGACGACTGCGCCGGCGCGTTGCGGGCGCTCGGAGTCGGTCTCGGCGACAGCGTGGGGCTCTACGCGCCGATGCGTCCCGAAACGGTCGAGGTGATGTTTGCGTGCTACAAGATTGGCGCGCGTTTCGTGCCGGTCTTCTGCGGCTACGGCGAACAGGCGCTGGTCGACCGGCTCGAGTCATGTGGCGCGAAAGTTCTTTTCGCTGTCGGCCACCTGCACCGTCGCGGCAAGGCGCATCCGGCGTGGGTGGCGGCGATGGCCGCGCAGCACCGCGTGGCCACCCTGCAACGCGTGATCTTTTTCGACGAGTTCGATCACGCCTCGGGCTTGAGCGCGCCGCCCGCGGAGATGG
>DASWVO010000181.1:0-1595 GCA_036406235.1 Opitutaceae bacterium
GCGGCCGGTGTGAATCGTGCAGCGCAGCAGAGCCGCGAGGTTGCCGAAGCGCTCGACCACCTCCCAGTCGGTGTGCGCGTCGCGCCCGCCCTGCTCCTCCTCGACGATCGCCATCTTGTGCCGATGGTGCGGATTGCGGCCGATCGATTTTTTGATGCTTCCGCTCAACAGGCGCGGCGCTCCGTCGACCAGCGCGAGGTATTCCTTGTGCAGCGCGCGTTCGGAAAACTGCGTGGAGAGTGCGCGATGGGCGGCATCGGTCTTGGCGACGAGCATCACGCCCGAGGTCTCGCGGTCGAGACGGTGCACGATGCCGGGGCGCTCCACTCCACCAATGCCGCTGAGCTGCCCCTCGCAATGCGAGAGCAACGCATGGACGAGGGTGTCCTCGCCCGTGCCCGCGCCGGGATGCACGACCATGCCAGCGGCCTTGTTGATCGCGAGCAGGTGCTCATCCTCAAAAATCACGTCGAGCGGGATGTCGACGGCTTTGAGCTCGGTGGGTTTTACTTCGGGAAAAGCATACGTGAGCACATCGCCCGCCCGCACGTCGTCGCTCTTATCGAGCACCCGGTCGCCGCAGCGCACGAGCCCGGCCTCGAAGGCGCGCTGCCAGGCCGCGCGGCTGTGCTCGGGAAAGGCGGTCGCGAGGACCTTGTCGGCGCGGGCGCGCCGATAGCCGGCGGGGACAGTGTAGGTGTTTGGGCTCAAGGTAGCGGCGGTTATCCTTAACCGCCCTCGTGTTGGCGATGCGAAAGGCGGGTAGCGACGGTCCTCCCCGACCGCTACCTCGCCGCCACCTGGCGGTCGATTTCGGCCAGCATCCGGGCGCGCGTGTCGGTGGACACGCTGGCGACTTCCCAGCCGGCTTTGGCGACTTGCGCGAGTTCGGCGTGCGTGAAGCCTGCCTCAGTCGCGAGCGCGACATACTCGTCGGTCAGAGTGTTGCCAAACACCAGCGGGTCGTCGGTGCTCACGGTGCAACGCACGCCGGCCTGCATCAGAGCGCGCAACGGGTGCGCCTTCATCGAAGGCACGACCTGCAGGCGTACGTTTGAGATCGGGCACGTGTCAAACGTCACGCCGCGTTCGCGCGCCAGGGCAACGACCGCGGGATCCTCGATGGCGCGCACGCCGTGCTGGACGCGGGTGACGCCGAGCTCTTCGATCGCTTCTCGCACGCGGTGCGCGCCGTCGAACTCCCCGGCGTGGCACTTCGTGATCTTCCCCGCCGCACGCAGTTTCGCCCAGACGGAGGCGGTCCACGGCTCGGTGGGCACGCGTTCGAAACCGTGCAGGTCTGCGCCCGCCAGTTCGTCCCAGTTGGCGAGGTCATCGATCACGGCCTGCAACGGCCCGGTGTAGTCGACGCGCAGCATGCCAGCAAAGATGCGCACCTCGAGGCCGGGCGGCACGGCGGCGCGGATCGCGGCGACGATCTCCTTCGCAGGCACGCCGATGAAATGCGACACCGGCAGATGAAAACTCGTCTCGACGTAGCGCACGTTCTGCACGACGTGCTTTGCGAAGACCAGCCGCGCGGCCTCGTGATAGCGCTCGGCCGAGGTGAACCACGGCAGGGCGTGCCCCAGCAG
>DASWVO010000182.1:0-2753 GCA_036406235.1 Opitutaceae bacterium
ACTGAATGACACCCTTCGACGACCTGTCGCTCCTGCGCGCCTTCGTGCGGATCGTGGAAAGCGGGAGCATTTCCGCCGGCGCGCGCACGCTGAGGATTCCGCAGCCGACGCTCAGCCGCAACCTGCGACTGCTCGAAGAACGCTGCGGGGCGGCGTTGCTGCGGCGCGACACGCACCGGATGAGCCTGACGGAGGCCGGACACCGGCTGCTGACCGATGCGCAGGCGATGCTCGCGTTGGCCGACGAGGCCGCGCAAAGGCTGCACGAAGACCAAACGGTATTGAAAGGGCACCTACGCTTGTTCGCGACGATTGACGGAGGCCAGTTCACCGTCACGCGCGTGATCGCCCGTTTTCTGCAGGCCAATCCCGGGGTCACGGCGGAGCTCGGCTACACCAACCGGCCGCTGCACATGATCCAGGAAGGCTACGACGCCGGCGTGATCGTGGGGGGCATCACGGACGAAAGCGTGGTTGCGCGGCCGGCGGGCAGGGTGCTGCGCTATCTGGTCGCCGCACCGGGGCTGGTTGAAAAGCACCCTCCGGCGCATGAACCGACGCATCTGAAGGCGTGGCCGTGGCTCGCTCTGGCGGGGGCGCAGTTTGGCGGCTCGGAGAAAGTCCTCCTGGCAGCAACCAAACGCGGACCGCAGCAGACGTTGCGCATCGCGCCCGTATTTGTTTCGGAAGGCGTTACAAGTCTGCGCGAGGCCGCGCGGGCGGGCCTCGGCATCTCGGTGATGGCGGACTGGCTTGCCCGCGAGGACCTGCTGAGCGGCCGGCTGGTTCGGGTGCTGCCGCAATGGCACGCGACAGACCTGCCAGTCAACGTGGTCTATCCTCGGCAGCGCACCCTCCCGGCGCGGGTGCGCGCGTTCGTGGATTTCGCGGTCGCCTCGCTGCCGGCCGAGATGCACGCCAACACGGTGACGTAGGAGCGCGCTTGCGCGCGATTTGCCCGAAGGAGCCTGCCGCGGTGATCGCGCGCAAGCGCGCTGGTGCACTCAAAGGATTTTGCCCGACATCTCCGTTTCGCCGGCTAAGCTCCGGCCGCCCATGAAATCAACCCTCGCCTCGCTCGTGTTGCTCACGCCCCTCCTCTTCGCCGGCGCAACGTCCGCCGACGCCGCGCCGGGTTCGCATCCGCCGCACGCGATCCCCAACTCCGAACTCCGTGTGTTGCCGCGCACGGCGGCCGGCCGGCACTATCAACTCCACATCGGACTTCCCGGCAGCTACGGCAAGGACCCCAGCCGCCGCTATCCCGTCGTATTCGTGACCGACGGGTATTGGGACTTTCAGAAAATCACCGCGATCGAAGGTGGGCTCGTCTATGACAAAGTCGTGCCTGAGTTCATCACGGTCGGCATCGGCTACGCGGGTGAGAATCTCGACTACGACACGCTCCGCCGCTGGGAACTGCCGCCGGCGCCGCTCGCGGACGATGGCGGCGCGTCCGGCCACGCCGCGGAGTTTCTACGGACGATCGAGACCGAGATCATTCCCTTCGTGGAGCGCGAGTATCGGATCGACTCCTCCCATCGGGTGCTGGCGGGCGCCTCGCTCGGCGGCCTGTTCACGCTTTACACCATGTATACGAAGCCGGAACTCTTCCAGGCCTACATCGCCGCCACGCCGGCCGTGGTCGTCGCGAACGACTGGATACTCGGCTATGAGGAGGAGTTCGCCAAATCGGGCAGGCCTCTTCGCGCGCGCCTCTACATGACGGGCGGAGGGAACGAGTCGCCCCGCTTCCTCGGCGGCATTCTCCGCGCCAACCAGCGCATCGCTTCGCGCAAATACGAGGGGTTCACCTATGATTTCCGCATCATCGAAGGCGAGCGCCATGCCGGCATGCAGATGGAAACGTATACCCGGGGCCTGCGTTTTGTCTTTGCCCCGATCGCGCCCCAGACCGGGCCGTCGACGAGCCCTTGAGGGAGGCGCACGGGGGGCAGCCGCCGGGGACGACCGGTCGATGGGGCGCGGAAAATCGGGTGCGGGCGTGTCCTTTCGGCGCCGGTTCGTTCGTTGTATCAGCGAAACACACACCCTCCAACCTGAGCCAACGCCGTCACCATGAGCTCGCTCCAAAGCGCCTCCGAAGTTCCCTCCGTCGAGAACACCCTCGCGCCGACCACGTCGGATCGTGAGTTGATCCTCACGCGGATCATCAACGCCCCCCGCGAAAAGGTCTTCCAGGCCTGGACCGACCCGGAACTCCTCAAGCAGTGGTTTGCGCCAAAGCCTTGGAGCACCCCGGTGGTCGAACTCGACGTGCGCCCGGGCGGTGCGAACTTCATCGTGATGCGCGGTCCGGATGGCAGCGAGTTTCCCAATCGTGGCGTCTACCTCGACGTCGTGCCGAACGCGCGCCTCGTCTTCACCGACGCCTACACGCACGCGTGGGAGCCCTCGGTGAAACCCTTCATCACGGCGGTGCTGACCTTCGAGGAGGCCGCTGGCGGAAAAACCAAATACACCGCGCGCGTCGTGCATTGGACGGCGGCCGATTGCGAGGCCCACGCAAAAATGGGCTTTCACGAGGGCTGGGGGAAATGCGCCGAGCAGCTCGAGGCGCTCCTGAACCAGTAAGCCAAGACCAAGCACGCACGGCGCGCGCCCGCCCGCCGGCGACGCGTTTCGGAGCGGCGGCGCGCGGGAGATTTTGACGGCGCGCGTTCGTCCCGCCAATGCTGACCACCACCATGGCAACACCCACCGCTGCTTCAGCCTCGCCCTTCCTGCTGCTC
>DASWVO010000183.1:0-3780 GCA_036406235.1 Opitutaceae bacterium
TTCCGAGGAGAACTCCCAGCTCACGAAATTTCACGGCCTCTACCTGCAGGACGACCGCGACCAGCGCATCGCGCTGAAGAGGGCGGGCAAGGAGAAGGCGTTCGCATTCATGCTCCGCGTGCGTCTGCCCGCGGGCAAGTGCACGCCCCAACAATGGCTGGTGCTCGACCAGATCGCCGACCAACTCGCCAACCAGTCGCTGCGCCTCACCACGCGGCAGACGTTTCAGTTTCACGGGGTGCTCAAGGGCAACCTCCGTCCGCTGATCCAGCGCATGCACACGGTGCTGCTCGACTCGATCGCGGCGTGCGGCGACGTGAACCGCAACGTCATGGCGCCGATGAACCCCGAGCGCAGTCCGGTGCTGCAGGAGATCTACGAGCACGCGAAGGCTTGGAGCGAGTACGCGCTGCCGAAGACGCGGGCTTACCACGAGATCTGGATCGAGGACGAACTCGTCGCCGGCGGGGAACCGAAGGACAACGAGGAGCCGATGTACGGGAAGACCTATTTGCCGCGTAAGTTCAAAACCGGCTTCGCGGTCCCGCCGTCGAACGACGTCGACATCTACTCCCAGGACCTCGGTTTCATCGCCATCATCGAAGGGGACAAGCTCCTCGGCTATAACGTGACCGTGGGCGGCGGCCAGGGCATGAGCCATGGCAACGCCGATACCTTTCCGCGGCTGGCCGACACGCTTGGTTTCATCACGCCGAACCTGGTCAACCGCATCGGCGAGGCGGTGCTCACCACGCAGCGCGACTTCGGAGATCGCACGAACCGCAAGCACGCCCGCCTGAAGTACACGATCGAGGACCGCGGTTTGGCGTGGTTCAAGGCCGAGGTGGAGCGGCGCTCCGGCGTGACGTTTGGCGAGGCGCGGCCGGTCGCGTTCACGACCATCCAGGATCCGCTCGGCTGGCACAAATGCGCCGACGGCACCTGGTTTTACGGCCTGCACATCCTGAGCGGCCGGATCAAGGACATCGAGGGCTGGCAGATGAAGACGGCGCTGCGCGAGATCGCGCAGATCCTCGGCACCGGCGACTTCCGCCTGACGCCGTCGCAGAACCTCACCATTTCAGGCATCACCGAGGCACTGAAGCCGCAGGTCGAGGCGATCCTCGCCAAGTACAATCTCACCAACGAA
This sequence comes from Opitutaceae bacterium, assembly GCA_036406235.1. Taxonomy (GTDB): domain Bacteria; phylum Verrucomicrobiota; class Verrucomicrobiia; order Opitutales; family Opitutaceae; genus DASWVO01. Next base: position 1,151 of record DASWVO010000183.1, read on the forward strand.
AACTCGCGCAGCGGCATGCGTCTCAACGCATTGTCGTGCGTGGCGCTGCCGACCTGCGGTCTGGCCCTCGCGGAAAGCGAGCGCGCGCTGCCGGGCATGCTCGAGCAGTTCGAAACGATTCTCGAGCAGAACGGCTTGCGCACGGATGCGATCAGCCTGCGTGTCACCGGCTGCCCCAACGGCTGCGCCCGCCCGTATCTCGCCGAGATCGGCTTCGTCGGCAAGGCTCCGAACAAGTATGCGCTGTATTTGGGAGCCAAATACAACGGTACGCGCCTGAACCGCCTCTTCGCTCCGAGCGTGACCTTCGAGGACGCGCTTAAGCTGCTCGAGCCAGTGATCGGCCGCTACGCCCGCGAACGCGAGGACGGCGAGCAATTCGGCGACTTCTGTGACCGGGTGATCCTCCCGGCTGACGCGACTTTCCACAGCGTCGGCACAAAGACGGTGGCGGCTTGAGCTGAGCACCGCCTGATTTCGCACCGACAAAGGCGGGCTGCCCAGCCCGCCTTTTTTGTTGGTGGAGGGGTTGCGGTAGGGCCCGACCTCCGGGCGGGCTGCTTCGGCGTGCGCAAGTTTTTGCGGCCCGCCCGGAGGTCGGGCCCTACCGGCGCTACCGCGCTAAACGACGGCTCAGCGCCGCACGGGCACGTGGTGCGCGGCTAGAAAGTCTTTCACCTGCGGCACGGTGAAGGTGCCGAAATGGAACAAGCTCGCGGCGAGCACGGCGCTCGCGTGACCGCGGTCGAGGACCTCGGCAAAGTGCTGCAGCTCGCCCGCACCGCCGCTCGCGATCACGGGCACCTCGACGGCGTCGCTGATCGCCCGCGTGAGCGCCACGTCGTAGCCGACCTTCGTCCCGTCGCGATCCATGCTCGTGAGCAGGATTTCGCCCGCGCCGAGTGACACGGCCTGTTTCGCCCAAGCAACCGCGTCGAGCTCCGTCGGGTTGCGCCCGCCGTGGGTGTAGACGCGCCACGATTTGCCGTCGGGCTCGCGCTTCGCGTCGATCGCGACGACGATGCACTGCGCGCCGAAGCGCTCCGAGGCACGGCGGACTAGATCGGGCTCCTTGATGGCGGAGGTGTTGAGCGACACCTTGTCCGCGCCGGCTTTGAGCATCGCCTCGATATCCGCGACGGTGCGGAGTCCGCCGCCCACGGTGAGGGGCATGAAACACTGCTCCGCCGTGCGCGCCACGACATCGTGCATGATGGCGCGGCCGTCGCTCGAGGCGGTGATGTCGAGGAAGACGAGTTCGTCCGCACCCTGCGCGTCGTAGGCCTTGGCGCTCTCGACGGGATCACCCGCGTCGCGCAGCTCCTGAAATTTGACGCCCTTGACGACGCGACCGTTGGTCACATCGAGACAGGGAATGATGCGCCGGGAAAGCATCAGACGATTGCGGAATTCGGAGTGCGGAGTGCAGACTATCCGGACGGACGACTCGCGTTGCGGGAGTCATTCCGCAGTCCGAATTCCGCAGTCCGCATTCGCGTCAGCCTTCCACCTGCACGACGTCGGGCTCGAAGTTCACCACGAGGCGGTAGACGTTGCCCGGGCGCATGATCAGCGGGTGATCGCGCACGAGAACCTGCAGGTAGTGAATCTTGCCGTAGTTGGTGCGATAGGTCGGGTCGTTGGTCACGACTTCGGTTTCCTGCCAGACGGCCTGAAAATCGTCCTTCTGCACGGTGCAGCGGTGACCCTGCGGGCCGAGCGCGAGCGAGCCGGCGACCCGATATTTCGAGTGCGGCGCGGCGATCGCGAGCATGTAGCGGAACTTGTCGAGCGTGAGCTGCTGCTTCACCGTGTAGGCATATTCGCAGCTGATCTTGGGGCCGGCGAAATTCCACTGCACCTTCACGCTGCCGAGACCTTTGACGATCTCTTCCTTCGTGTTGATGAGCTCGGGCTGCTCGTAGCGGAAGTAGAAGCTGTTGCGGAGGCCGAGGCCGGTGACGCAGTTCTTGCCGTAGAAGGCCGGGAGCGTGACCTGCTCGCCGAACGTGAGCTCGGGAAGCATGATCGGCGCGTAGACGTTATTCGGCCAGTCGAAGACGCCCGGGCAGTGCGGGAACGGCAGCGAATCCGAGACGAGCGTCGGGCCGGAGCTGATCAGCGGGATCTGCGCGTGCAGGCCGCTCTCGGCGTCGCGGTAGAGGAACAGACCCTGTTCCTTGCGGCTCGATTTGTCGAAGATGACGAAACGGCCGGTCGAACGGTTGGTCTCGAACTTCGGAACGCCGCTCGGCATCTGCACCGTTTTGGCGAGGCGGGCCCACTGGCACAGGTAACGCGCCGCGTCAAAGTTGGCCATGCGCGTGGTGTGATGGCCGTAGGCGGTGCGCTCGGTGTCGCGCAGATCGAGGAAACCGTGCTCCTGGTCCAGATACGTCTGGTAGAAGAACACGAAGAGCCGGCGCAGGATGTCGTAATACTTCGGCTTCTGGTCATCGGCGACCCAGCCATCGCGGAGGCTTTGGAGGATGAGGCTGATGCAGTGCATCTGGCCGTACGCGCCTGCCGCGCGACCGAATGCCCAGCCGAGGCCGTCGGTGCGGACCAGGTCGGGCATCATCTTGATGTACTTCTCGGCGTAGGTGCGCAGCGTCGGCAGCTTCCGGTCG
>DASWVO010000184.1:0-4852 GCA_036406235.1 Opitutaceae bacterium
GGCGAGGGCGCGCCGGAGCGGTTCATGTTCGGCGCCCGCGAGGAGGTTCTGGCCGATCGACTGCTGGTCGGGATGCGCAACGCACACGCCGCTCGGCGCGGTCAGGCGGGCGAAGCCGGTTTGGTAGGGGCGGATCTGCCCGACGGCTTGCTGCAGAGCGGCCGTGGGTATCAGCACCCCGGCGGCGCCGACGACTTCGCCGTTGTAGCGAATCGGCACGGCCATGCCGACGCTCTCGGAAGCAAACGCGCCGGCGCGGAACTGGCGCGGTTCGGTGGCCAGCTCGCGGTCGCTCGCTTTCACGCCGAGGTAGTAATCACCCTGCCCCGGCACGGTGTAGTCGGAGAGTTTTTCCAGCTGCGCGTCTTCGCTCGTCCGGTACCAGAGTGGGATGAACCGGCCGGTGGCGTCGTGCCCGCTCTTGCCTACGAAGTCCGCGTCATTGCCGTCGAGCGCGTCCGGTTCCCAGCAACTCCACACCGCGGCGAATTTCGGATTCGCCACGAGCACCTGCTTCAGGATCGCGTTGTAGAGGCTGCGGTCGTCGACCCAGGCGGCCTTCATGCCCTCGAAGGTGTGGGCGACCGTGCGGGCGGTGAGTAACGCTTCGTTGAGATCGCGTCCAATCTGGTTCGCGTAGCGGTTCGCGAGTTCCTCGGCGTTGACGAGGCCCTGGCGGTTCGCCGCTCGGGTAACTTGCCGGACCTCGAGAAAGATCAGCAGTCCGAGCATGATCGCCATCGCGGCCGTGACGGCGATCGTCATCCGGGCGCTGAGACTCAGATTCTTCATGGGCAACGACGGGGACTGCCGCGCGCACGCGGCGCGGGACGGTTAATTTTTCACGGTGCGGGCCATCTTGGGCAGCTTGGGATCCAGGCTCAGACCGGCACTCGCGACGGCGCCGGCGTGGAGGTCGAAGAGGATCTTCGCCCCGCTTTTCGCGAAACGAAGCATGCCGCCGCGATCGAGCAGTGCCTCGGGATCGCCGACGATCAGGATCGGCTTGCCGCGAGCTGCGCCGAGCACGGCGTCGAGCTGCCCGTCCTCGGCGATGTAGATCATCTGGCAGCGTTCGACGCCGGCGGCGCCGTTCAGCTGGGTGACGACGAAATCGCGGCCGTTGACGTTCTTGCCGCGCGTGGCGCGCTCGAACGTGTCGGCGAGCGTGCTGCCGCCGGAGAAGCCGACGACGAGCGGGGCGGCCCCGCTCGCAAAGGCGCTGTCGGGCCAGGTCGCGAGTTTGGCGAAATTGTAGAGGAAGCCCGCTTTGACCGCCTCTTCGGTTTGCGCGGCGGCGTGCCAGGGCGCGAGGAATACGAGCGCGAGTCCGAGGACGAGCCGGCGCCATCCGGGGCGGCGGAGGGACGAGGAAGAGGAACAGGGATTCATGAAATTGCGAGAGGTGCCGGAGGGCGCCGGGGATCGAAACGAATCGCCCGGCGCCTCGGACTTGTGCTGCGCAGCTGGCGGATCAGAAGGAGAAGTTCAGCCCGCCGTAAATCTGTCGGCCCGGATCATACGGCAGCGACTGACCCGGAGTGAGGCCCCACGCCGGAAGCCAGATCTCCTTGTCCAGCAGATTGTCGATCTGCACGACGAGGGCGGGATTGCCGGCGAGCTTCGTGTGGAAGAGCTTGGCCAGGTCGAGCCGCACGTTGACGTTGATCTTGTGATACGAGCGCGGCGAAGGATTGAACTGCGTGCGGAACGTCGTCCCCATCGCGCCGCGGTAGACGTCGAAGACACCGACGGTAACGCCCTTGGTGTTCGCGTAGCTGACGCCGGCCTTGCCGGTCCATTCGGCCACGGGCGTGACGTGCGGGTTGCCCGCGTCGTCCTCGGCGTCCTGGCGCAGCAGCGACGCGGTGAGGAACACGGTGTCGCTGACGTAGTATTTCCCTTCCAGTTCGACGCCCTGGATCGTGATCTTGCCCGAGGCGTTCTGGTAGGTAGGCACGCCCGTGGAGCGATCCTGATAGATGATGCTGGAGAGCTCGCTGTGGAACGCGTTGAACGCGACCTGATGGCGCTCGCCGTTGTAGCTGACGCTCACGTCGAACGTGTCGATGGTCTCGGGCGTGAGGTTCGCGTTGCCCTGCATGGCGAAGTAGTCGAGCGAAGTCTCGTTGACCGACGGAGCGCGGAACGCGGAGCTGTAGAGGGCCTTCACGTTCACGCGAGGCGCCGGGTACCAGATCAGCCCGGCACGCGGTACGATATCGAGATCGATGTTCTCGATCTTGTTCGCCTGCACGCCCGCGATGCCCTTCAGCGCCGGCGTGAACTGGTGGTCGACCTGGCCGTAGACCGCGTAGCCGGAACGGCTGGCGTCGGAGAAGCGGGGGCCGCCGCCGACCGGGCCCTCGTTGCCGGACGCGCGGCTGTAGAGGCCGCCGAACGTGAGACGCGTACGATCCGCGACGTTGAGGAAGTTCGTCCATTCGGCGACCATGTCGTTGGAGTCGCGTTCGGTGAACGGCCAGGAGGAGGTGTCCAACGTCGAGCGCGTGTAGGTGAGGTTCGCGGTCGTACGCCAGTTGTCGGTGAGTTGCTCGTCGTAGCCGAGGTTCGTGAAGAGCTTGTCCCAGTGCGTGACGCCGAACGCCGGGAACAGGAACATGTAGTCGGGCACGAAGTAGGCCGTCTCCCATTGGTTGTACGCGGCCGTGAACGAAAGCGCCTTGAACTGCGCTTTGAGGAAGGCGCCAACCGCCTCGTTCGGAATCGTGACGCGCTCGACGATGGCGTGGCCGATGCCCGGCGCGCGGTAGTAGGTTTCCCAATCCGGCTTGTCGAGAACGCGCACCGCGGCGAGCAGCCCGAAGTCGCCGGACTTCAGCGTCACATCGCCTGCGACACCGCCCGCGCCCCCGTCGCCGGCGATGGCGCTGAACGAGAGGGAATTCGTTTCCGGCTTGCGCGTGATGAGATTGATGACGCCGGAGAACGCGTTGGAGCCGTAGAGCACGGAGCCCGGGCCCTTGATGACTTCGACGCTTTCAAGGATCGAGACCGGGAACGCCTCGAACACCTCGCTGGTGATGCCGCTTTCGAGCGACTCGCGGACCGGCCGGCCGTCGATCAGCAGCAACGTGTGATTGCCGGAGTTGGTGGTCTGGTCGCCGCGGGTGGAGACGATGCTGCGATCCGTCATGTAAACCGACGTGCCGATCAGGCCGGGCACGCGTTCGAGAATGTCGCGCAGCGTGATGCCGCCGAAGCGGCGCAGCTCGTCCGAGGTGAGCACGGAGATGATGCCGGCGGCGTCCGATTGCTTCTCGGCGGACTTGGACGCCGTGGATACGCTGGTGTTGAGGAGTTCCTCGAGCGAAAGCTCGGTCAGGTCTTCCACGGAATTCGAGGAGACTTCCTGCGCGGGCAGCGTGGTGAACGCGCCGAGGGCGGCGAGCGAGAGCAGCAAGCCGACGAGTCGAGCCGGACGGGTCATGAGGTGATGCATACGGTGCCGATTGGCGTTGAGTTGACGCGGAGCGAAGCAACCGCTGTTCCGCCGGTTCGCCGTTGCCGGAGACCCGTGCGGAGCCGGCTGTATTCTTCGACCGTAAGTTCGTTGGCCTGTAATGATCGGAACACTACACCCGTCATTGAGATAGGCGGACTGAGAAATTGCCTGAGCTTATGCCCAAATCACAACGGGCTTATGCGACAATGCCTGGCAATGACGTATCGCGGTGGATACGACAGAGGCGGCGAGAGCTCCGGCTGAGCGGCCGTAACGCAGCGCGCTGGCGCCGGCGTGCGGCGTGCGCCGCGTGGGATGCGCCCGCCGGGCGGGCCTATTCTCCGCCTTCGTACGGAGGCAGATTCGGATAGCGGGGCTCGAGCGCGCGGGCGCGCGCAAAGGTGGCGTGCGCGGCGGAGTCGTTGCCGAGCGCACGTTGCGCCCAGCCGAGGGCGACGAGCGTGTCGACGTCATGGCCGATCCACGCGTCGGCCCGCTGCAGCAAGGGTAGGGCGTCGGCGGGTGCGCCGCGGGCGACGAGCATGGCGCCGGCGTTGCGGGCGAGCACCCAGTCGTCGGGTGCGGCGGCGAGGGCCTGCTGATACAGCTCGCGGAGGGCGGGCCGGGCTTCGGGCCGGTCGAGCAGCTCGTTCGCCTGCTGCGCGCGCTGCTCCCAGGTGCGCAGTCGGAGCGCATGGTCGGCCTGGCCGGTAAACGGCGGAGAACGGAAGCGGTTGAGCAACTCGAGGGCGATCATCGCCTGTTCATGCACCGTATAGCCGAGTCGCAAGCGGGCTGCGTCGTAGGCGAAAGGCTCCGCAAACGTGTCGGAGATCAGCTCGCGGCGTGCGAGGTCGGCGGACACGTGGGTGAAGATCTCGCGTGCGACCTCGTAGGTCCCGCGCAGCGTGAGGTGCACGTGTTCGTACAGCAGATCGTCGCCCACGACGCCGCCTGGGCTGCGCAAGGCGAGCGTGGAGGCGAGGTCGAGCACCTCCGCGCCGGCCGAACGCCCGGTGCGAAGATCGCGGATGACCTTGTTGAGCGAGCCGTCCGCCCGAAATCGCAAGGTATCGAGGTTCAGCGCGCGCTGCAGGAAAGCCTGCGCTTCCTGGCGTCGTCCCGCCTGGAGCAGAAAGCGGCCGAAGCGGAAAACGAGTTCGGCGTGCTCGTCGTCGAGCGCCAGCGCGGCCCGATACGCCGCCTCGGCGGCGGCCGGATCGCGCGCGCGTTCGGCTTCGCGGGCGGCGGCGAGGTGGGTCTCCCAGCGCGCGAGATCGCCGGGGGCGAGGCCGGCGCGATGGCGGGACAGGAACGGCGCGAAGTCGCGCTGGTTGGTGAGCACGGTGCAGAGCAGCGTGCGGGCGCCCGCCGCGTGAGCGGATT
>DASWVO010000185.1:0-46246 GCA_036406235.1 Opitutaceae bacterium
CTACTCCGGCCACCTCGCCGTGACCGGCAGCTCGGGCCCCGGACTCTCGCTCAAGGCCGAGGCGCTCGGCTGGGCCGTCATGGCCGAGATGCCGCTCATCGTGATCAACGTGCAGCGCGGCGGCCCTTCCACCGGCATGCCCACCAACGTCGAGCAAAGCGACCTGCTTCAGGCGATCTACGGCTCGCACGGCGACGCCCCGCGCGTCGTCCTCGCGCCGAAAAACGTCGAGGATTGCTTCTACATCGCCCTCGAGGCCGGCCGGATCGCGCGCACGTACAGCACGCCGGTGATCATCCTCACCGACCAGTCGCTCGCGACGCGCATCGAGGCCTTCGACGAACCCGAACTCGACAAACTGATGGTCGACCCGAAGCCCGACCTCACGGAGCGCGGCACCGATTTCAAGCCCTACCCGCTCGACCGGCTCACGCGGCACGCGCCGCCCGGCGCCCGGATCGCCACCGGAGTTTATCCGACGGTGTCGGGACTCGAACATGACGAGCTTGGCCACCCCACGGCCAATCCGGCGCTGCACATGAAGATGACCGCGAAGCGCCGCGAGAAGCTGAAACGCCTCGGCGAATCGCTGCCCAAGCCCGAGCTGCATGGGGACGAGGAAGGGGACATCCTGCTCATCGGCTGGGGCTCCACCTACGGCCCGGTCCGCGAAGCGGTCAACCGCGTGCGGGCCGCCGGCAACAAGGTTGGCCACCTGCACCTGCGTCACCTGCACCCGCTGCCGCCGGAGCTCGAGCGCGTCTTCGCCCGGTACCGGCAGATCTTCGTCGTCGAGATGAATGACGAGGGCCTCTACGGCTGCGGGCAGCTCGCCACGCTGCTGCGCGCGCGCTACGCCAACCCGGCGATCCGCAGCATCACCAAGACCGACGGCCTCACGTTCAAGATCCGCGAGATCGTCGAGGGCGTGAACCGACTCAAGGGCGACGCCGGCTCCAACTACTCGATGCATCCGCAGACAACGTGATCTCCTGTAAGGCCGGCCCTGCAATCGCCGCCCCCAAATCGAAGATCTAAATTCGAAAATCGAAAATATTTCCCCATGTCCGCTGTCCCCGCCCCAACCGCTTCGCCCGCTCCCGCACCCACCGCCGAACGGGCGCCGCTCACCAAAAAAGTCCTCACCGCCGACCACCCGACGTGGTGCCCCGGCTGCGGCGATTTCGCGGTGCTCGCGTCGTTCTATCGCGCGCTCGAAAAACTCAACTACCCGCACGAGAAGATCGTGACGATGGCCGGCATCGGCTGCTCGTCGCGCTTCCCGTATTTCGTCAACAGCCACGGTGGCCACTTCATCCACGGCCGCTCCGTGCCGTTCGCCGCCGGCATCAGCCTCGGCCGCGACGACCTGCACGTCTTCGTCTTCGGCGGCGATGGCGACGGGTTTTCCATCGGCGGCAACCACCTGGAGCACGTCGCGCGCAAGAACGTCCGCATGACCTACGTCATCATGGACAACAGTGTCTACGGTCTCACCAAGAAGCAGACCTCGCCCACCTCGCCGATCGGCTTCAAGACCAAGACCGACCCGACCGGCGCGATCGACCAGCCGGTGAACCCGATGCGCAAGCTCGTGAACAGCGGCGCGACGTTTGTCGCGCGCAGCCACGCCACCCAGGTCAACCACATGGTCGACATGATGGTGCGCGCGGCGAAGCACGACGGGTTTTCGGTGGTCGAAATTCTTTCCGAGTGCGTGGAGTTTTATCCGGGCGCGTTTGATGCCGCCAATCCGCGCAAGGGCGGCGCGTTTCCCCTCATCGAGGAAAAGAAGCACGACGGCACGCCGGAGGACGCGTCGCGGCACGACGTGACCGACGAGATGGCGGCCTACCGGCTCGCGTCGCAGCCCTGGCCCGGCGTGTTCGGCGTGTTTCTCGAGATCAAGCGCCCGACGAAAAACACTCTCGAGGCTGGCCTGGTCGCGAAAGCGCGCGAACGCGCCAAAGCCGCGGGCGATCTCGACCTGCTCAAGGCGTCGTTCGCGAAACTGCGGTAAGACTCCGAGGGTAGCGCGGTGCTGCTCGCGCCCGCGAGCGCAACGGGCGCGGGCTGAAGCCCCGCGCCACGGCCGGTCGCAGACCGGCCCAACCTACAACGCCGTCAACGCCCCCACGCCCGGGTGCACGCGCCGGATGCACTCCTGCAGCTGACGCAGGTTGTGCACGTTCAGTGCCCGCGCCCGAAACGGCACCGTGCCGTAGCCGGGGAAATAGATGCACAGCCGGCCGTGAAAAACGAAGGCACACGCGGCCGACTCCATCGTCGCGCCGTCTTTCGCAATCGGGAACCGCACGAGCTTGACCGGACGGTGCTTCGCCAGCCGCGCCGCCACGCGCGACGCGTCGCGCAAGGGCCGCTCCTCCGGCGACGCACTTACGATCTCCCCGGGTGACGCGGCATCGGGCGTCTGCGGGAAGTCGTGCCGAAAAAGTGGATACCGAGCGGTGATCCGCGGGTACTTCGCCAGCACCGGCGCCGCGACGACCGCCGCGTCCTCCCGCTGCGCCGGCTCCGCCGTGAGCGGGATGAGACCGTAGTTGATGTCCCACGCCCACAACTGGCCCTGCCATTCGTATACGGCCACGGCGTGGCCGGCCACGACCTCGTCGTTCTCACGCGCACCCCATTGCAACACGCGCACCCACGCCGCCTCGCCGCCCATTCGCTCCCGGAAATCGTCGTAAAACGCCACCGATTCCACAAAGCAGCCGTCGCTCACGTTCATCGCCTCGTGACGAAACGGCGGTTTCGGCGCCGCAACCGCGAGTGAGCCGAGGCACAGCGCAATCATACCCAGCTGGAGAAACGGGCACGGTCTCATTGCAGCCTGTCAGGAAACCTTCCCTTGCCTGATCGGCGAGCGATTTCGGTAAGCCGGCCTGTGCCGATGGCACGTCGGGCTTCAGGACCGATCCACGTTTGCGAATCGCCCCACGGCGGCCTCATTGACTCCAGACGACGGTTGGGTATGGATAGGTCCTCAAACCTCTACGTGGCCGACTTTCTCGACAACACACCCACCCTCGATTCCAAACGCTGCGAGCGCGCCTTTCTCATTGGCGTGCAGACACCCAGGATGGCACCCGGCGAAGGCGCGGAGTTGCTGGCCGAGCTCGAGGAACTCGTCGAGAACCTCCGCATCAGCGTGGTGCGTTCGGTCCTCGTGAACCTGCGTGAGCCCGTGCCCGCGACGTTGCTTGGCAGCGGCAAGACCCAGGAACTGATCGAGCAGGCCAAGGCCGACGGCGCCGACCTGATCGTGATCGACGAATCGCTCACCCCCGCGCAACAGCGCAACTGGGAGGAAATGTCCGGTCTCGCGGTGATCGACCGTGAAGAGGTGATTCTCGATATCTTCGCCGATCGCGCGCACACGCGCGAAGCCGTGCTCCAGGTCGCCCTCGCGCGCATGGAGTACTCGCTGCCCCGCCTCACCCGTGCGTGGACCCATCTTTCCCGCCAGCGCGGCAAGGGCGCCCTCGGCGGTGAAGGCGAAACCCAGCTCGAGCAGGACCGCCGCATCGTCCGCGACCGCATCACGCACCTGAAGGCCGAGCTGGTCAACGTGCGCAAGCAGCGCGACGTGCAGCGCCGCAAGCGCCAGCGCGTGCCCGTACCGACCGCCGCCATCGTCGGCTACACCAACGCCGGCAAATCCTCCCTTCTCAACGCCCTCACGGGCGCCACCGTCCTCGCCGAGGACAAGCTCTTTGCGACGCTCGACCCGACCACCCGCCAGCTCCTCCTGCGCGGCAACCAGAAGCTGCTCGTCACCGACACCGTCGGCTTCATCCGTCGCCTGCCGCACCGCCTCGTCGAGGCGTTCAAGGCGACGCTCGAGGAGGCCGTTGTCGCCGATTTCCTGATACACGTGCTCGACGTGACCGCGCCCAACCTCGAGGCCCACCACGCCACGACCCTCGGCGTGCTCCGCGAGCTCGGCGCCGACGACAAGCGGATCCTCACCGTCTTCAACAAGATCGACGCCGCCACGCCCGAACAGCTGCAGCACGCGCGCCACCTCGCCCCCGACGCCATCTTCCTCTCCGCCCGCACGGGCGAGCACCTCAAGACGCTCGAGGACCGCTGCATCGAGCTGATCGCCGACGCGTTTGGCGCCACGGAGCTCCTCATCCCGCACAGTCGTTACGACGTCGTGGCCAAGCTCCACGCCATCGGTCACGTGCAGGAGGAAGAGCAACGCGACGACTCGGTATACATCCGTGGCCGCTTCCCGCCCGCGCAGGCCGCGCTCTACGGTCCGTTTGTCCTCAACGGAGCGAACGGAACCGGAACCGAACCGAAATTGGCCCGCGTCTCGTAAGAGGGCGTCAGTTCTCCGCGCCGCCGCGTTTGAATTCCACCGTTCCGTCCAGACGTTTGGAAAGATCGATTGGATCGCCGACCGAAACCTCACCGGCCCGCACTTGGTAGGCCCATACCTCAAAATAGGTGAGGCTCGCGGGCCCGTAGATTGTGGCAAAGGCGCCGTCCACCGCATCGAGCCCGCACGAGACTTTCACCCGGCCGATGCGGGGCACGTTGTAGCGTGCGTCGTAGGTAAACCAGTTTCCGCCTACGTAGACCTCACTGTAGGCATGAAAGTCCATCGGCGAGCCCGGGTCTTCGTAGGCGATGTCGGGCAGATGCCCCGTCACGTAACGGGCCGGCAGGTTGAGCGCGCGACAGAGGGAGACCGTCAGGTGGGCGAAGTCCCGACAGACGCCGTAACCGCGCCCCAGCACGTCCCACGCGGAAAGATCGAATCTCCCCGACCCAAAGCGGTATTCAATATTCTGATGCAACCAGTCGCAGACCGCCTGGACCCGCGGCAGCCCCGGCTCGCAGGCTCCGAATTTTTCCCACGCGAAACCGATGAGCTTGTCCGAGTCGCAGTAGCGGCTTGGCAGTGTGTACCGAAGCAGCGCCTGCGGTAGCTGCGAGAGCGAAACCGGCGGCTCTGGCGGCAATTCATCGTTATCCGGCACCGATGGCACGCCCACGAGGGCGTCGTGGCGGATCTCGCTGCGCCCGGGCAGCAGCATCAGGCGGAGGACAATGTTGCCATGGCTGTCTTCGAATTCCTCCGACGGAAGATCCTCTCCCAGCACAAGTTTCTCCTCCCGCAGGGTCTGCCGCGGGTCGAGCCTCGGCCTCACGTTGAGCAACAGCGGCACACACTGACTGGTCTCATAGACCAGACTGCATCCCACTCTCACCGTGATATCGTGTTTGAGGTGGTTGTCCGTCTGCATGGCGCCTGCGTCGTCCACCGCCCACCAGGGGACGACAAACGGAAGCAATCACAGTCAGACGGCGGACGCCAGCCCCGCCTCGCGACGTTTCCGCCCCATCGGCGAACCGAGTTGATTACTTCGCCGGGTGCAGATGACACGCGACGCAGCGGCCATCGCCCGTGGCGTCGCTAAGCGTGGGTCGTTGCTGCTTGCAGAGGGAGAAGCGGCGTGGGCAGCGCGGATGAAACGCGCAACCGGACGGCGGGCAACTCGGATCGGCCACCTCGCCCGGCAGGTCGAACTGCATTTTCCGGTCCGGGTCCGGCAGCGGCACCGCATGCAGCAGCGCCTGCGTGTAGGGATGAAGTGGATGCGTGAAAAGTTGCCGCGCCGGCGCCACCTCGACGATCCGCCCGGCATACATCACCGCCACGCGATCGCAAAAATGACGGACAACGTCGAGGTTGTGGGCCACGAACAAATATGTGAGTTTTAACTCCTCCTGCAGGTCCTTGAGGAGGTTCAGGACCTGGGCCTGCACCGACACGTCGAGGGCCGACACCGGTTCGTCGGCGACAATGAGCGAGGGGCGCATGATCAGCGCCCGCGCGATGCCGATGCGCTGCCGTTGCCCTCCGGAAAACGCCTGCGGATAACGCGTGCGGTGGTCGGGATCGAGCCCGACCTTTTTCAAAATGTCCACCACCCGCTCCTCGCGCTCGCCTTTCGTGCCGAGGCGGTGGATGACGAGCGGCTCGCCGACGATTTCGCCGACCGTCATGTGGGGATTGAGCGACGACACCGGATCCTGGAAGATCATCTGAACCTCCCGGCGCAGCGGCTTCAGCGCCCGCGCCGGCAGCCGCGCGAGATCCACCACGCCGCCGGCACGCGTTTGAAACAACACCTCGCCGGCGGTCGGCTCGATGGCTCGCAGGATGCAACGCGCCGTGGTCGTCTTGCCGGAGCCCGACTCGCCCACGAGCGCGAGCGCCTCGCCCGGCCGGATGTCGAAGCTCACCGCGTCGACAGCGCGGACCACACCCAGCACCTTTCGCAGAAATCCACGCGAGCGCATGGGAAACTGTTTGCTCAGACCACGGACCGAAAGCAGCGGCTCCACGAGCGGCGCGCGCCCCGCCGCAGCGGGCGGCGCGATCGATACCGAGTCTGGGCTGGCGGTCAGCATGATGGAAGTCACTCGCCGGCAGCCCGGGCCCAGCTTTCGGCATTCGGGGCGATCGCTTCGGCCCGACCACAGGCTACGTGATGCCCCGGGCCATCGACGGAGCGCAATTCCGGCGCTGCGCCGGTATCGCACACTCCCGCCACCGCATGAACGCAGCGGGGATGGAATGGGCAGCCGGTTGGAATCGCCGTCAGCGACGGCACGCTGCCGGGGATGGAGGCAAGCCGCGGGCCGTGATTGACCGACGGCAGCGAACGCAACAAGCCCTGCGTGTAGGGGTGCCGTGGATGCTTGAGGACGTCTCTCACCGGTCCCGACTCCACGATCCGCCCAAGGTACATCACCGCCACGTCGTCGGCCATCTGCGCCACAACACCCAGGTCGTGCGTGATCAACAGCACCGAGCAGCCGATGTCGCGCTGGAGGGTCTTGATGAGCTGCAGGATCTGCGCCTGGATCGTCACGTCGAGGGCGGTCGTTGGCTCATCGGCGATGAGGAGCTCGGGGTTGCACACGAGCGCCATCGCGATCACCACGCGCTGGCGCATGCCTCCGGAGAGTTCGTGCGGGTACTGGTCGTAGCGTCGTTCCGGAGCGGATACACCGGCCCGCCCGAGCATCTCGACGGCGCGTCGCCGGGCCTCCCGCGGGGTCACGTCCTGGTGCAGCAGGATGGCCTCGGAAATCTGGTCGCCGACCGTGTGCACGGGCGACAGCGCGGACATCGGCTCCTGGAAGATCATGCTCACGAGACCGCCGCGCACGTGGTAGAGCCGGTCGTCGTGTTCCCGAAGCTGCGCGATGTCGATCTCGCCCGCGAGGCGCGAGCGCAGCAGGATTTTGCCCCGCACGATCCGTCCGGGCGGCTGGACAAGCTGCAGGAGCGAGTAGCCCGTGACTGACTTGCCGCAGCCCGACTCGCCCACCAACGCCAGCGTGCGTCCGCGCCGGATTGAAAACGTCACGCCGTCCACCGCCGGCAGGATGCCGTCCTCCGTCTCGAAGTGCGTATGCAGATCGATCACCTCAAGGATCGAGTCGGCGCTGGAATCAGATGCGGTGGGCAGCATGTGGATCGATGGCGTCACGAAGACCATCACCGAGAAAGTTGAAAGCCAGTACCGTCACGACGATAAATACCACGGGCATGAGCAGCCACGGGTAATTCACCACCGTCTGCACGCTCATGCACTCCTGCAGCATGACGCCCCAGCTGACGATGGGCGGCCTCAGGCCAAGGCCGAGGAACGACAGCGAGGTCTCACCGAGGATCATCGCCGGCACGCTCATCGTCAGCACCACGATGATGTGACTCGAAAAGCCCGGCAGCAGATGCCGGAACAGCACCCGCGCATGAGACGCGCCCAGCAGCCGCGCCGCGACCGCATATTCTTCTTCGCGCAGCGCGAGGATCTTGCCGCGAACCACGCGGGCGAGCCCCGTCCAGCTCAGGAGCGAAAGCACCACCGTGATCGCAAAATACACCGCCAGCGCCGACCAGTCGGACGGCAGCACGGCGCTGAGCGCCAGCCACAACGGTAGGTGCGGAAAAGCGTTCACGATTTCGATCACGCGTTGAATGACGTTGTCCGTGCGACCGCCCGCATAGCCCGAGAGTCCGCCAAGCGTCACGCCCAGCACGAAGGTCACCGCGATCGCCACCAGGCCGACCGATAGCGAAATGCGCGCGCCGTAGACCAGCCGGCTGAAGATGTCCTCTCCGAACTTGCCCGCACCGAGGAAAAAGAAGGTCGGCACCGCGCCGCTGGCCCGCGCCTGCGGATCTTTCACGCCGAAAAAATGCCGGTCCCACGTGAACAGCCCCCAGAACGAATACGCCTCCCCGCGCACAAAGAAGCCAAGGGGCACGACCGTCGCGGGATCCTCAACATAGCTCTTCGCGAACGTGACCGGATCGACGAAGCGCTTCATCGCCAGCACGTGCAGTCCGTGCGCGAGCGAGAAGCGCGGGAGTTGTGGTGGCGCGTAGGTGTGGTCAAGGCTGCGCCATTGCCGCGTGTAAGGCGCGAAAAACTCGGCGCCGATCGCCAGCGTGTAGAGGACGGCGAGGAGATACAGCGAGACGACCGCGAGCCGGTGACGGCGGAAGCTCCGCGCGCGCAGGGCCATCGGCGAAAAACGCTCGGCAGCCGCCCCGCCGCGGCCCGCTCCCGGAACCGTCCGGGATCGTGGGCCCGGCGTGACGGGCGATCGCGCCATAGGGCTCCGGCGGTGGTCTGAAAACAAAGGGTGACGCATCACGGGCGACGCAGGCAGCGGGTAACGGTGGGCAACAAACAGCCCCATTCCCGCCGGCGCAAGGCCGCACTCGCCCCGCAAAAAAACCACGGATCGTCTTGCGGCCCTGTGCGGGCGACATCGAATGCCGTTTCCTAGGGCGGTCATGAACTTCGCTGCCTGGTTGGGCTCGATCTCCAAGCGGGCCGCTTCAGCGGCCTCCGTTACCGACCAGGGAGTTCGAACGCAGAGACTGCCGCTCGGAGAGCGGCAGCCACTTTAATGACCATTTCTCAAATCCCGTACAGGGTCGACGCACGCACCCGCGCCACCCCCGGCGAGCGCCGTCAGGCAACGTTGCTTACACGCTCGTCGCCGTCGACGAAATGAAATCCATGAAGGCGCCGGCCGCGCCGGCCGGTATCGGGCCTTGCGAGAACAGAAAGAAAAACTTTCGGCGCACACGCAGCCCCTCCACCGGCACGACGACGAGGCGTTTGAGTGCGAGTTCGGAGCCAATGGCGAGGCGCGAAAGGAAGGCCGCCGCATCGCCCGCCGCGACCAGACCCTTGATTGCCTCGCTGCTTTCCGTTTCGAGCAGGAGGGTGAGCGCCGCGGGCCGCAGGCCGGCCTGTTTCAGGGCGCGCTCCACCACATCGCGGGTGCCGGAGCCGGGCTCGCGCAGTACGAATGGCACGGTCGCGAGGTCGGCCGGGCGAACGTGCTCCCGGCGCGCGAGCGGGTGCCCCGGCGCCGTCACACATACGATCTCGTCGTCATAAAAAGGCACCGCACGCAGGTCGCGGCGTTCGCCCGGTCCCTCGACCAGCCCCAGGTCGAGCCGCGCCGCCCGGACGCCCTCGGCCACTTCGCGCGTGTTGCCGATGCGCAGGGTCAGCTCGACCGAGCGGTGCTGCTGCCGGAACCGGGCGATCAAACCCGGCAGAAAATACTGCGCGATGGTCGTGCTTGCGCCGATACGCAAGGGCCCGGTGAGCTGCACTTGGCCGTCGCGCAGCGCGGCTTCCGTTTCGTGCACGAGCGCGGCCATGCGTTCCGTCGCGGCGAGCAGAACGCGGCCCGCCGGGGTGAGCGTGATCCCGCCGGCCGCGCGGCGGAACAGCGGGGTGCCGTAATGTGCCTCGATCACTTTGATGTGCTGCGTCACCGCCGGCTGCGAGATGTGCAGCGACTCCGCCGCGCGGGTGAAGTTGAGCTTCTCCGCGACCTCGCGAAACACCTGGAGCCGATAATCGAGCATGCGCCCGGTTATGCCCGACGCCGGGACGGACGCCAAGCGGCGCGGTTCGTACGCAGGAGATTCGGTGTTTTCCCGTAACCCGGCGGAACAGAAAAAGCCCCAGGCGGGGAAATCCGAAATTCGAAATCCGAAGCGTGAAATCTTCGAACGTCGTAACCTCGAACTTCTTTCGGTCTTCGTGATTCGGGCTTCGGCCGTTTTCTTTCGGACTTCGGATTTCGAGTTTCCGATTTCAAGAGCTCGCCTCCAGCAGCCAGATCTCTCCCGCCGCCAGCGCGAGCAATACGCCCCAGCCAAGGACCGCCGTCGCGACGGCGCGAACCCCGTTGGCGCGCAGCCGCGCAAAGTCCACCTGCAGACCCATGCCCGCCATCGCCATCGCCATCAGGAAGTTCGCCACGTCCAGCATCACCCGGTTCACGTCGGCGATCTCCGCTCGAAACGCAGGCAGGAAATGCAGCGCAAGGGTGTTGGCCGCCGCCACCGCAAGAAAGCCGGCGACGAACCACGGCTTCGGCACCGTCCGCGGTTGGGCCGCGTCCCCTCTCGCCGTGTCGGACGCAACCGCGCGCCGCGCAAAGAACCAGCTCAGCACCGCCACCGCCGGCACGAGAAACATCACGCGGGTGAGCTTCGCCACCGTCCCGATCTCAGCCGCGTCGGGAAACGGCGCCACCGCCGCCATGACTTGCGCGACCTCATGCAAGGTTGCTCCGACGACCATCCCGTAGTGCGCCGGCGTGACCGGCCACTGATGCTGCACGCAGGTGAACGCCAGCATGGCCGCGGTGCCGATGAGACTGCACAGCGGAATCACCAGCGCGATGTCGTCCTCCTTCGCCCGCAGCGCGGGCGCCGCGGCCGCCACGGCCGAGCCCCCGCAGATCGAACTGTCGACCGCGATCAGGCAGGCGAGCACCGGATCCAGCCCGAGGCGCCGCCCCAGCCAGGTGATCCCCAGCAGGCCCGCCGTGATCACCGTCGCATCCAGAACCAGAATCCTGAGACCGGCGTGGAGCACGAGATCGAGATTGAGCCGCACGCCGAGCAGGACGACGCCAAGCCGCAGGAGCCGCTTGGCCGAAAACCCGATGCCCACGTGCTGCTCCGGCGGCACATGATTGAAAGCCCGCCACGCGAGCCCCAGGAGCAGCGCGATCACCAACCCGCCGAGGTGGCTGAGGACCGGCAGGCGCGCGAGCACCAGCGCAACGACCGCGAGCAGCGCGGTGAAAGTGACGCCGGAACGAAAATGGCGGGTGCGTGCCGTCTCCATCCGCGGAGTCTACACCCGTCGAACGGCTTCGGGGAAATTGCGGTTTCCTATCCCCGATAATCTATTGTTATCGCAGGGCCGCGGTTGGCACCGGCAGGAGCGCCGGCGATCACTGGGTTTCCCCGCCGCCTCTTGCGCGCCGGAACGGAGCCCGCCTTCCCGCGCCCACGGGGGCTGCCCGCTCCCCTTTGTCACCAAATCTCCGATACACGTGATCATGCCTTCGCTCCCGTCGTCGCTTCCCGCCCCCCCGCCCTCTTTCGCGAACGCCGCGTTCGGCGCGCTCGAGACCGCCGCCGCCCTCACCCCCGCCCAGATCGACACTCGCGCCCGCGAACTGCTCGGCCGCCTCACGCTTGAGGAAAAACTCGGCTTGATGGACGGCGACACGCCGTTCTGGCCGGGTCTGGCCGAGATGATGGCGCCGGGCGGGTACGGCAGCCGGCCGTGGGTGGCTGGCGCAGTGCCGCGCCTCGGCATCCCCGGCGTGCGTTTCGTCGACGGGCCTCGCGGCATCATCATGAAAGGCGCCACGACCTTTCCCGTGTCGATGGCGCGCGGCGCGGCCTGGGATCCGGCGCTCGAGGAACGCGTCGGCGACGCGATCGGCAGGGAGTTGCGCGCCCTCGGCGGCAACTTTTTCGGCGGCGTCTGCATCAATCTGCTCCGGCACCCGGCGTGGGGTCGGGCGCAGGAAACCTACGGCGAAGACCCGCGCCACCTCGGCGCGTTGGGCGCGGCGCTCACGCGCGGTGTGCAACGGCACGTGATGGCCTGCGTGAAGCACTACGCGCTCAATTCGATGGAAAACGCGCGGTTCAAGGCCGACGTCACCATCGACCCGCGCGCGCTGCACGAAGTGTACCTGGCGCACTTCCGGACGGTGGTCGAGGCGGGCGTCGCGTCGGTGATGAGCGCCTACAATAGCGTCAATGGCGAGTGGTGCGGCCAGAATCGCGCCCTGCTCACCGACATCCTGAAGGAGCAGTGGGGCTTCGAGGGCTTCGTGATCACCGACTTCATCTTCGGGATGCGCGACGCCCTGAAGGCCGCGCTCGCCGGGCAGGACATCGAGATGCCGTTCCGCATGCACTTTCAGGGACAACTGACAGCACTCGTGCAGCGCGGCGAGGTGCCGCTGTCGCGCCTCGACGACGCCGCCCTGCGGATCCTGCGCCAGCAGGTGCGCTTTGCCCAAGGCCGCAATCCCGCCGACTACACGCCGGACATCGTCGGCTGTGCGGTGCACAGGCAACTCGCCCGCGAGGCCGCGCAGAAGAGCATCGTGTTGCTGAAAAACGAAAATGCCACCCTGCCGCTCACCGGCGTGCGAACACTCGCCGTCATCGGCCGGCTCGCGTCGACGCCCAACACCGGCGACGGCGGATCGAGCAACACCCAGCCCGATTACGTTGTGACGCCGCTCGAGGGCCTTCGCGCAGCCCTCGGTGCCGGCGCGATCCATTGCGACGACGGCGCCGATCCGGACCGCGCCGCGCAAGCCGCGCGCAACGCCGACGCCGCCGTCGTGATCGTCGGCTACACCCACGAGGACGAGGGCGAGTTCATCCCGCCGGACATGATCCCCATGTTCGCGAAACTGTTTCCAAAGCCGACGCCGGAGGAGGAGCCGATCGCCCAGCGCATCCTCCCGGGGACGGGCGCCCAGCAGGGCGGCTTCTCGCCCGGTGGTGACCGCCAGCGGCTGACTCTGCATCCGCGCGACGAGCTCTTGATTCAAACCGTCGCGGCCGCCAATCCGCGCACGATCGTCGTGCTCATGGTCGGCAGCGCCGTGATCACCGAGGCGTGGCGCAACCGCGTCCCCGCGATTCTCGTGCTTTGGTATCCGGGCATGGAAGGCGGACACGCGCTCGCCGACGTGCTGCTCGGCCGCGTGAATCCAGGCGGCCGCCTCCCGTGTACGTTTCCCAAACGCGCCGAGCACCTGCCGTTCTTCGACCGCGACGCCACCCAGATCACCTACGACCTCTGGCATGGTTATCGGAAACTCGGGCGCGACGGCGTCGAGCCGGCGTTTCCCTTTGGCCACGGCCTGAGCTACACCACCTGGAAGCACGCCAATCTGCGGCTCACCCAGACAGAACTCACGGCATCCGAGACGCTCGAGGCGACCGTCGAGCTCACCAACTCCGGAGCGGTGGCCGGCGACGATGTCGTGCAGCTCTATGTATCCGCGCCCGGCTCGCAGGTTGAACGGCCTCCGCGGGAACTGAAGGCGTTCGCACGCGTGTCGCTTGCCGCGGGTGAAACACGCACGGTGACGCTGCGGGTGCCCGTGGCCGATCTCGCATATTACGATGCGGCGCGCGGCTGGGTCGTCGAGCCGATCTCATACGACGCGATCATCGCCCGCCACGCGCACGACGCATCCGGCCTTTGCGCGCGTTTTCGCGTGATCCTGGATTCCTGAGTTGAGTTTCACAGACGGCAACGAAGGTAAGTTCGCGGCGGCGGTTCAAGGTGGCGCGGCACCTCGTGCCCGCGGTCGGGAACGCAATGAGCGCGGGCTGAAGCACCGCGCTACGGTATGTCGACCACGACCTTTCCCCGGCTGGTGCCGGCGCGGATTGCCTCGTGCGCCGCTTCCGCCGATTCCAGCGTGAAGCGACGTTCGTCGACGAGGGGCCGGATCAGGCCATTTTCCGCGAGGCGCGTAATTTCGCGAAGGATACGCCCGTGCTCCGCGCGGCCCTTGCCCGTCAGCATCGGCAGAAGCGTGAAGACTCCGGAATAAGTGGCGGCGCGAAACGAAAGCGGGGCCAGCTTGTGCGTCCCCCAACCCAGGCTGCTCACGACGTGCCCGCCGTAGGTGCGCACCGCGGCAAAGGACGCGTCGAGCGTGGCGCCGCCCAAGGTGTCATAGATAATGTCGAAACCTTCACCGCCGGTGAACTCGGCCACGTAGCGCTCGACACTGGTGTTCGTATAGTCGATCGGCGTCGCTCCGAAGGCTTCGACGATCCCGCGCTTCGCCGGGGAAACGGTGGCAAAGACCTCGGCGCCCAGAGCCCTGGCCAGTTGCACCGCGAGATGGCCGACCCGCCGGCGCCGCCGTGCACGAGGACTTTCTGTCCGGTCTTGACCGCGGCGCGATCGACCAGCCCCTCCCACGCGGTGATCGCGACGAGCGGGAGCGCCGCAGCCTCGCGCATCGTCAGGTTGCGTGGTTTCAACGCCAGCAGGTCGGCATCGACCGCGGCAAACTCGGCCAGCGAGCCCTGCAGCCCGCCGACGCCACCGGTGAGGCCGTAGACCTCGTCGCCCGGCTGGAAAGCCGTCACCCCGGACCCGACCGCCTGCACCGCGCCGGCCAGATCGGTGCCGAGCACCGCCGGGAAGGGATGGCGGGCATGAGCCGCGGCCCCGGCCCGGATTTTCAAGTCGAGCGGATTGACGCTGCTGGCGTGGATCTTCACGAGGACCTGTCCCGGGCCGGCCTGTGGGCGGGGCAGCAGATCGTCCTGCAAGGGACCATTGGCCACGTGAACGACGCGGGCGCGCATGAGGTTGTGGTTCTTCATCGGGATGTGTTTTCGGAGGGAGAGTATGCATCGGGCGCCCGGTTTCGCCAGAGGGCGGCGACCGGAGGAACGTCCCGTTGCTTTCCACCTCATACGTCGCGGAGCCGTTTTCCGCTGACGGAAAGTTGGGAATCGCGATCGATGGTGGCCCCGCTACCCGTTGCCGGAAACAGGCCGTCCGCCCGCCCCGATTTCGAGTGGGTTCGGGTTATGCGCTTCGCTGCGCTTGAGGCTGAATTTCCCGACCCGACAGGCGGCGTCCCTCCAATATTTCCCGCACGTTGTCCACACTACGCTGCTGTGCTTTGCGGATGAATCTCCGGCCAATCAGATAAGCCGGCAAATTGACGGGGAAACGGGCACACGCCCGGAATGTGCAGGTATACCGCGTTCGCCCCGAGGCAAGGGGCTCGATGTGACTATGCAACTGGCATATGCCCGCCAGAGGGCGAAGGAAGCGCAGTTCAATATTGATACGCTCTTGATCGAGGTGGGTGATTTCCTGTTCGCCGGAACCGAGGTCCTTGTTGCTGCTGTCCCAGCGCATCACCGCCCCCACCGTGCCATCCTCGCCGCGGATCACGGGCCGCAACCCCGGATCCACTTTATACCACTCGCTGTATTGCAGCTGATGGCGAAGCATGCGCAGATAATCGAAGACAGTCGCTTGGGGCTGCTGGATCTCCGTGGTCACCGTAACGGCATATTCGCGCGGCAAAAGATACGCGAGTAGCAGAAGCAAGGCGGCGATGCCCAAAACGCTCAGCAGAGTGGCGGTAAAGATTTCCATAGACGCTACTCTACCCGTCGCGAATCGCCTCCGTCTTGTAAAATATCAGCGCCTTCCAAGGAACGTGGTGGCGTCTGACCGGTGAACGCCTTGAAGGCCTTCGTGGAGTGGGATGCTCATAGTAGCCGCCTTCGAGGGCGGCATCCAGCAGCTCGCGACGGGCAAAGCTGGCGCATAAGGGCCTTCATCCGCGACCGCGCTTCGCGCGTCCCATCTCGCTGCGCTTCGCTCCAGTCGTCGAAGTCCGTTCTCATCCACATCCCTCAGCCAAGTTGCCGAGCAATTTTGGCTGCCCGACATGGATTCGAACCATGACTAGGTGAGTCAAAGTCACCTGTGCTGCCATTACACCATCGGGCAGAGATGAGTGCGAGGGGCCATAACGGGGACGCGTCCGGCCTCGGTCAAGGCCGGAAAACATCCCGCGGGTCACGCGGGTGCCCGATCGATTTCCCGCCGGACGGACAGCCCGACGACTCCGCGGTTGACACCAAGCTGCAGAAACACGCAAACCTCGGTGCGGCATGCAGGCGATGACCGCCTCGCACCGCCGCTTCACCCACCTCCTCGAAAAGAGCACACCCTATGAAGAAGCTGCTTACGACCCTCATGATGATCGGCGCCCTGCTGTCTGTCGGCACCGCCGCGGCCTCGGCCCAGACCGCCCCCAAAAGCGTGATCCACGTGGTCACCGTTTCCTGGAAGAGCGGCACGACGCCCGAGCAGATCAAGGCCGCCCTCGACGGCGCCCACGCCTTGCCCGGCAAATACAAGGGCATCACGCGCGTCTGGACCAAGACCCTCAAGGCCCAAGGCGACCACAAAAATGTCATCGTGATGGAGTTCGCCAGCGAGCAGGCGCTGAAGGACTACACCGACAGCGACGCGCAGAAGGAGTGGTACAAGGTCTACACGCCGATCCGCGAGCGCAGCACGACGTTCGACGTCACGAACTAAGTTCGACTGTTCCGGGCCGGCTGCCGAGTTCAGCCGGCCCTACCCGCCCGCCATCGCCCCCACGATGAGAAACGGCTCGGCGCCGCGGGCCACCGCCTCCGGCAGCGGTGCATCAGGCGGCGCGTGCGAAAGATCCTCCTCGCACGCGAAAAAGCGCACCAGCGGTCGACGTCGCTGCGTGGCGTGATCGCGAATCGTCCCGGAAAGCATCGGATAACGCGCCTCGAGCGCGTCGAGGATCGCACGCTGCGTGACCGGCCCGTCGATCGCGAGCGTCACCTCGCCGTCAATACCGGCGAGCAACCGCAGATAGCCCGGAAGCACGACGCGGATCATGGCAGCGTCTGGACTTCGACCGACAGCACGGCGGGCAGATCCCGCACGATCGCGTTCCAACTGTCGCCCCCATCGGCCGACGCATACACCTGCCCGCCCGTCGTGCCGAAATACACGCCGCATGGATCGAGCGCGTCGACCGCCATCGCGTCACGCAACACGTTCACGTAACAGTCGCGCTGCGGCAGCCCCTTCGTGAGCGCCTCCCATTCGTTGCCCCCGGTGCGACTCCGGTAGACGCGCAATTTTCCCTCCGGCGGGAAATGCTCCTGATCGCTCTTGATCGGCACGACGTAAATCGTCTCGGGTTCGTGCGCGTGGACTTCGATCGGGAAGCCGAAATCGGAGGGCAGATTGCCGCTGACCTCGCGCCAGTTCTCGCCGGCATCGTCGCTGCGCATCACGTCCCAGTGCTTTTGCATGAACAGCACTTCCGGCCGGCTCGGATGCAGCGCGATCCGGTGCACGCAGTGCCCAACCTCCGCGTCGCGATCGGGCAGCTCCCATGGTGAAACCAACCCGCGGTTGATCGCCCGCCAGGTCTCGCCGCCGTCATCGGTTCGAAACGCGCCCGCCGCTGAGATCGCGATGAAAATCCGCCCCGGCCGGCTCGGGTCCTGCACGATCGTGTGCAGGCACATGCCGCCCGCCCCCGGCTGCCACAGATGCCCCTTCGCGGTCCGCAGACCGGGAAACTCCTGCCAGATTTTTCCGCCGTCGGTGGAGCGAAACAACGCCGCGTCCTCGGCGCCCGCATACACGGCATCCGGATCGGTCAGCGACGGCTCGAGATGCCAGACACGCTTGAACTCCCACGGATGCTGCGTCCCGTCATACCACTGGTGCGTGCCGGTCTGTCCGTGATAGGCGAAGAGGTTGCCGACGGGCTCCCACGTCCCACCGCCGTCGTTCGAACGCTGGATCACCTGCCCGGCCCAGCCACTCGTCTGCGACGCATACAAGCGGTTCGGATCCGCGGGCGACCCTTTCAAGTGATAGATCTCCCAGCCCGGAAAAAGCGGACCGGTGACCTGCCAGCGGTCTCGCTTGCCGTCGGCGTTGAGAATAAACGCACCCTTACGGGTGCCCACCAGGACGCGGACTCGGTTCATGTCTCACTTCTCCTTGGCAAGGGTGACTTGGTTGTGGCCCGATGGTTCGGGAATTGCGGGATCGTCATCATGGTTCAACAACCCTACGACGAACGAACCCGGCGGTGTCGGACACGAACCTCCCACTTTTCCGCCGCCAGCGCGAGCGTTTCCCTTGTGCGCGGCGTTCGGCTCGACGTGCCGGCTCCGGCCTCCAACGCTGCGGGCCCTTCTATTCACCGCCGCCGTGATCGCCACTTATACCTTGCTCGCGCTCGCCGTACTGGCGCTTTGGACCGGCGGCGGCGACGCTTCCCCCGCCCTTCGACGCTTCCTCTGGGTCCTCCCCTTCGTTGGGTCCCTCGGCGCAGCGCTCACCGCCGGAATTGTGCAGCCGCTCGGTCTGGTGTGGATCGGAAGCTTTGCGTTCGCAGCCCACGCGTTCGCGCGGCCCCGGGCTTCGCGTAACCAACTCCTGGTGACAGCCGCTGTGATCCTCGTGCTCGCGGCCGGACTGATGGCCCACCGTCTGCCCGGCTTCCAGAATCCGCGGGTGATCTCCGCGCTGCGCCTGAGTCCGGACGCCATTCCCTACACGCTCTATCTCAACTACGACAAGACGCTCATCGGGCTGTTCGTTCTCGGCTGGTGCCACGCAAGGATCGCCCGCCTCGCCGACTGGCGGTCGATGCTCGCGGCGACCGCACCCGTCGCCGGCGGATTGATCGCAGTGATCCTGGTTCTCTCCCTCGCGATCGGCTACGTGCGGCCCGACCCGAAGTTTCCCGCGGTGACCTGGCTCTGGCTGGCCGTGAATCTCCTCTTCACCTGCGTCGCCGAAGAGGCGCTGTTCCGCGGCTTCATCCAGGCCCAATTGCGGCGCGCCTGGAAACCAGCCCGCTGGGGCCGTCCCCTGGCGCTCGTCGTAGCGGCGGTACTCTTCGGCCTGGCGCATTTTGCGGGCGGCGCGGTGTATGTCGCCCTCGCGACCGTCGCCGGGCTCGGCTACGGCTGGGCCTACGAGCGCACGCAACGCATCGAGGCGTCGATCCTCACGCACTTCGCACTGAACTCAGCGCATTTTCTGGGCTTCACGTATCCGGCCCTCCAGGACGTCATCGGATAGCGAAGCGGGACCGCGGGCAGGGCGCATCGGGGCGCGAGGCGCGGCGGCTATGGGAGGCCGCGCCCCTCCGCCGATCGGGCGGCGTGGGGCGGCAGCCCGGCCCGGAAAAACGCTGCCGGCCCGATGGCGCAACTTTCGCGGCGCGCGTATCTTCGTCTGCTGCCCCGGGCGGACTTACCGGCCGCGCCGGTTCGCGGCGGTTGTGGGCATCGCCCCCCTCGGCCGGAAGCCCGCGCGACGCTGTGCGTTCGCGCGCGCGGCACGGTACCGCCCAAGCCCCAATCCGGAGATTTCGCATCATGACTACGCCCGCCACCGCTTTTCTGTTCCTGCTCGTGCTCTCCGCGGCGACCGGCGCGCCCCCACCCACGGCGGACACCGCGGGAGCCGCCAGTCCGCCGGTTCGCCACACGACCGAGGCAACCATGGATCAACACGTCACCGCGAACGACTTGATCGGGCGCGACGTTTATGACCGGCAGAACAACGCCCTGGGAGAAATCGTCGATATCGCCCTCGGCGGCGTCGTTCCCCAGGAGCTGAAAAACGCCCTCGCGAAGAGCGACCGGGACGGTTACTCCGCCTCCGGCGTCGCCCCCGCTCCGGGCGACGACACCGGACGCCAGCAGCAGGAGCAACGAAACGATGGCGGCGAGGCCACCGACCGCGAGCGGGATGACCAGCCCGGCGATGAACGCGTCCAGGCGTTCGCCACGTCGACCGTCTTCATCTCCGTTGGCGGGGTGTTTGGCATGGGCGCCGATCTGGTGCGCGCCCCGCTCTCCGCGCTCGGTTACGATCGCCGTCACAACCGGATCGTGCTCGACCTCGGTTCCGAGGAACTGCGCTCGCTCCTGAAAACGGCAAAAGCGCCCGCCCGACGCACCTCGCGCGCCGCGGTGATCATCTACGGCATGGGACGGTAGGACGAGGCATCCCGCCGAACCGTCGAAGGCGAGCTGCGCGCGCGGGGCCGGGGCCGCGAGCCTACGCCGCGTTCAGCCCCGGCCCCGATGTCGCAACCGGTTTCCGTGGGCTAGCGTTCACACGAAGACCTTTCCCGGCGTCGCGCCGCAAACCCAACCCAACCCGCCCCCTGCCATGGGCATCGAAACCATTCTCGTCGTCATCGGCCTGGTCATCGTCCTCGCCGTCGTCGTCGCCACCATGAAGAGCAAACGCAAGGTCGAGGCGCACACGCAACCGCCCAAGCCGCCGCGCTCCGAGGAGCGAAGGCCGTGACCGCGGCGCGAGTCCGGCGCGCCGTCACGTTCACGCCAGCTTCAGCCCCAGCGGCAGCGTGTCCCCCAACGCCCGCGCCTCGTCCGCCGCCTCGAGCACCACCACCTCGGTAACGAGCTGCGCCCAGCGCTCAGGTGCCCTCGCATCCCGGAGCGCGGCGACGGCGCGCGCGCGCAGTGCTCCATCGAGATCGCGCGCGCGGTCGCCGGTCAGGCGGGCGAGCTGGGCGGCGGCAAACGGCGCCCCGTCGATCGAGCGCAGACCCGTCTCGAGCAAAAGTGTCAGCCAGGCCGCGGCCTGTTCCGGCGGCACGGTCTGGTGGCTGCTGCCGTAGAGCGGCGCACGCGCGCCCAGCCGGCCAAGTGCCCAGGCCCACGGACCGGACGCCGGGTGGGCCGGGCTCTTGAGGCGCGCCGCGATCCAGTTTCCGAATACAACCTTTTCCCGCGGATCCACGTGCTCGAGCGAGGCGGCCGTGCGCACCATTTCATCGAAACCCTCCGGCTGCACGCCCTTCGGCTTCGGCGCGTTTTTCGAGGGATGCGGCGGCACCCGCCGGGCGAGGTGCGGCCTCAGGTAGTCCCACAGCTTCCGGTGCTGCCCGTCGGTGAGCCCGCCGGCGATGCGCCGCCACAGGATCCAGAACTCGTTCCACACCGACGCCTCGGCGTGGGCGTTCACGCCTTCCTCGAAGAGCCGGAAGGTTTGCTCGCAGCGCCACTCGTCGAGCGGATAACCAAAGCCCGGCCGCAGCGAATAGCCGGCGAGCCGGAAGAAAATCCGCTCGTGTACCGGCGAGCGCCGGCGTTTGGCGGCGCCGGCCATCAGGGTGCTCCACATTTCGCGCAGCAGCGGCACGCTCCAGCTGTCCCGCGGGCCGAGTGCGTCCTCGAGCGTCTGCGGCAGTTGCTTCACCTCCTTCGGGTCGACCGCCTGCGGCGTCCGGCCGTAAACGCGCTCGATCAGCGCGCGCACTTCTCCAAACCGCTCCGGCATCGACTCCGTCACCGTCGCCGAGGTCCGCGTCGTCGCACCGCGCAGTTCGAACTCGAGCCGCCAGCGCTCGTCGCTTGCATCGGAAACGCACCAGAGCTCGAGCGTTCCGAGTTCGGTCAAGGTCGCGCGCAAGTGCACCGGCACGGTCGCCGTCCGCCCCGGGGCCTGCGCGGCGCGAAAGAGCGTGTGCAGCGGGGGCAGCGCTCGAAACGTGTCGTCGATTTCCACGACGTCGCCCGGTCGATCCACACGGTCGGCTGTCGTGGAAAACAGCGGAAACTGCACCGGGCGGTCGACCGTCAGCGTGAACGAGCGGCCCGCGAGGTCGACCGCCTGTCCCTCCTCCTGCCCGCGCGGGATCACGCACACCGCGCGCTGCACGCCGTCGGCGTTGAGACCCACATAGAACGCCTGGGCGGCGCCGCCGCCGATCCGCCGGCCGAGTCCGCGGCGCACGAGGCCGTACCGCGCCGCGCCGCGCGCGACCGCGAGATCGAGCGAGTCGTGCCGGAGCAGCGGCACGCGGGGCTGCTCCGGCCACCACGAGGAAACGACGTCGACCAGCCGCTCCGCCAGTCGCGAAGAATTGAATACGCCGCCGTTGAGCAGGATCGCGTCGGGCCGGGGTAGCCCCGGGAGCGCGGGCGGCCCGCCCGCAACCGAATTTCCCAGCGCCGCGAAACCCGCCGCGGCGTGCTTGCGCAGAAACGCGGCGAGATGCCGCGTCACCGCCGGATCCTGCGCATACGGGAGGCCCAGCTCCTGCAGCGCCACCCGGGCGGTGCGCCGCGGCGGCTCGTCGGGGGCGCACGCGGGAAAAAAGCCTTCGACGACGATGCGCTCGGCTTCCTCGCGCGTGAGTTCGGTGGAGAGCGTGCCGCCGATCAGCCGGCTGCCGGATCCGGCCACGGCGATCGCCTGCCGCTCGGGCGCACCGGCGGACAAGAGCGCCTCCTTGGCGTGGCGGGCCGCCTGCACGAGTTGCGTCCACTGCGTCGCGTCGAGCTTCCGGCCGGCGGCAACGAGGTGTTCCTCGGCCCGCCGGGCGAGCGCCGCGTCCATGTTGTCGCCACCGAGCATGAGGTGGTCGCCGACGGCGATACGGCGCAACACCGGCCCCTCGTCGCCAACACCGGCCTGGATCAACGTGAAATCGGTCGTGCCGCCGCCCACGTCAACGACGAGCACAAGCCGCACGCCCGCGAGCGCCGCCGCGAGATCGTCGGCGTGGCGGGAGGTGAACGCATAGAAGGCCGCCTGCGGCTCCTCCACGAGCGTGAAGTTTTCGAGGCCCGCCTGACGAGCCGCATTCACCGTCAGCGCCCGCGCAACCTCGTCGAACGACGCCGGCACGGTGATGACCACCTCCTGCTCCGCGAGCGGCGCGTCCGGGTGGGCGTGATTCCAGGCGTTCGCGATGTGCCCCAGCAAGCGCGCCGAGGCCTCCGTCGGCGAAACCCGGGGCACATCGGCGGGCGCGCCCCAAGGCAGGATCGGCGCCGAACGGTCGACGCCCGCGTGGCACAGCCAGCTCTTCGCCGAGACGACGAGCCGACCCGGCACCCGCGCCCCCTGCCAGCGCGCAAACTCGCCGACAATCAGCGGTGGCGAGTCGCCCCAAGGCAGCTGCGCCGCGCCCGCCGGCAGCTCGTGTTCACCCGGTGAATACAGGCAGGACGGCAGGAGCGGCTGCGCGCCGATCTGGCCGGGGCGCTGTACCTGCGGTATCGGAAAATCGGCGATTGCGGGCGGCGCGCCGTCCTCGAGCCGCGCCGAGGCCACCGCGCAGTTGCTCGTGCCAAGATCGATGCCGACGATGTGATAAGACATGATCGAACCAGTTGAGAGTTGAGGGACCGAACCGGTTGTTTTCCGTCTCTCAACTCTCAGCTCTCAACTCCCTTCACTCCTTCATCCGCACGTTCAGTTCGAGTTTCCACCGGCCGGTGCCGCCTTTTTCGAGGCAGCGCAGCTCGAGCGTGCCGAGCTCGGTCACGGCCGCCTGGAGATTGACGGGGATCAGCCGGCCCTCGTCGCCGTCGTGCGCGGGGAGCGTCGACTCGATCGGGGCGACCTCCTCGAATTCGTCGCTGTCGGCCGGGTCATCGATCATCGCTCCGACGGTGTCGTCGCGGCGCACCGAGCTCGAGAAGAAGCGGAAGCGTGTCGGCTCGCCGACCACCAGGCCGAACTCCTGCGGCGGCACATCGGCCTGTGTGCCCTCCTCCATCCCGAAGGGCGCCACGCACAGCGCTTTCACCGGCGGCTCCATCCCGGGGACGGCCGGCATCGCCGTCTCCACCCCGACGTAATAAGCGCGTGCAGTGCCGCCGCGGATACGCAAGCCGTGCCCATGCCGCGCCCAGCCGTAGTAAGCGGCGCCACGGGCCACCGCGAGGTCGAGCTCGGCGCCGGCGAGTTCCGTCGCGGGCGGGGCGCCGTCGGCCGCGAGCCAGCGGTTGACCACCGCGAGCACGCGGTCCTTGAGCACGCCGGCCTTGAAGACGCCGCCGTTGAACAGCACCGCCGTCGGATGCACAAACGTGCGAGTCGAGAGCTGGGGGTTGAGCGTTGAGAGTTGGGAGGCGGCAATCGACTTGGCCTGACGCGTGAGGAAGGCCGCGAGGTGGCGCGTGATGCCGGCGTCCTGCGCATACGGCAGCGCCATCTGCGCGAGGCCGGTGCGGCGGGCGGTCTGCGGCAGGTCGCTGATTTCGGCGAGCGGGAAGAAACCGTCGGTCAGCACGCGGTCGAGCTCGGCGCGCGTCAGCTCGGTGCGGATCGTGCCGCCGATCAGCGACGAGCCGCGGCCGGGAATGACGACGGCCGACTGCGCGAGCGCGGCGTCGGCGAACATCGCCTCCTTCGCCTGCCGGCATGAATGCGTGAGGGCGTTGAACTGCCACGCGTCGAGCTTGCGCCCGCCGGCGGCGAGGCGCTGGCTCACCGCGTAGGCGAGCGCGAGGTCCATATTGTCGCCGCCGAGCAGGATGTGGTCGCCCACCGCTACGCGCGTAAGCTGCACTTCGCCGCCTTGATCGGTGACGGCGATGAGCGAAAAATCGCTCGTGCCGCCGCCGACATCGACCACGAGGATCACGTCCCCCGGCCGCACCTGCTTGCGGAAGCTCTCCCCGTGCTGCTCGGTCCAGGCGTAGAACGCCGCCTGCGGCTCCTCGAGCAGCGTCACGTGGCCGAGGCCGGCCTGCTGCGCCGCCGCGAGCGTCAGCTCGCGGGCCGCCGCGTCGAACGACGCTGGAACCGTGAGCACGATCTCCTGCTCCGCGAACGGCGTATCCGGAAACTGGTGATCCCAGGCGGAGCGCAGGTGCGCGAGATAGTGGCGCGACGCGTCGACGGGCGACACCCGCGCGACATCGGCGGGCGCCTGCCACGGGAGAATCCCGCCCTGGCGGTCCACGCCCGCGTGGCAGAGCCAGCTCTTCGCCGAGGAGACGAGGCGCGCCGGCACTTTGCCGCCGTGCGCCCTCGCGAATTCGCCCGCGACGGCCCGGTCGCCGTCGCCGCCCCACGGCAGCGACAGGGCGCCGGCGGGAAACTCCCCGGCATTGGGCAGGTAGAGGAAGGACGGCAGCAGGGGCCGCTCCTCGACCGTGCCGGGCGCCGTCACCTGGGGGATGCCGAGCATGAGCTGCCCGGCCCCGCGCGGACGATCGCGCTCGAGGTCGAAGTAGGAGACGGCCGAGTTGGTAGTGCCAAGATCAATACCGATGGAAAAACGCGACATGACGGGAGATTTTCGAATTTCGATCTCGGAATCGTTCCGCCTCCAGCCCGCACGAACTGACGCGAGCTTCGGCGAATCGAACATCGAAAATTCAGCTGGAGGGTGTTATGGACTTTTGGGCTGCGCTTGCCCGAGGTAGCGCGGTGCGTTCGGAAGAGGGCATAACACGCTCTAGAGCTCGACCTCGGCTGGCGCCAGCACGAGCGGGTCGAGCGCTTCCGCGACGACGGGCAGCCGCACATCCTTCGCCACCCACCCGTGATGCTTCAGCGCGCCGCGATACGGCGGCTGGCCGGCCACGTTGCCGGTGAGCCGAATGCGCTGCGCATCGAAACCCACGGGCACCGTCACCGCGGCCCCCTCCGCGTCGCGGAGCACGGGCTCGAGCGTGAGGTGCTGCGCGAGGGCCTTGCGGCAGCCCGCGTGCACGACACGCGCCGCGGCGCCGATGTCGGCATCGGCAAACGCGGCCACGTCCTCCTGCAGAAAATCGATCAGCCGCCCTTCGCGCTGCAGCATCGCCAGCAGCGCGAGCGCGGGCGCGTGGGCCTTTTCCGACGGCACCGCGACGGCCGCCGGCTTTCCGGCCGGACGCGGCGCCGCGGCGGCCGGCTCGGCCGGCGTGACGAGTTTTTGGGCGAGAACGGCGTCGGTGAGGACGCGGAAGGCCAGTCCGAGACGGGCGAGGAAAGACGGAGCGGAATTTTTAGGTTCCATAAGGAACAGGGAGCGGAGCAAGAAGCCCGCCGCCAGTCAAAGCCTGTAGGCGGAGTCTTCGCAGCCCGCGCGATCGCGTCGATGCCACGCGAACTGTCCGCCGCCGCCTTGCGTTGCGCTTCCGCCCGATTTCGCCACTTCGTCACAAACCGCCATGCTCCGCCCCGCCCTCGTGTGTCTGCTCGGCACCGGTTTCGCCGTGTCGGGTGCCCTCTTTGCCGCGCCGAACTTCGCGGACCGCATCGAGCGGCCGCTGCGCTACCATCCGGTGGGAACGGACTTCGTGATCGAAAACGGCGCCGAGTTTTTCAACCGCCCCCTCTACGGCGGGAACACCGCGTTTCGCGTCGACGCCGGCGACCGCCCGGAGTTCGCCCTCTACCTGCCGGGTCGCGGCGGCAATCTCCGCCTCGGCCTGCGCACGCCCGCGGGCACGAAATGGCTGCACGAGGCCGCACAGGTCACGACGCGTTACCGTCCGGGCTCGATGCACTACGAGATCCGCGATCCGCTGCTCGGCGATGCCGCCCTGCGCCTCGCCGCGCTTGCGCGGTTCGATCGCGAAGGATTCATTCTGCGCGTGCAGCTCGAGGCCGCGGCCGCGGAAACCGCGGTCTCGCCGCCGGAACTCGTATTTGCCTACGGCGGCGCCTCTGGACAGCGCGGGCGGCGCGACGGCGACATCGGCACTGAAGGCGTGCCCGTCAGCCGCTGGTTTCAGCTCCAGCCGGAGGCCTGCGCGGGCAACGTCTTCACGCTCGGCCCAAATGCCTTTCACCTCCGCAGCAAGCCGGCCGCAATCGTCGGCCGGCTTTCGGCCGACACACGCCTCGCCACCGGCGACGCGCGTCAGTGGCAGGACCTGTCCGCGCTGCTCGCCTCCGCCGCGCCGGGCGAAAAGCCCGCCGAGTTTCCCGTCGTGATGGGCACGACACGCATGCGGACCGGCAATCCGGTCTTTCTGTCCCTCCAACGCGACGACGCCCCCGCGGCGGCCAGCCTCGTTACATCGCCGGCCCCGGATGCGGCCGGGCTCGCCGCCCTCTTCGAACGCGCCGAGGCCCGGCGTGCAGAACTCGCGGCCCACGTGTCGGTCGACACGCCTGATTCGTTTCTCAACGCCGCCGTCGCCGCGCTCAACCTCGCGGCCGACAGTGTGTGGGACGAACCGAGCGGCACAGTGATGCACGGCGCTGTCGCCTGGCGCTCGAAGCTGCTCGGCTGGCGCGGTCCCTATGTGAACGACGCGCTCGGCTGGCACGACCGCGCGCGCCGCCACCTCACCTACTGGGCGGGGCGCCAGAACACCGAGCCGATCCCGAAAACGCTGCCGCCCGCCGACGCGAGCGCGAACCTCTCCCGCAACGAGGCCGGCCTGCACAGCAACGGCGCGCTCTCGCATTCGCACTACGACATGAACCTCGTCTACATCGACGCGGTTTTCCGGCACCTCCTCTGGACGGGCGACGTCGCTCTCGCCCGCGAGCTCTGGCCGGTGATCGAGCGCCACCTCGCGTGGGAACGCCGGCTCTTCCGCCGGCCCTTCGGCGAAGCCGGCGAATTGCCGCTCTACGAGGGCTACGCGTGCATCTGGGCGAGCGACGACGTCGCCTACAACGGTGGCGGCGCGACACACGCGACCGCCTACAATTTCTGGCACAACCGAATGGCCGCGCGGATCGCTCCACTCGCCGGCGCCGATCCCGCGCCACATACCCGCGAGGCCGAACTCATTCAACAGGCGATGCACCGCGAACTGTGGTTGTCGGACCGCGGCTGGTACGCGGAGTGGCGCGACCTCCTTGGCCTCAAGCTCGCACATCCGAGCCCGGCGCTGTGGACGTTTTACCACACCGTCGACTCCGAGGCCGCTTCGCCCTTCGAGGCGTGGCAGATGACGCGCTTCATCGACACGCAGCTCGCGCACCTGCCCTTGCGCGGCCGCGGCGTTCCGCCCGGCCATCACACGCTGCCGACGACGAACTGGATGCCCTACGCCTGGTCGACCAACAACGTCGTCGTCTCGGAGGTCGCGCACACCGCCCTCGGTTACTGGCAAAGCGGACGCGGCGCGGAGGCGTGGCGCCTTTTCAAAGGCAATCTCCTCGACACGATGTTCATGGGGCTCTGTCCCGGCAACGCCGGCATGAGCACCACGTTCGACATGGCCCGCGACGAATCGCAGCGCGATTTCGCCGACTCGGCCGGCATGCTGGCGCGCGCAACGATCGAGGGCCTCTTCGGCCTCGCGCCCGACGCGCTCGCGGGCGAACTTCGCGTGCGTCCGGGTTTTCCCGCCGAATGGACGCACGCCGCGCTCCACCACCCCACGGTCGACGTAGCCTTTCAACGCACGGCGGACGGCCCCGTAGCCCTGCGCGGAAGCGCAGGGATCCCGCCGCTCCCGCGGCAGGCTACGTTGCGGCTTACCGACCACTACACGATCACGCCGAAATTCTCCCGCCCGCAAACCGTCCGCCTGCAGCTCGCCGCTCCACGCGACCGGGTCGAGTCTGTCACGGTCAATGGCCAGCCCGCCCCGTGGCGCGTTCTCGAAGACGCCGTCGAGACGCCGCGCGTCGAGATCCTCAGCCCCGCCGCCGGCCGGCACGAGATCGCCGTCACCTGGAGCGGCGCCGCGCCGGCGGCGGCGCCCGCTCCCGCGATCGCAGTCCTCGGGCGCGAATTCCGGGCCGCCTTTGGCCAGGCGCGCGTGATCGCGCTGGCCGATCCGCAGGTCGTATTCACGAACCTGCGACACGACGAACGCTCACTCGCCGGCACCGCCATGGGCACGCCCGGCCATCGCACGACCTTCGCGCAGGTACAGCAGGGCGACCTCCGCTGGTGGGCGCCCGTCGCAGCGGAGCTCCGGCCCGCGCTGGAGTTGATTCCCGACGAAAACCAGACGGCGGATTCTCTGCGCTTCCGGGTGCGCGATCACATCGCCGCCAGCGAGCAAGCCTTCACGCTTCCCACCACCGACCGTCTCCCCGGCACGCAGCGCCTCACCGTCCCGCACGCCGGGGGTCGCAGCGCCGAGGGCGCCGTGACCAACTGGCGGATCACCGCCCCGGCGGACACGCGCTGGGAGCCGGTCGATCTCTCGAAGGTCTTCAACGCCCGCGTCACCGATATCTTCCAGAACGAATACCTGTCGCCCCGCTCGCCCTACGTCTCGCTCGCGCTGCCCAAGCAGGGCATCGGCAGCTGGTGTCATCCGAAACACATGGCGGACATCGACGACAGCGGCCTGCGCGCGGCCGCAGGCGCGAACGGCGGACGACTCGTGTTGCCACAAGGCATTCCGTTCGCCACGCCCGGGCCCGGCGACGGACGCAATGTGACCTTCACGTCCCAGTGGGACAATTACCCGCGCGATGTGACCGTCCCCCTCGCCGGTCGCGCGCGCCAGATATACCTGCTGCTGGCCGGCACGACGCATTCGATGATGAGCCGCTTCGACAACGGCGAGGTGATCGTCACCTACGCCGACGGTGCGACCGAGCGGCTCGCGTTGCACAACCCGACCACCTGGTGGCCGCTCACCGAGGATTACCGGATCGACGACTACGCGTTCCGCCGCGCCGAGCCGCTTCCGCCGCGGATCGACTTGCAGACCGGCTTCGTGCGCACGCTCGACCTCGCCGGTTTCAAAGGCCGCGGTGGCAAGGTCCCCGGCGGCGCCGCCACCGTCCTCGACCTGCCCCTCCGCGAGAAGGAATTGCGCTCCCTCAAGCTGCGCACGCTCGCGAACGAGGTCGTGATCGGCCTGATGGCGGCGACGCTCGCCAGGTAGCACGCCGGGTTTTCCGACGCCAGCCGTCGCGGGTGCAGCGTGACGAGCCGGTTGGCCGCCGGGTGGATCGGCCTTTCAGCGTTCCCCCTATGGCGCGGGAACGAGGCGCATCCTATAATCATGCCGCTTGACTCCGGCACCTTCCCGTCGCCGAAACCGGCCCCGTCCTACTCTCTTCCCAAACTCTCGCGACGCGGATGGCTGAAACCCGGCCGACTGTCGTTCGCAGTCCAGCTCCAACCCTTCAAAGCTTCCCGCTAGCCGGCGGCCTTTGTTCCGCCCATGCCGGAATTGCGCCCCGCAATTTTCCAGAGTGCGTGCTCCGCCATACTCCCGGCGCGTTGCGAGTGTGCTCGAAACACTCCTGTTCGCGTGTCTCGCACCCGATGCCGTGTGGGCACATTCGCCCCACGACGAGATCCTCGCGCTGCAATTCGCCCCGCGCCTCGCCGCCGGCCTCATCCTGTTCGCGATCGTGCGGTTCAACCTCGTCTATTCGATCAACCGCGGATTGACGTGGGTCCGGCTCACGCGAGGCCTCGCGGGCCTCCCGCTGGTCGATGTGGCCGCCTCGCCCGCATTCGACCGCGATCATACCCTCCTCACGGTTTCCAAGAGCCACGGGGTGCGCCGCTCGACCGACGGCGGGATCTCATGGACCGCTCCTGCCAAACCGCCGGTGGAAACGCGGCTCGCGAGCGTCCATCTCTCGCCCGCGTTCGAGGTCGATGGCACCGCCTTCATCCTCGATCAACGCGGAGGGCTCTGGGGCTCACGCGACCGCGGCGAGACGTGGGAGACGGTCTCGACGGAAAACGTCGCGGTCACCTGCCTGGCCTTTCCCGAAAAGGCGATCCTCGCCGGCACCGCGACCGGCCTCGTGCTCCGCTCCACCGACGGCGGCCTGGGCTGGCGTGTGGCCTGCCGCCTGCCCGGGCGCGCGGGGGTAACGGCACTGGCCGCCCTCAGGACCGCCAGCCACGCGGGGCTGATTGCAATCGGTTCCGACCGGGCGGGGATCATCGTGCAGGAACTGGCGGAGGGCCCTCTCAACGCGGCTCGCCCGGCACTCCCGAAAAGGCATCTCACCTCATTGGCCTGGGCCCGCGCACATACGCGCGCGCCGGTGTTGTTCGCGACCACGTGGAGGCACGGCGTGTATCGATCGGACGACTTGGGACAAACGTGGGTCGAACGCTCCGCGGGGCTCACCACCGACCCGCAAGCGGATGATCCCGCGTTTCGCGCGCCGCATTTTCGGCGCATCTGCGTCTCGCCCGAATTCGCCTCCGATGACACAGCCGTGGTGGCCGGGTTCGACGGGCTCTTCGTGACCACCGACGGTGGCAAACGCTGGCGCGAGCACCGGAGCATTCTGCCCATCAGCCGGATCGTTGGCGTCGACATCGCCTGCGGCGGCGATGCGCCGGGCAGCCTGGCGATCAGCACCTACGGACAGGGCCCGTGCCTGAGCCTGGACGCCGGCCGCACCTGGAGGCTTGGTGCCGACGGACTCGGAGAAGCTCGAAGTTTCGGCATCGCGCTCTCGCCGGATTTTTCCCGCGACTCGAGCCTGTTTCTGGCCAGCAACTGGGCGTTGTATCGGTCGAGCGATGCGGGCGCCACCTGGATGCGGACGGCCCTCGCGGCCAGGAATCGCGAGGGCCGCGAACTCGCGATGCGCTCGGTCTCCGCGTTGCGCGGCGCCGGCGGGCTTGTGTTGCACCGCCTCGGGCTGGCGCCCTATCGCCTGCTCCGACGGTGGTTTCACCTCGCTCGCGGCGCGCTCGGCGTCCGGTTGCCGTTGCCGGGCTTCGGAGCCTGCGTGGCCGTATCGCCCACCTTCGCGCAGGACGGCACGTTGTATTTACATACTGGTGACACAATCTGGAAATCGAGCGACGGCGGCCGCTCACTGACCCGCAGCCTGACCGCACCGGGCGGTCGCATCCGGGCGCTCGCGATCTCGCCGGAGCACGCAACGGATCACACATTGTTCGCCGCGATCGATCGAACACTGCAGGTCACGCGCGACGGCGGCGGGCGCTGGCAGCGCCTGGCGCAAACGGCTGCGGGGCGCATCGGCGCCTTCGCGCTGTCTCCTCGCTTCGGCGTTGATCACACGGCGTTTCTCGCCTCCGGCGGCCAACTCCTGCGCTCGACCGATCGCGGCGCGAGTTGGGAAGAGCTGGCGGCGCTGCCGGCCCGCGAAGCCACGGAAATCGATGCCATCCTGCCCACCCCGGACGCCGCGCAGGGAGGGGATATTCTCGTCCACGCCGCGGGACTCGGACTGTTCCGCTCCTTTGATGGAGGGCGAAACCTCCGCGCGCTCACCGGCTTGCCACCCCACCCGGAGACAAGCTTTTCGCACTTCGAGGATTTTCCGGATCAGGCGCCCCTCGTGCGCCTCTCGCCCAACTATGACCGCGATCAAACGATCATCGCCGCGTCCCAGGAACAACTCTGGATCTCGCGCGATCGCGGGGAAAGTTGGACCTCCTTTTGCCTGCCCGCCCGCTACGACGCGGCGCGACCCGAAATCGTTTATCGCGGCGCCTGGACTTCGCCTGTCCCACAGACGCTGGCGCACGCGCGCTGCCGGCACGCGGTTCAGGCCGGAGCAAGCGCACGGCTGGAATTTGTCGGCACCGGCGTTCGCTGGATCGGTGAGCACGGGCCGGCGCAGGGAATGGCTGAAATCCGGATCGATGACGAGCGGGTCGCCCAAGCCGATCAATATGCGCCGACGCCGCAGGGTCCGGTTTTGTGCTTTGAATCGGCGCCTCTGACGCCCGGCCCGCACCGAGTCGAAATTGCGGCCTTGATCGGCCCGTCACCCGCCACCCGTCCACCCCATCTCGTCCTGCATGCTTTCGAGGTGACGGGCGGAGCGTGAAGCCAATCCCGAAACCTATGCTGCCGACCTTCTACATCCTCGGCGCCCAAAAGGCCGGGACCACGTGGCTGGCCGCGATGTTGCGCCAGCACCCGGATATTTTCATCCCCAGGCAAAAAGAGCTTCATTTCTTCAACGACGAAGCACGCTACGCGCGCGGGCCGGCGTGGTACGCACGCCAATTTGCCGGCGCTCACGCGGCTCGCGCGATCGGCGAAGCCACTCCCAACTACCTCGCGATCAACACCCCCAAGGCGCAGCGCGTGTCCGAACGGATTCGCGCGCTCACGCCGGATGCCACCTTCATCGTCGCGCTCCGCAACCCCGTTTCTCGCGCCCTCTCGGCGATGTTTCATGCCGCCCGAAAACGGAGGATTCCCTTTTGGACGAATTTCGACCGCGCGTTGCAGGACATCCTGAGTCACCACGTCGATCCCTCGGATGTGTTGTCCATCGGGCGCTACGACGTGCAACTGGAAAGCTACTTCCGGTCGTTCCCCCGCGAGCGCTTCCACATACTCGTCTACGAAGAAGACATCGTGAAGAGGAAAGCCGAAACCCTGGACAACCTCTGGCAATTTCTCGGCGTGGGCGCCCCGCCGCTGCTTCGTCACCAGACCCGCTTGTTTAACGTCGGGATAAAGAGCCGCCTCGGATTGGCGTTCGCCCAGCTCCTGCCGTGGAAATGGGGAGTGGCGATGGCCCGCACCGTCGAGCACGCTGGGCTTGGCCGGCAGATCACGTTGTCCGAGGAAACGACCGCGGCCCTGTTCGCCTACTACGAAAAGACGCGCGGTCGCGTCGAGGCACTGATCGGCCGCGACCTGTCCTGCTGGCGCGTACGCCCGCAGACATCCGGATGCACCGCAGCGTCCGCGAACCCATTCGGCAGCCCGAAACACCAGGTCGAGGCAGCTCGTGCAAAAGCCACCGTCGCCCCGCGCTGAGCAAGTCGGCCGAAAGCGAAAAGAAAGCGGCGCCGCCAACGACGCTGCCCTGGCAACTTTTCTCTGCGATCAGCGGTCGGGGATCGGCTCGATTTTTCCCATGAGGAAAACGAACGAGAAAATCCCCAGCACGAGGATGACGCCCGCGGTGAGAAACGCGTAGGCGAAGGAGTGCGTCGCCCCGACGATGAGGCCGGTGACGACCGGCGCGGCCGCGCCCATCAGGTTGTTCGCAAAGTTCATCAACGAGCCCACCGTCGCGACGCCGCCCTTC
Organism: Opitutaceae bacterium; assembly: GCA_036406235.1. Classification (GTDB taxonomy): domain Bacteria; phylum Verrucomicrobiota; class Verrucomicrobiia; order Opitutales; family Opitutaceae; genus DASWVO01. The sequence continues at coordinate 33,693 of DASWVO010000185.1, forward strand.
GGAGCGATCAGCGAAGGCAGCGACCAGCCCACCGGCGCCGCCGCGGCGAGCCCGCCCAAGGCGATCGAAATCCAAAAAATGGCCCACGCCGGACTCGAGGTCTGCGTGGCGCCGATCACCGCCAGACCGAGGATCATGCCCGTCACGAGCACGCCCTTGCGCACCTTCGTCTCATCCCATCCGCGGCCGATCAGGTGATCGATCAGCCAGCCGCCGGCAACCAGATCCGTCACCGTGGCCACCGCCCAAGGGATCGCGGCGAAGCCCGCCGATTTGAGGATGCTCATGTGCATCGTCTGCACGAGATAGGCGGGCAGCCACGTCAGGAAGAGATAGAACGAGTAGCCGTAGGCCGCGAAGCCGAGCGTCAGGCCCCAGACCTTGGTTTTCGTCAGCACGTAGCCGAGCATGCCCAGTGCACCCGTCGTCGACGGCCCTTCCGGCACGGCACCGCCCGTGCGGATGTAGTCGAGCTCCGCCGGCGTGAGCCGGCGATCCGCGCTCGGATCCCGATAAAAGCGATAAAAGGCAAAAAAGTAGGCGAGGCTGAGCAGCGCGGTGATGCCGAAGCCCCAGCGCCAGCCCCACCGCACCACCGCGAAGGCGACGAGCGGTACGCCGATCACATTGGAAAACTTCGCCGCAGCATCGAAGATCGCCGTGGCGAGCGCGCGCTCCTTGCGGGGAAACCAGTAACCGGTCGCTTTCGAGCTGGCCGGGAACGAGGGTGCCTCCGAGACGCCAAGCAGCGCCCGCGCCGCGAAAATGCCGCCGAAGCCGCCGGAAAACGCGGTGACCGCCGAGGCGACGGCCCATAAAAACGCCCCCCACCGCCCCACCGTCTGGACACCGCAGCGATCGAGCAGCAGGCCCATCGGCACCTGCAGCAGGGCATACGTCCAGAAGAAGGCGCTGAGCAACAATCCCATTTCCGCCGGCCCCAATCCAAACTCCGCCTGAAGCTGAGGCGCCGCCACGGACAGGTTAATCCGATCGATGTACGCGATCAGGATGCCAAGGCCCAGCAGGACGCCGATGCCCCAGCGGCGTCGGGCCATAGGTGTCCGGGCAGCGGGAGTGTTCGGGGTGGACGTCATCATGACAAAACGAGGGTATCCGCGAGGTGCCTACAACCGGCCGGCAAAGCGCGGCGGCTGACGCGCGCTAGCAGAGCCGAATGCCCCGGCGAATTCGATGATGAATTATCGCCCGCCGAAAGTACGACCGGGCACCCGGCGCGTCGCGCCACGCCGTGCCCCCCAACAACGGGAACGCCCCCTCTCCGCATGCGCCCCCCGCAAAAGCCACCCGATTGGGGGGAAGACAGGTCGTGAGTATCCTGATACGATTCATAAGGCCGGTCACATCGGGTCTTGGTTAACACCGACACCGGCTGCATATGGATTTGGCCTTCCCCGTCACCCGAATTTTTGTCATGGCAGACGCGCCCCGTCTTGCCTCCAACCCTGCCAGCAACATTACGCCTGCAATAACTGCCTCCCATGCCTGACGCGTTCAGAATATTCCCAATCGATATCGTGGTCTTCCTGGTCTTTGTCGTGGCCGTCGTCTCGATCGGCCTGATCAAGAGCCGGAACGAAGGTAGCAGTGAGGACTACTTCCTCGCCGGCCGCGGGCTGAGTTGGTGGCTGATCGGCTTCTCGCTCATCGCCGCCAATATCTCGACCGAGCAGTTCGTGGGCATGAGCGGCAACGCCGCCAGCCACGTCGGCGTGGCGATCGCCAGCTACGAGTGGATGGCCGCCATCACGCTCGTCGTCGTGGCATTCGGCTTCCTCCCATACTTCCTGCGCGCCGGCATCTACACGATGCCGGAGTTTCTCGAGCACCGCTACAATGGTGCGGCGCGCGCGATCATGGCGTTTGCCACGATCTTCATCTACCTGCTGCTGCTCGGTGCGGTGACCTACTCCGGCGCGCTGACCATCACCACGCTCGCCGCCAGCGCCGGCTACAACATCGGCATGCCGATGGCCTCCCTCACGATCGGCGTGATCGCCATGCTCTACGTCACCGCCGGCGGCCTGAAGGCCTGCGCCTGGGCCGACCTCATCCAGGGCAGCGCCCTGATCGTCGGTGGCGCCGTGATCATGTATTTCGCCTTCGACAAGCTCGGCGCCGCCACCGAGGCCGCCTCCGTCGTCAGTGCCCATTCCGGCGCCGTGGTCGTGCAGCAGCTCGCCCCGGATGCCGGCGCAATGGAGCGCTTCCTCGATCTCAACGGCACGCGCCTCAACATGTTCCTGCCCGCCACCGACTCGATCCTGCCGTGGACGGCGCTGCTGCTCGGCCTGTGGATCCCGAACTTCTACTACTGGGGCCTCAACCAGTACATCACCCAGCGCACCCTCGGCTCGGCCTCGCTCGCGCAGGGCCAGAAGGGCATCGTCTTCGCGGCGTTCATGAAGCTGATCATCCCCTTCGTGATCGTCATCCCCGGCATGATCGCGTTCAACCTTTACTCGGACAACATGCGTCTGGAGGCCGGCGGCAACACCACGACCAGTCTCAGCCGCTACGTAAAGGCCAACCCACAGACCGCCTTCGTTACGGTCTCCGGCCCGATGGACGACGCGCAGGTGAGCGCCTGGCAGGCCGGCCGCTACGCGATCGCCGTGTATCCCGACGCCGCCGCGCGCAACGCGGTGAAGGCGCGCAATCCCTGGGTGCTCCCGACGACCCAGGCGGCTTTCGATGCCGCCACCGCGGGCACGTTCATGACGTTTGTCACCGAGGACCACTCCTGGAAATCCGTCAACGAGGGACTGGCGGCGGAAATCGCCGACTACAACCAACGCACCGACGCCGCCGCCCTCGCCGCAGGCCAGACGACCACGGTCGAGAAGCTCATCGCTTACCGTTACGACACCGCGCTGGCCCAGCTCCTTGCCTACGTGCTGCCGCAGGGCAAAGGCTGGGTCGGCTTCGTGCTCGCGGCGCTTCTCGGCGCCGTCGTCAGCTCGCTCGCCGCCATGCTCAACGCCGCGTCGACCATCTTCGCGATGGACATCTACAAGAAGCACCTCGCGCCGAACGCCCAGCAGAAGAGCATCGTGCTGCTCGGGCGCATCTCCGTCGTCGCCTTCACCTTCGTGGCCGTGATGCTCGCTCCGCGGCTCGGCAATCCGAAGATCAGCAACAGCATCTTCACGATCATCCAGGAGGGCCAGGGCTTCATCTCGCCCGGCATCCTCGCGGTGTTTGTCTTCGGCCTGATTTCGCGGCGCGCGCCGGCCATGTGCGGCGTGGTCGGACTCGTCACCAACATCGTCGTCTACGGCGCGCTCAAGTTCGCGGTCCCGAGCGTCCAGTTCCTCAACCGCATGGCGATCTGCTTCGCCCTGTGCTTCGTGGTGATGGCCATCCTGCGCGTCACCAAGCCGCTCGCCCAGCCGATCGAGTTCAAGGCCACGACCACGGTTGCGCTGGAAAGCTCGAAACCGGCCCGGATCGCCGGCTGGTTCGTCATCCTCATGACCCTCGTCCTCTACGTGATCTTCAGCCCGCTGGGCATCGCGAAGTAGACGATTCTGTCGTTCGCCCCTTCCCATCGACGGCGGGCCGCCCTGCGGGCGACCCGCCGTTTGTTTTTGCGGCGCGCAACCGGGGCCGGGCGCGCGCCTGGCTCACGCCTTCGGCCGCGGACGCAGCGTGCGCCCCTCGTTCCAGCAGCCCTCGACCATCATCGTGACCGCCTGAAGCGGCAGGCCGCGCTCATTGCGCTCGACCATGCTGATGAGAAGATCCATCGCGTTTTCCCCGATCAACCGGCCGTTCTGATACACGCCGGCGTGCGCATGCCCCGGGGCGGGCACCGACAGGGCGGCGAGACCGATGTCCTCCGGCACCCGCAGCCCGGCCCCCTTCACCAGCGTCTCCAGATTCTCCATACCCGCGCCCACCAGCACGTCGATCCGCTCGCGCCGGATCCACTTCAGAATGCGCGCGGTTTCCTTCCAACTCTCGATCAGCAGCGGGGGAATCGACGCCAGATCCGACAGGAACGTCCGGGCGACCAGGTAACCGGCCGTCCAGCGGCCCTGGAAGCGTTCGTTGTGCCCGCGCAGCATGACCAGGCCGGGCCGCCGGTAGCCGCGACGATGGCATTCGCGCACCACCTGGAGACTGGAGAAGTAATGGTCGTTGCACACCGTCGCCAGGTTGAGCGAGGGCTGGGGCACGCTGATGCCCACGCTCGCAAACCGCGACCAGTCGAGCTGCGGCGGCGCCGCGCCGTCGGCCGCCGGGCTGATCAGCAGCCCCTGGATGCCGCGCGTGTGAAGCATGTTGCTGAACCGCTCGCCCGTCATGCCCGGCTCGTTCAGCCAGAATTCCTGCCCGCGATAACCGCGCGCGGTCGCGCGCTCCATCGCCCCCTCGCGGATCTGGCAGATCGTCGGCGACTGGTGGCGGCGCCACGCGTCGTGGTGCGGGAAGCTGTTCACGAGCGCGATCACCGGCGCGCTCTTGGGCGGACGGCCCTCGCGGCGCACCCGCATGAGGGCGGAGACGTAGGGATTTGGCTGATACCCGAGCTTCGTGGCGATCTCGCGAATGCGGTCCCGCGTCTCCGGCGGGATGCGCGGGTGGTTGGCGAGGCACATCGACACGGTGGCCTGCGACACGCCTGCCGCCGCCGCCACCTGCTTCATCGTCACGTGAGTGGTCTTCATTCGCGGGGTTAATGATATCAGCACTGCAGGCCTTTTCTCCCTCGAAGCAAACGAAAAGATCGCCCCCACATTCGCCGGCGCCCCCCAACGTTCCCAAGACCGGCGGCCAACCTGACCCCAACCACCACATGAACGCATTCGTGCGTATTGCACCTGCATTGTTCGCGTGGAGCCTCCCCCTCGCTCCCGCCCTCTTCGCCCAAGGCTCCGCGGCCGCGGGCGACGACGACACCGTCAGACTGTCGGAGTTCACCGTGAACGCCGAACCCGACGGCAGCTACGTCGCCTCCGAAACCGTCACCGGCTCGCGCGTCGCCGAAAAAATCAAGAACCTGCCCTACAACGTGAACGTGATCACGTCGGAGTTCCTCGAGGACTTCGCGTTCTTCGACCTCGACGAGGACTTCGCCTACACGAGCTCCTTCGGCAACATGGACGCCGGCGGCGGCTATACGATCCGCGGCTTCGGCGCGACCAAGGCGCTGCGCAACGGCTTCCAGCGCTTCGGCCTCATCGACCGCGTAAACGTCGACCGCATCGAGGTGATCAAGGGCCCCTCCGCCGCCGTCTACGGCGAGACGCGCCCCGGCGGCCTGGTGAACATCGTCACCAAGCGCCCGAAGACGAAGCCCGCCTACGACCTCTCCGTCTCCGTCGGCACCAACGACACGTTCCGTACGGACGTCGGTGCGACCGGCCCGCTCACCGCCTCGAAAAACACCGCCTACCTCTTCAACGCCGCGTATTATGAACGTGGTTACGAGCAGCCGTTCGCCATGCTGCGACAGAAGACGGTCTCGGGCGCCATCTCCCACAAATTCTCCGACCGCACCAACCTGCTGGTCGAGGTGGAGTATCTCACGAGGCAGGCCGACAACACCTCGCAGATCCCGATGATCAACGATTCCAGCCAGCCCGCGACCCGGCGCCGCACGCGCATCGCGGAGGAGTATGCCGACTACAATTTCGGCGGCCCGAAGAACAACTTCACCGACCGCGAAATCTCGTCGGTCAACGCCACGCTCGAGCACCGCCTAAGCGACGTCTGGTCGCTGCGCGCCGCGGCGAACTGGTTCAACCGCAACTACTGGACGTTCACCCACGGCGGCGACAACATCGAGGTCAACCCCGCCAGCGCCAACTTCGGCACCTACGGCAGCCGCAGCCCGAGCGCCGGCGCGATCTACGAGAACGGCGGCGGCTTCCAGGCCGACGCGCTCGCGCGCTACTTCCTCTTCGATCGCAAGCTCGAGAATCGCACGCTCTTCACCCTCGACTACTCCACCTACTGGCGCGTCGACCCGCAGTGGCGCCTGCCCGCTTCGGGCACGGGCTCGCTCAGCGATCTCGTCTCCCGCGGCCTCTACGCCCAGCGCCTCGATCTCGACGCCCCGAACTACGCCACGCCGGATTTCACGCTTCAAAATTTTCCGACGATCAACCGCTACCGCGACAACCGCACCGACATCACCGGCGGCTTTCTCCGCCACCAGACCGCCGCGCTCAAGGGACGCATCATCGTCGCCGGCGGCATCCGCTACGACATCGTCAAGTTCCGCCTGACCGACAAGAAGGCCGCCGTCCAGGCGGGCGATCCCGCGCTGCTGGTGACCGACAACTACGAAGTCACCGCCACCACCCCGAGCGGCGGTATCAACGTGGGCATTACCGACAACATCCGCACCTACGTGAACTACGCGAAGTCGTTCTTCCCCGATTCGCAGAACGTCACCGCCGGCACCAAGGCCGAGAACGAGGGCGGCTTCGGCTGGGATTACGGCTTCAAGGTCGGCCTCTTCCAGGACCGCCTCAACTTCACGCTCGGCGGCTTCTACATCGAGCGCACCAACGTCAGCGTGACCGACTACGACGAGGAGACCGGCCTCAGCATCACGCGCCGCATCGGCAACACCCTCTCGCGCGGCGTCGAACTCGACGCGAACTGGCGCATCAACGACAATCTCAGCACCACCTTCGGCTACAGCTACACCACCTCGATCTACACGAAATACGGCCGCGACCTCGAGGTCATCGGCCGCCAGGCGACGCGCATTCCCGAGCACAATGCGTATTTCACCGTCCGCTACGCCTGGAAGACCGGACGGCTCAAGGGCCTCACCGCCAACGCCGGCTTCACCTACACCGGCGAAACGTATCCGTACAGCGACGGCGGCGGCATTGTCGAACCCGCCACCCTCAACGGACAGCCCAATCCCAACCGCGGGCTGATCCTCACCCACGACGGCCGCCGCGACATCCGGCTGCCGGGCTACTTCGCCACCCGCGCCGGCATCCGCTACTCCTGGCGGCCGGACGGCTCGAGGTTCAGCCACACGGTCGGCATCAACCTCACCAACCTGCTCGACGAGGACTACATCACGGCCAACCGGCGCAAGGTGGACCCGTTCAGCACCTCGTTCACGTATTCGATCCGCTACTGACGCGGCGCCGCGGCCGCCAATGGCGGGCCAAAGCCGGCCGGAGATGCTCCGGCCGGCTTTTTTCGAGTGCGCGGGTGGTCTCCGGCCGCCGCGGACCGGGCACTTCAGGAGCTCGCATCGGTGGAACAACCGCCCGCCTTTCCCGTGCCCCGCAACTGGCCTATCTCGCGGATTGACGCGCCCTTTTCCCACCCGTTTGCTCCGCGGCATGAGTGTCACCACGGCCACGCCACCGGCGGTCAAATACAAGCGCATCGTGCTCAAATTGAGCGGCGAAGTGCTTCGCGGCAAAGGCAGCGACCCGATCGACGCGGGCGTGCTCGAGCGCATGTGCTCGCAGGTGAAGGAAATTTACGACCTCGGCGTCCAAGTCTGCGTGGTGATCGGCGGCGGCAACATCTTCCGCGGCCTCCAGGGTGAAAAGCGCGGCGTCGACCGCACCACCGGCGACTACATGGGCATGCTCGCCACCGTGATCAACGGCCTCGCGATCATGGACTGCCTCGAGAAAATGGACGTGAGCACCCGCGTGCAAAGCGCCATTCCGATGAACCAGGTCGCCGAGCCGTTCATCCTGCGCCGCGCCATCCGCCATCTCGAGAAGGGCCGCGTCGTCATCTTCGTGGCCGGCACGGGCAACCCGTATTTTTCCACCGATACGACCGCAGCGCTGCGCGCCAGCGAGATGGGGGCCGACATCATCATGAAGGCCACCAAGGTCGACGGCATTTACGACAAGGACCCGAAAAAGCACGCCGACGCCGTCCGCTACGACGAGATTACGTTCATCGACGCCCTGCGCCAGCGGCTTAACGTCATGGACTCCACCGCGTTCTCCCTCTGCCTCGACAACAATGTCCCGATCCTCGTCTTCGACCTGAACGACCCGCACGCCATCCGCAAAGCGGTCCTCGGCGACAAGGTCGGCACGCTGGTGCGGAATTAGTTAGTGTATAGTTGAGGGTTGAGAGTTGAGAGACGAAACTACTCATCCCGTGCCCGCCCCGCGGCCGCTCTTCACTCTCAACTCTCAACTACCAACTCTCAACTCCTCCTCCCCCTCCCCCATGTCCTCTCCCATTGTTAACGACGCTCAAGGCCGGATGAAAAAGGCCGTCGACCACACTCTCCACGAGTTCAACGCGATCCACACGGGCAAGGCCAACCCAACGATGGTCGAAGGCGTGATGGTCGAGGCCTACGGTTCGACGATGCGCCTCAAGGAATGCGCCGCCATCACCACGCCCGACGCCCACATGATCGTCGTCCAGCCGTGGGACCGCGGGCTGGTCAAGGCCATCGAGAAGGCCATTCAGACCGCCAACCTCGGCTTCAATCCCGCCGTCGATGGCAACGTCGTCCGCATCCCCCTCCCGCAGATGAGCCGCGAGCGCCGCCAGGAGTTCGTCAAGGTCGCCCACCGCCTCGCCGAGGAGGGGCGCGTCCACGTGCGCAACCTTCGCCGCGATGCGCTCGAGGCCCTCAAGAAGGCCAAGCTGCCCGAGGACGAGACGAAGCGTCTGGAAAAAGAGGTTCAAACTCTCACCGACAAGGCGATCGCCGACATCAACCAGCACCTTGCCTCCAAGGAGAAGGAGCTGCTGACGGTCTGAAATCGCGCTTCGCGCGGGAGCAAGGAGCAGGATTCCGAACTTTGCTCCCGGCCCCCTGATCCTTGCTCCAACGGCAACCGCCGTCCTCTGTGACCAAATCCACGTCCGCTAACCGCGCGCCCCGTCGCGTCGTCATCAAGCTCGGCACCGGAGTGCTCACGTCCGGTGTTGGCCAACTGGATACCGGCCGCATCGCCGCCGTGTGCGCCCAGATCGCGGCGCTTCGGGCCCAGGGCACCGAGGTGATCGTCGTGTCTTCCGGCGCCGTCGGCCTCGGCATGGGCCGCCTCGGCTTGAAGAAGCGCCCGTCGGAGGTGTCGAAAAAACAGGCGTGCGCCGCGATCGGCCAGTCGTTGCTCATGCAGACCTGGCAGCGCGGCTTCGAGCCGCACCATCACACCGTCGCGCAGGTGCTGCTCACGCACGACGACCTGCGCGTGCGCAGCCGCTACCTCGGCGTCAAAGCCACGCTCGAGGAGCTGCTCGATTACGATACGATCCCGGTCATCAACGAAAACGACACGGTGAGCGCCGCCGAGATCAAGTTCGGCGACAACGACACGCTATCCGCCATGGTCGCGAGCCTCGTGCAGGCGCAGTATCTCGTGATCCTCTCCACCGCGCCCGGACTCATCGACATGAAGGGGACGGGAGAGATCGTGCCGGTCGTCGAGAAGATCACCGCCGAGATCGAGGCGATGGCCGGCGGCACGACCAGCGAAACCGCCGTCGGCGGCATGGTTTCGAAGATCACCGCCGCCAAGGTCGCCACGAAATCGGGCTGCGGCGTCTTCATCGCCAGCGGCGCCGAACCCGACATCCTCACCCGGATTTTCGGCGGACACAGCCCGGGCACCTTTTTCGTGCCGAGCGGCCTGCCGATGGAGTCAAAGAAGCGCTGGCTCGCCTATTTTCAGCGTCCGCAGGGCGCGGTCCAGATCAACGCCTGCGCCGTCCCCGTCCTGCGCGATCAGGGCCGCAGTCTGCTCGCCATCGGGGTCACGGATGTGCGCGGCGCATTCACCGCCGGCGATATTGTCGACATCCTCGATCCGGACGGACGCGTCTTCGCGCGCGGCATCTCGGGCTTTAGCGACGACGAGGTGCGCATCGCCGCCGGCAAAGCAAGCGAGGCGCTGAAACCGCTTTTTCCGGGCCGCAAACGCCTCGAGGTCGTCCACCGCAACGACCTGGTGCTGTTGTAACCGACTGTGTACGTTGCAGGCCGAGGCCGGGCCCTACCCTTCACGGCGTGTGGCAGGTAAAGTTCATGACGCCGTAGAACTGCCCAATAAAATCCCGCTCAAGCGGGGCGCCTCCCGGTCCGATTGAAACGGGCATGCAACCAACGATCCCGTCCGCGCCCACCGGCTCACGCCGGCCACGCGGCCAGGTCATCTGAGGAAGCACGGCCGTTCTCGCGGTTTTCGCCGCGACGTTCGGCCGCACCACCTTCGCCATGGGTTGCGCGTTTCCCGCGCCGGCTCGTGTCGAGCGTGCAGCCCGAATCGACAATCCACCGCCAGGTCCATCACCTTCAGGCCGGGACCGAGCCGCCAGCGCTCGCTCCCGGCTGCTTCATTTTCGTGTCCGGCAGGGTCGCTGACCCCGCCGGCTCCATCATGTGGGTCGGGGTTTATCCCCGGCATGTCGGGCGTAAGGCCCGACCCACAAACGATGGGGTCGGCGCCCCCGCCATGCGATGTTAGCGAACCGGCCCTCACCCCAAACCGCACCTCCGGCTTTCTTTCCCAGCCTTCGTGTGTTTGGTGGACGGCGCATGAAGACCATCGGTGTTCTCGGACTTGGCATCATCGGCGGCGTGTGGGCCCGCCATTATCACGCGGCCGGCGTGTTCGCCGGCGCCTGGAACCGCACGGCGCAGCCGGAGTTTCCACAGTGGAAAGCCACGCCCGAGGACGTCGCCCGCGCGGCGGACGTCGTGCAGATCGTCGTCGCCGATCCGCCCGCCGTGCGCAGCCTGCTCGAGCGCATCCTGCCGGCGCTCGGCCCCGGCAAGATCGTCGTCCAGTCGAGCACGATCGACCCGCAGAGCAGCGAGGAATTTCGCAGTCTCGTCACCGCGCGCGGCGCGCGCTACCTCGAGGCCCCATTCACCGGCAGCAAGCCCGCCGCCGAGCAAAAACAGACGGTGTATTACCTCGGTGGAGACGCCGCCCTCATTGCCGAGGTGGAGCCGCTGCTTTCGCTCGTCTCGGCGGCGCGCTTCCACATCGGCGACCACCGGCAGGCCACCACGCTCAAACTCGCCATGAACCTCAACATCGCCGCGCAGATGCAGGCCTTGAGCGAGGCCCTGACGCTCGTTCGCCGCGCCGGCGTGAGTGACGACACGTTTTTCGACGCGCTGAGCAAGAACGTGAGCTACTCCGGCCTCACGAAGCTCAAGGAGCCCAAGCTGCGCGCCGGCGACTTCGCTCCGCAATTCTCGGTGAAGCATATGTTCAAGGACATGCGCCTCGCCTCGGGCATCAACGGCTGCGAGGACTTCCCGGTCCTCGACTCGATCCGCGATCAACTCGCCCGCGCCGACCGCGCCGGCTACGGCGACGAAGACGTGTCCGCGTTGATCAAGCTGCTGAGCTGAGGCGTCCCCGCCTTGGGAGCGCGGGCGGGCCCGCCCGCATTTCCGGATTGCGGGCCAGCAGGCCGCGCTCCCAGGACAATCGCGCAAGCACGCATTCGCAACAAGCGGACTCTGTGCGCTCCCGCACGCTTGCGGCCACGCGGCTTCCCCGCCACGTTGCCCGCCATGAGCGACTTCGTTTCCGGCGCCGCGGTGTCCGATGCCAGGCAAGCCCTCGACAAGGTGCGGGCCAACATGCGCCTCACGATCAAGGGCAAGGACGAAGTGATCGAGCAGACGCTCATCGGTTTGATCGCCGGCGGCCACTTGCTCATCGAGGACCTGCCCGGCGTCGGCAAGACCACGCTGGCCTACTCGCTCGCCCGCTCGCTCGATTGCGCCTTCGCCCGCATCCAGTTCACCAGCGACCTGCTGCCGAGCGACGTCACCGGCGTCTCGATTTACGACGAGGCCGCCAAGGAGTTCGTCTTCAAGAAAGGCCCGGTCTTCGCCAACATCGTCCTCGCCGACGAGATCAACCGCGCCACGCCCAAAACCCAGTCCGCGCTGCTCGAGGTGATGGACCGCGCCCGGGTGACGGTCGACGGCGAGCCGCACGCCGTGGGCGCGCCGTTCATGGTGTTCGCCACGCAGAATCCCGTCGACTACGAAGGCACGTTTCCCCTGCCCGAAAGCCAGATGGACCGCTTTCTCATGCGCCTGCACATGGGTTATCCGCAGCCCGATGCCGAGCTCGAGATCCTGCGCGCGGCGCGCACGACCTACGATGCGATCGTGCTCAACCCCGTCGTCACGCGCACCGAGGTGGTGAAGCTGCAATCGCTCGCCGAGCAGGTCTTCATCGAGGACAGCGTGCTAGACTTCATCCTGAAACTCATCGCCGCCACCCGCACCGAAGCGGAGTTCAAGGCGGGCATCAGCGTGCGCGGCGGACTCGCGCTCAAACACGCCGCGCAGGCGCGCGCCCTCGTGCAAGGGCGCGATTTCGTCGTGCCGGAGGACATCGGCGCGCTCGCCGTCCCGGTGCTTTCCCACCGGCTCGCCCTCCTGCGCCAGACGAGTGACGCGCTCGAGGAGCGGCGCGCGGTGGCGGCGGTGCTCAAGCGTATCCTCGCCGCCCTCCCGCCCCCGGTGTAGGAACGTCCTTGCGCGCGATAGTTGCCCATGGCGGATGACGTTCTCCATCGCGCGCAAGCGC
>DASWVO010000186.1:0-4924 GCA_036406235.1 Opitutaceae bacterium
GTGGCCGATTATTTTCCGATCAAGGTCGGTGCGCGCACCGTGCAAATGCAGCTCGCGGTGACGCCGCTGGAGCAGCAGCGCGGCCTGATGGAGCGGCGCGACCTGAAACCCGAGCAGGGCATGCTCTTCTTGTATGTGAAACCGCAGCAGTTGAGTTTCTGGATGCGCAACACGCCCACGCCGCTCGACATCGGGTTCTTCACCGCGGAGGGCGAACTGCGCGAGGTTTACCCGATGTATCCATTTGATGAGACACCGGTGAAGTCCCACCGCAGCGATCTGCAATTTGCGCTCGAGATGAACCAGGGCTGGTTCAAGGCCAACGCCGTCAAACCCGGCGACAAGCTCGACCTCAAAGCCCTCGCCGCGGCGATGAAGGCGCGCGGATTTCCGCTGCGGGCGTATGGGCTGAAAGAGTGAAAATGGGAGGAGGGAGGAAGGGGCAGAGAGCAGGAAAACCTCAAAGTCCTGCTCCCTGTTCCTTGTCCCTTTCTCCGCTTCCTCACTCCACCTTTCCGCGGCGGGTGTCCTTGTCGGTTTCCTCGGTCGGGATCTCGTTGTCGGTGCGAAGCATGAGGACGGGCTCCTTGGTCTTCACCCAGACCTGGGCCTCCTTGAAATGCTTGGCCGGCACGTTCTCGATCGCTTCGCCGATCGTCTCGCACGGCTTGAGGCGCCCGCGCTTGGTCGTGTGAAATTCGTAGGTGCCTTTGCAGAGGCGCTCGACGGTCGAGGCCACGCTCTCGTTCTCCGGGATCTGCAACACCCAGCCGGCGAAGTCGTGTTCAGGCAGCTTCTTGTCCGGATCGGAGACGAGGATGACCCATTGCTTCTTGACCGGCGGCGGCTTCTCCTCGTCGGCCTCGGGCTGCGCGACCATGTTCAGCTCCTCGACGATCTGGCGGAGGAGGGACGGCTCGAGTTCGTTGCGCTTGAGGATCTCGGCGACCTTGTTGACTTCGATTTTCGGCATGGAAAGGGAGGCGATTTGAGCCCACGAATGGACACACATGCACACGAATGTAAAGGACGGCGGCGTGGCCCAGCGCCCCGACGAGCTTTTCGACATCGTCAACGAACGGGACGAGGTGGTCGGCCAGGCGACGCGCGCCGAGGTGCACGCCCGGCGTCTCTGGCACCGCGCGGTCCACGTGCTCGTGTTCGACGGTCGGGGACGCGTGTTTTTGCAAAAGCGCTCGATGGCCAAGGACACCGCGCCCGGCTGTTGGGATTCGTCGTGTTCGGGGCACCTTGACTCCGGGGAAGCCTACGATGCCGCGGCGATGCGCGAACTGCGCGAGGAGATCGGCCTGGCGGTCGAGAGCGTGCCGGAGCGCTGGTTTCGGTTGGCCGCGTGCCAGGAGACCGGCTGGGAGTTTGTCTGGATGTATCGGTTGCAAAACGACGGGCCGTTTGTGCTGCATCCGGCGGAGATCGAGCACGGCGCGTGGTTCGCTCCGGCCGAGGTCACCGCGGCGATCGCGGCGCGCCCCAGGGAGTTTTCCGGAGCGTTTCGGCATCTCTGGGCGGAAGCGGTGGCGCGGCTGTAGGGGAGGCGAAGGCTTGCACTCGGCGCGTTGACGGGGTCGCAAAGCCCACTGCCGGTATCGCAAAGGCCGCTGACGCGACCGCAACGTCTGCTGACGCACGCACAAGGTCCGCTGCACCGCGCACAAGGCCCGCTGACGCGACCGCAAGGCTCCCTCAACGCACCGCAAGCCCCGCTCAACCCACCGCAGAGCCCGCTGACGAACGCGCAAGGTCTGCTGCATCGATCACAAGACGTGCTGCATCGATCACAAGACGTGCTGCATCGACCACAAGACGCGCTGCATGGATCACAAGACGCGCTGCATCGACCGCAAAGTCCGCTGCACGGACCGCAGAGCCCGCTGACAGCGACCGCAAAGTCCGCTGACACGAGCGCAGGGACGGCTGTTACCGGGCGTAACGCAGGCCGATAGCAGTTTTTGTCCCCAGACGACCGCTTTGGAACCGACGGGAAGAGACAGGTAGGGCGAGGCGTCCCGCCGAGCCACGGCATACCGGGGACGGTGGCGCGCGGTCGCGCTGCGCGCTCGGTACGCCCCACCTCCGCCGTTTCCTGGTGGCTCGTGGTGCTGGCTCGCGAACCCCGTCTTTCAGGGGTGGCGCAGCGCCTCCAGCGCCGCCTCCGCGTCCGGACTCGGCGTGAGGGTGATGACGATGGATTTCGACGTGGGCGTGTTGCTTACCTCTGCGGTGCTGTCGATCGGCACGAGCACGTTGGCCTCGGGAAAATAGGCCGCGGCGCAACCGCGTGGGATGTCGTAGGCCGCGGTCATGAAATGCCTCGCCTCCCGGCGTTCGCCCCGGAAGTGGCTCGTGAGATCCACGAACTGGCCGCCGACCAGGCCCTCGGCGCGCAGGTCCTCCGGGTGCAGAAACACGACGCGCCGCCCGCCGTAGATGCCGCGATAGCGGTCGTCGAGCCCGTAGACCGTCGTGTTGAACTGGTCGTGCGTACGGATCGTCATCAGCCGGTAGTGACGCGGCGGGAGCGCCAGGTCGGGCAGTGGGTGCACGGTGAAATGCGCCTTGCCGTCGCGCGTGGGGAAGCGGCGTTCGTCGCGCGGCGGATTGGGCAGGTAAAACACGCCGCGGCGGATGCGGACGTTGAAATCCTCGAAGCCCGGCACGACGCGCGCGATGTGCTCGCGGATCCGGTCATAATCGCCGGCGAGCTCGCGCCACGGCACCGCACTGCGGGCGCCGAGCACCGCCTCGGCGAGGCGCGCGACGATCATCGGCTCGCTCAGGAGATGCTCCGATGCGGGCGCGAGGAATCCGCGGGAGGGGTTGATGATGCCCATGCTGTCCTCGACGGTGACGAACTGCTCGCCGCCGGCCTGCCGGTCGATCTCGCTGCGGCCGAGGCACGGCAGGATGAGCGCGGTGCGGCCGGTGACGAGGTGGGCGCGATTCAGCTTCGTGGAGACATGGACGGTGAGCGAGGCGCGGCGCAGCGCCTCCGCCGTGAACGCTGTGTCGGGGGTCGCCGAGAGGAAATTTCCGCCGAGGGCAAAGAGCACCTTGATGCGCCCGGCGTGGAGCCCGCGGATCGTATCGACGGTGTCGCTACCGGGTTCGGTCGGGGGAGAAAAGCCGAACTCGCGCCCGAGCCGCTCGAGCCACCACGCGGGCATCTTTTCGAAGATGCCCATCGTGCGGTCGCCCTGGACGTTGCTGTGGCCGCGGACCGGACAGAGCCCGGCGCCCGGCCGGCCGATGTTTCCCCGCAGCAACTGGAAATTCACGATCTCCTGGATCGTCGCGACCGCGTGCGCGTGCTGCGTGAGCCCCATCGCCCAGCAACAGATGACGCTGTTCGCTCGCCGCGCGATCGTCGCGGCCGCCTCGATCGTGGCGCGCGGCACGCCGGCACCGGCGACGATCTCGTCCCAGCTCGTGCGTTCGAGCGCCTCGCGCAACACGTCGAAACCGAGCGTGTGTTCGCGGATGAACGCGTGATCGAGCACCTCGCCCGGGCGCTCCGCCTCGGCGGCGAGGAGGCATTTCATCAGCCCCTTGAGCACCGCCGCATCGCCGCCGATGCGCACGGGCACGTGCAGATCGCAGAGCGACATCCCGGAGCCGAGCAGGGTGGGCAACGCCCGCACCGGATCTTTGAGCAACTGCGGGTTTTTGAAGCGCACCGTGCCCACCTCGGCGAGCGGGTTGATCACGACGATATGCGTGCCGCGAGCCTTCGCGGTCTGCAGCGTCGCGAGCATGCGCGGGTGATTCGTGCCGGGGTTCTGGCCGAAGAGAAAAATCGCGTCGGCATGCGCGAAGTCGTCGAGCGTCACCGTGCCCTTGCCGGTGCCAATCGCCACGCTGAGCGCGGCGCCGCTCGACTCGTGGCACATGTTGGAGCAGTCGGGCAGGTGGTTGCAGCCGAACTGGCGCACGAAGAGCTGGTAAAGAAACGCCGCTTCGTTGCTCGTCCGACCCGACGTGTAGAAAGCGGCCTCCCACGGCGAGGCGAGGCCGTTGAGCTCGCGGGCGATCAACGCGAAGGCGTCGTCCCAGGAAATCGGGCTGTAATGCGTGCCGCCGGGGTTGAGCACCATCGGGTGCGTCAGCCGACCCTGCTGGTTGAGCCAGTGATCCGATTGGGCGGCGAGTTCGACGACGCTGCGGCGGGCGAAAAATTCCGGCGTCACGCGGGCGGTCGTCGCTTCGTCGGCGACGGCCTTGGCCCCGTTTTCGCAAAACTCAAACGCGTGCCGCTCCGTATCCGGGCTGGGCCAGGCGCAACTCTGGCAGTCGAAGCCGTCGAGCTGGTTGACCTTCAGCAGCGCCTTGGTGCCGCGCAGCACACCGGCCCGGCCCCACGCGTAGCGAGCGGTCTGATACACACTGGCGAAGCCCGCCGCGGCGGCGCTGGGAGGGCCGACGCGCGTCGGAGTCGTTTCGAGCGGAGTCTCGGCGGAGGGAAGGTCGGACATCGTGATGGGTCTTGAGGTGGCAAGGGCTCCCGACCCTGGTTTGAGTCACGGTCTAGAGCCTGTTATTCACTTTGCGCGGCCTCTAAGGTAGCGCGGTGCTTTAGCCCGCGCTTGAGAGCGCAAAGGGCGCGGGCTAAAGCACCGCGCTACGGGAAAAGCGCGTTCGGAAAAGTGCATCATACGTTCCAAGCGCTTCACGGCACGATGCGCCCGGCGCCGGCGTAGACATTGAAGCGCCCCGGGCGCACGAAACCGAGCAAGGTGGCGCCGAATTCGGCGGCGAGGGCGACCGCCAGACTCGACGGGGCGCCGACCGCGGCGAGGATCGGGATGCCGGCCATCAACGCCTTCTGCACAAGCTCGAAGCTCGCGCGACCGCTCACGACCAGAATGGTCTCCGACGCGGGCAGCGTGCCGGCGAGCAGGCGTGCGCC
>DASWVO010000187.1:0-2054 GCA_036406235.1 Opitutaceae bacterium
TCGGCCCCGGCGCGAACATGAAACGCTCCCCGCTGGGCGGACGGAATTTCGAATATTTCTCCGAGGATCCGTTGCTCGCGGGCAAGATGGCGGCCGCACTGATCGACGGCGTGCAGAGCCGCGGCGTTGGCACGTCGGTGAAACATTTTGCGGCCAACAACCAAGAGTTCGAACGCATGATCAGCAACTCGATCGTCGACGAGCGGACGCTGCGGGAGATCTATCTGCCCGCCTTCGAGCTCGCCGTGGGCGAAGGAGCGCCCTGGACCGTGATGTGTTCCTACAACCAGCTCAACGGCGTGCCGGTGTCGCACAACCCGCTGCTGCTCGACCAGATTCTTCGAAAACAGTGGGGCTTTGGCGGCATCGTCGTCTCCGACTGGGGCGCGGTGAGCGATCGAGTCGCCGGCATCAAGGCCGGGCTGAACCTGGAAATGCCCACCTCGATGGGCCGCACCGATGCGCAGGTGGTCGCGGCGGTGCGCGCGGGCGAACTCAATGAATCGCGGCTCGACGAGCTCGTGACGGAGCTGGTCGCGCTGACGTTGCGGGCGCACGAGGCGCGTCGGCCTGGCAGCACCTTCGATCCCGCGGTGCACCAGGCTCTCGCCCGCCGCGTGGGCGGCGAGAGCGTGGTGCTGCTGAAAAACGACGGTGGGTTGCTGCCGCTCGATGTGACGAAGCGGATGCGCGTGGCCGTGATCGGCCGGTTCGCCCAGTCGCCGCGCTACCAGGGCGCGGGCAGCTCGCAGGTGCGGCCGACGCAGCTCGATAATCTCTGGACCGAGTTGAAGAAGCTTGCCGCGCCGGAGGTCGCGTTGACCTTTGCGCCCGGCTATGCGCCGGATGGTGGAACGACGGATACGATGATCGCCGAGGCGGTGCAGGCCGCGCAGGCGGCGGATGTGGCGCTGATTGTCGCCGGCCTGCCCGACAGCTACGAGTCGGAGGGCTTCGACCGCACTGGCATCGATCTTCCAGACGGGCACAACCAACTGATCGCGGCGGTTGTCGCGGCGCAGCCGCGCAGCGCGGTGGTGCTGATGAACGGCTCGGCGGTGGCGATGCCGTGGGCGGCGGCCGTGCCGGCGATTGTAGAAGGCTGGCTCGGCGGGCAGGCCGGTGGCGGCGCGCTCGCGGACGTGCTGACGGGCCGCGTCAATCCCTCGGGCAAGTTGTCCGAAACCTTTCCGGTACGGCTCGAGGACACGCCGGCTTACCTGGCGTTTCCGGGCCGCGATGCCGAGGCGATCTACGGCGAAGGCGTTTTTATCGGCTACCGCTATTACGACGCGAAGAAGATCGCGCCGCTGTTTCCCTTTGGTCATGGGCTGAGCTACACGACGTTTGCGTATACCTCCCTGCGCACTGACGCGGTGCAGGTCGAGGACGAGCAGGGTACGCGGGTGCACGTGACGGTCAAAAACACCGGCCGGCGCGCCGGGCAGGAGGTCGTGCAGTTGTACGTCCGCGAGCGCGCGCCGCGCGTTCGCCGGCCGGAGCGGGAGTTACGTGCGTTCACCAAGGTCGCGCTCGCGCCGGGCGAGGAAAAGACGGTCACGTTCGCGCTGGCGCGTCGGGACTTTGCGTATTGGGACAGCCGCATCCACGACTGGGCGGTGCGGTCCGGTACGTTCGACGTGCAGGTGGGCGGCTCGTCGCGTGACCTGCCGCTGACGGTCGCGCTTGAGGTCCGGGCGAAGCGGGTCGTTTATCCGCCGCTCACGCGGAATTCGATGCTCAAGGCCTTTGCGGAGACGCCCACCGGCAAAAAGGTTTACGACGAGATTCTGCAGGGCGCCCTCGCGAGCATGGGCCTCGGCGGCGAACTCACCGGTACGCCTGAAGAGATCGCGGCGAAGACGAAGACGCGGGCGATGCTCACGGTGTTCATCGAGGAGATGCAGGCCTGGAAACTCGTGGCGGCGAGTCGTGGGGCCATCACCGAGGAACAACTGGCCGAATGGCTCGCACGGGCGAACGCTCAACGCTGAGTGTCTGCTCGCGGCGGAGCGGAGAGAAATTCCGTTGGCGCCCACCTCACCTACGGCTAT
>DASWVO010000188.1:0-4363 GCA_036406235.1 Opitutaceae bacterium
CGCGCGGGCAGGCTTTGCCCGAGCGCAGGCGGGCTATGCCTAAGCGTGGGCAGGCTTTGCCCATGGTCGGGCGGACCCTGAAAACGCGCGGGCAGCTTCGTCAAAGCCTAGAGCCTCTGTGGTGCGCCGCTGGGAAAGGTAGGGCCCGACCTCCGGGCGGGCCGCATGGGAGATACGTGTGCCGAAGCGGCCCGCTCGGAGATCGGGCCCTACCAAGGACCGCAAAGTTCATGACAGCCTCTGGGCTGGTTGGCGGCCCCTTTTGCTGGAGCGGCCCTTCCCGCCGGGATTACGCGCTCTCCCACCAGACGATGCGGCCGCACTGATCGCAGGTCGCCAGTTTGTCGGCCTTGCGCGCGTCAGCATCGACTTCGCTCGATACTTTCAAATGACAGCCGCCGCATTTGCCCCCGCGGAGCGGAACGCAGACCGGCATCTGCCGGGCCGCCACGCGGTCGTAAAGTCTCAGGGTGGGCTCATCGAGCGTAGTGCGCGCCGCGGCGACCGACGCTTTGACACCCTCGAACTCGGCCTTCAGGTTCGTTTCTCGCTCCGCCAAGGTCTTGAGGCGTCCTTCATGGCCGGCGATGTTTTGCTTCAGCACCGCCTCGGCGGCGGCGAAACGCCTCTTCGCCTCGTCGATCGCATACATCACCTCCAGCTCGCGCCCCTCGATTTCACCGATCGCCGCCTGAGTGTGCTCGATCTCGAGGCCCAGGGCCTGATACTCGTCGTTTTTGCGGACCGACATTTGCTGGGTCTTGTATTTCGCCAGCTTGTCCTCCGCGGCGCCGAGCTCGGTCTCGAGCAACTTCTTCTTCGTTTCGAGCTCCCTCAGCTCCTTCCGGGCATCGTCGATTGCGGCTTTTTCGGCAGCGATTTTCTGCTGCACGGTTGCGACCTCCCGGGGCACGGCGGCCAGCTGTGCTTCCAGCTGGATGCGATTCTGGTCGCGGTCTTGAAGGATGAGCAGTTTGGCGAGCGCGGGATGTTGCATGGGCGATCAGAGGGCGGCGAATGATGTGGATTTAGAATCGGGGCCGTTGCCGGCGGAAAAGAAAGCGACCGCCTCGGCTCGCGCGTCACTCCGGTGGATCAAATGTAATACATGTCCTCTCCGCTCCGCGCAGTAAACTTGTCGAGTGTGTAGCTCTTACACCTCTCCTCCAAGGCGTCGCGCACGTCGCGCCAGATCTGCGTCACCCGGCGGCCGGACTGGCCGTCGCTCGCGGCGTTCAATTCGAGCACCTCGCCCTCAATCACCTTCACGATGTCGTAGAGGGTGATCGCCTCGGGTGCCCGCGCCAAGGCGTAGCCACCCTGCTTGCCGCGCCGGCTCACGATCAGCCCACCGTTGCGCAGTTCGCTCAAGATCTGAACGAGGTAGTTGGCCGGAACGGCCTCGACCTTCGCCAGCTCCTCGATGTGAGCGAGTTCGTCTTTGCCGTGGCTGCGCGCCAATTGAGCCAACACCCGACACGCATAATCAACTTTGACCGATAGCTTCACGCGCTCGGCACGCTACTTTCGAATCTTGAGTGCGCAACCGCAAATACTCCCACCCCACCCGTGCTCACGCCCTGCCCCGCCCTCCTTCGGAATGCGTACGGTACCCGCCCGCCCAGATGCAGCGGGCCCGGCACACCCTCACCACGAGAAACGACATTTGATTGCTCAAGTCGTTGATTGAATCGGGGAAACAAGGCAACCGCTGCATCGGGATTTTCCTGAACAATGGCCGGCCCGCCGACTAATTCGCATAAGCGGTCTTGCGCTTCGCACCGCTGGCTGACTTAACAGCTGAACGCTCTTCTTGGCCATAACGTGCAAGTCCGCAGCACACCGGTGCTGCGGACTTTTTCGTTCGCCCGCTCCCCCAACTCTGCCGGGCAAAGCGGCCCTCGGGAACCCGCCGCACAAACGCAAAAAAACCATTGTCCGCGCCCCCGTTTTCGGATGCGATTTCACCTTTAGATTTCACCACGTTGTTTCACCGCATGTCCGATCCGACTGACCCGCAAAGCCCCGTCCCCAACCCCGCTATCGCCGAGACCTACGATGCTTCAAAACTCGGCAAGCTCGAAGGACTTGAGGCTGTTCGCAAGAAGCCCGGCATGTATATCGGCGGCACCGACGAGCGCGCCCTCCACCACTGCGTATCCGAAGTGCTGGACAACTCCGTCGACGAGCACCTCGCCGGACATTGCAGCCGCATCGAGGTGACCATCCATGTCGATGGCTCGATCAGCATCCGCGACAACGGTCGCGGCATCCCCGTGGATATCCATCCCCAATACGGCATCCCTGGCGTGGAAATGGTGCTCACGACCCTCCATTCCGGCGGCAAGTACGGCCAGGGTGGCTACAAGTTTTCCGGCGGCACCCACGGCGTCGGCGCCAAGTGCGTGAACGCCGTCTCCGAATGGTTCGAGGTCGAGGTGTCGCGCGGCGGCCAGGTGCACCACATGAAGTTCGAGCGCGGCAAGACCGTCAAAAAGCTCGAGGTCATCGGCAAGGCCCGCGGCACCGGCACGCTCATCACTTTCAAGCCCGACCCGGAGATCTTCCGCGACACCACCGTGTTTCAGGCCGGCATCATCGGCCAGCGCCTGCGCGAGCTCGCCTTCCTCAATTCCGGCCTCGAGATCGTGTTCCTCGACGACCGGCCGGCGGGCGCGAAACCCGAGACGTATTACTATAAGGACGGCGTCGAAGAGTTCGTGAAGCAGCTCAACCAGGGCAAAAACCCGCTGCACCCGAAACCCGTCGCCATCCGCAAGGAGACCAAGGTCAAAACCGACGACAAGGAGGCCGAGATCCACGTCGAGGTCGTGCTCCAGTACAACGACACCTACAACGACCAGGTCCTCTGCTACACCAACACGATTCACAACCCCGACGGCGGCACGCACCTCTCCGGCTTCCGCAGCGCGCTCACCCGCGCGATCAACCAGTTCTCCAAGTCCAACAACCTGCTGAAGGACAAGGACCCGCAGATCACGGGCGACGACGTGCGCGAGGGTCTCGCCGCGGTCATCTCGGTGAAGCACAGCGATCCGAAGTTCGAGTCGCAGACGAAGGTGAAGCTGCTCTCGCCGGAGGTCGAAAGCATCGTGGGCTCGGTGTCCTACGAGGGCCTGATGTTTTATTTCGACGCAAATCCTTCCGTCGCGAAACGCATCATCGACAAGTCCCTCAACGCCGCCCGCGCCCGCGAAGCCGCGCGCAAGGCCCGCGAAACCGTCCGCAAAGGTGCGCTTTCCGGCGGTGGTTTGCCCGGCAAGCTCGCCGACTGCTCCGAGCGCGACCCCGCGCTGGGCGAGCTCTACATCGTCGAGGGTGACTCCGCCGGCGGCTCCGCGAAGCAGGGTCGCGACCGGCGCTTCCAGGCGATCCTCCCGCTGCGCGGCAAACTCATCAACACCGAGAAGGCCCGCATCGACAAGGTGCTCTCCAACGAGGAAATCCGCACCCTGATCACGGCGATCGGCACCGGCATCGGCGAAGGCGACGAAGCGGTCGGCGGCTTCAACGCCGACAAGGCGCGTTACCACAAGGTCATCATCATGACCGACGCCGATGTCGACGGCTCGCACATTCGCACGCTGTTGTTGACCTTCCTCTACCGCCAGATGCGCGGGCTGCTCGAGCGCGGCTACGTCTACATCGCCCAGCCGCCGCTCTACAAAATCAAGCGCAAGAAGCGCGAGCAGTACGTCGACAACGACGAGCAGCTCAACCGCATCCTCCTCGAGCTTGGCTCGGAAGACGTCGTGCTCACGCGCCTCCGCGACCAGCACGTTTTCGCGCCCGCGCAGATCGACAAGATCGTGGAAAGCCTCGCCGCGCTCGAGAAGCTCGGCGCCGGCGTCACGCGCTACGGCGCCTCGATCACCGCGTATCTGGATCAGCACGACAGGGAGACGCACGCGCTCCCGCGCTACGTTGCGCGCATCCGCGAAGGCAACCGCGAATCGCACGAGTTCCTGCGCGACGAGCATGCCCGCGCCGCGTTCGTCGAGCAGCACGGTCTCGCCGCCGACCTCAGCGAGGAGTCCGAAAACGGCGCGAAGGAAAAACCCGTGGGCCCGGTGAAGCGCATCACGATCCACGAGATCTTCGAGAGCACCGAGATGACGAAGCTGCTCAAAGCAATCGCCGCGGCCGGCCTCGAGATCAACCGGTTCAGCCCGACCGAGGAGGCGCGTTACACCGTCGCCGAAAACGTCGGGACAAAGAGCGAGGCGAAAACCGAGCTCTTCGCCCCGCTCGAAATCCTCACGCACATCCGCAGCCTCGGTCGCAAGGGTCTTTCGATTCAACGCTACAAGGGTCTCGGCGAAATGAACCCGAAGCAGCTCTT
>DASWVO010000189.1:0-25590 GCA_036406235.1 Opitutaceae bacterium
TCACGACGTAGTAGTCCTTGTAGGACTTGTCGTAATACTGCGCGTAATAGTAGCCGGAGACCGCGAGGTTGAGGCCGTTGAGCACGGCGCCAAAATTCGGGACGTTGGCCTCGAGCAGTTTCTTCGCGCTGAACTGCGCGGCTTTGCGCCGGACCTTGTTGAAGAAGATCGTGAAGATCGAACCGTCGGCGAGCGGCAGGATGATGAGCGCGTCGCTCACCGCGGCGAGCGGCGGTGTGTCGATGAACACGCGGTCGTAGCGTTTGCGCAGATCCGCGATCATCAGCTCGAAGTCCTTGCTGTTGAGGATGTGCGTCGGGTTCTTGGCCCGGCCGCCCGCCGGAATCACGTCGAGATTCGGATGCACGTTGCGCATCACCACGTCGTCGATGCTCGCCGCGCTCGTGCAGATATCGATGACACCCTTCAGATTCTCCACGCGAAACGATTTGTGGATGTTCGGCTTGCGCAAATCGCAATCGACGATGCACACCCGGTCGCCGTGCGCGGCAAAAGTGAGCGCGAGGTTGGTCGTCGTGAACGACTTGCCCTCACCGGGAATCGTGCTGGTCGTGAGGATGATCTGGGCGTTCTTGCTCTCGTCCTTGAGCCGGAGGCTCGAGTGCAGAGTGAGAAACGATTCGGCGACCTGGCGATCGGCGTTGTTGACGACGATCTGGGCCTTGTCGGCCTGCTCCATTTTTTTGATCTGCGGAATGATGCCGATGAGCGGCAGGCCCACGACCGACTCGATGTCGAACGAGCTCTTGACGCGATCATCGATGAACGCGACGAAGAAGGCGAACGCGAGGCCCAGGCCCAGCCCGCCGACAAAGCCGAGACCCAGGTTGAGCGGAATGTTGGGCAGCACGTAGTCACTTTCCAGCGTCGGCGCAGCGCGGTCGACGACGCGTGCATTCTGCGTTTCCATCGTACTGGTCATGGAGGTCTCGCGCATGCGCCCGATCAGGTGCTGCATCAACTGCTCGTTGATCTTGAGCTCTCCCTCCAGCGCCTCGTATTCGACCGCGGCGCGATCGAGACTGAGCGATTCCGCTTCCTGTGCCGCCAAGGCGGCGCGGGCCTCGCGGTCGTTTCGCAGCGCGGTCTGATACTCCGCTTCGATGGCCGCCGCCGCGCTGTTGATGGCGCGCGTCAGTTCGCGCTCGGTTTGCACCATCGAATTGCTGGCTTCGATCATGCGCGGGTGGCGCTCGCGGTAGCGGTCGTGCAACTGCGCCAGCACAATCTTCTGCGCCGCGATCTGCTGGGTGAGTTGCGTGATCAGCGGATTGGTCGCGATGAACGCCAGGTCATTTAAGTCGCCCGAGGTTTCGCGGCGCTCCTTCACCTGATCCCACCGGATCTGCGCGTCGGAGAGCTTGGCGCTGGTCTGCGTGACGTAGAGGTTCAGTGCCTTGAGCTTTTCGGTGACGATGTCCTTGCGCTGGTCGAGTGAGACCATGTTGTTGCGCTCGCGGTACGCCTGGAGCGCGACGGCCTGTTCCTCGACCTTCTTCTTTTGCTGCTCGGCGCGAATCTTGAGGTCTTCGACCGCCTTCATCGCCTCGTCGATGCGCATGCGGGCATTGTAGGCGATGTACTCATCCACGAACATGTTCGCCACCTTGGCGGCGATCTGCCGGTCGGGATGGCGATACTGAACCGCAATCACCAGCGTCAGGCGCTGGGGGATGATTTTGCGGTTCTGCCCCAGCACTTCGAGGGGCGTGATGCGGTCGTCCGCGCGGCCCTTTTCGTACGGCGCCATGAACTGCCGGAGATCCTCGCCGGTGAGCCGCTCGGCGACTTTTTGGATGATCGAGCCGCTCTCCAGCACCTTGACCTGCGTATTCAGGTCCTCGGTCGAGCGGATCTCATTCTCCACGACCGCCTGCACCTGCATGATGGTCGGATCGCGCCGGAAAACCTGCACCGTCGCGGTGGACTGGTATATCTTGGTCCGGCTGAAGGTGTAAACGAGCGCAGAGGAAAAGACGACGAGGAAGACGACGATGATGTACCAGATGCGCTCGCGCAGAACGAGCATGTAGTCCTGCAGGCTGCGGTGAACGGCGCCTTCGCCATGGCCGATGGCCGAGTAACCGGCGTAACCGCCGTAGCCGTATTCGCCGCCGGCCGTCGCGGGCGGATGCTTGGGGGAAGAGTCCATGTCCTGAAAGTTGAAGCTGAACGGAAAGAAACCTTACAAAATGCGCTCTGGCACGAAGACGACGTCGTTGACGTTCAGCATCCACGCCTTGCTGGAATTGCCTTCGATGACCTCATCGGCGTTGACGATGTAGGTCTCCGAGCGCCCGTCGGGCAGTGTGCGCGTGAGCTTGACGCGACGACGATCGGCGAGCCGGCTGAAACCGCCGGCGCGCGCAATGGCGTCGAGCAGGCTCAAAGGCTGCTCTTGGGGAAACGGCACTGCGCCCGGTGAATTGACCGAGCCGAGCACGTTCACCGTCCGGGCCGCATACTGCATCACAATGATGTTGATCTGGGGATTCACCAGAAAGTCGCGGTCGTAAAGCGTGCGCACCACCTCCTCCGCCTGACGCAGCGACTTGCCCCGCAGATCGACCGTTCCGATCAGGGGCAGCGTGATCGTGTATTCCTGCGATACACGCACCTCGCGCTCGAGCTCGGGTTCCTGAAAAATCTGCACCTTTAGCAGGTCGGAGGGTTGCAGAAGATAATCGAGCGTCGCGGCCGAAGGCTGGGCGGGCGCTGGCGTTTCGGCAGGAGACTGCCCAAACATCAGCGCGCCTGCGCAAAAGAAGAGAGAAATCAGACGTTTCATGGAACCAGCGTGCGTGTGTAGAAGAAAAAAAGCGGAAGAAGACCTCACGATCTTCTTCCGCGAAAAAGTCGGGTCAAGCGATGGCGTCGACCTTAGTATCGGATCTGCGTGCCAAAGCTGAAGACGTGATTCGTAAAGCTCGGATTATCAGCAACCGAAGTGAACTCGCGGCCGCCGTCATTGTCGCGATACGTGTAACCTCCGAAGAGGTTGAAGTATTCGTTGACGATGTAGGTCGCCCGCAGATTGCCCTCGATGTAATCGTCCTCGTAATCGGCAAACACGTAGTCGATGCGGCGATACGTGATTCCGGCGCCGACTTTCAGATCCGGTGCGATCGCGGAATCAACGCCCAGCGAGAGGATCGAGTTTTCCTGGGATTCACCCGCCGCATCCACGCCGAAGTCGTTGCTGAGCGCGGCGCGGAACGAGGTCTTTTCGGAATACAGGTAGGTGAAGGTGGAATCGAGACCGAGAGAGGACTTGTCGCCGCCGCCGTCGACGTCGCGCTGGTTGTAACCGACGCTGAATTCGCCGCTCAGCTTGGGCGTGAACTCACCGCGCGCACCGACATTGTAGTAGTAGTCCTCGGAATCGTTGCCACCGCTGGCCAGATCCGTCGAGCGGTAACGAAGACCGGCGCTCAGGTCGACCTTCGGGGTGAGCTCATAATACACGTTGACGGGCACGCTGAACTCGTCGCTGTCGACGAACCCCGGGCGTTTGTAATCCGTGCTGGTGAAACGACCGCCCGCACCCACCGAGGTTTTCTCGCTCACGTTGACTTCGCCGCCGCCGCCGATGTTGAAGACGTCGCGGCGATTCAGCGCGGCGCGGCCAGTTGCGCCGACGGGAACCCGCGTGTCGCGCGTGTTCTGGGCGAGCTGACTGAAACGTGTGTCGAACTTCAGCTTGAGCTTGGAGTCGTCGTAGTTGGTGCGGAACGCGACGTCGGACAGCTCGGTGTCCAGATCGTCATTGTCCATGAACCGCGAAATCGTCTCCGTGTAGGTCAGCGCTCCCTTGGTCAGGGCATTCTTGCCGAACTCCAGCGAGAAACCCGGCGCGAACTCGAACACGGTGTCCGACTCGTTGTTTTTGGTGAGGAGAACGTTGTCGTCGAAGCGAACGCCGAGCGTGCCAGTCAGGAAGAGCTCCGCATTATCGCCGATGGCGAGAAACGGAGCGGCATAGGCCGCTGTGCTCAAACTGGCGACGATCGCCACATTGCGAAAGTTTTTAATCATGATCTTGTTCCAACGGTGGTGGTGCGGGAAGGCCCCTGCTTCAGGTTAGGTCAGGGACGGGACGGGCTGACGTCTTGAGCTGGATCGATGACCGGAACGGGGGGCTTCTCCTGCGAGGGGGGCGTCGCCGCCGGGGCGGGCGTCGCGGTGCCACCGCCGAGATCGTTGGCGGCCTGCACCACCTTCGCAGCCTCGGTCTGGGCGGCCTGAATCGCGGCCGGGGTGGCACTCGTAGCCGAGGACACCGCCGCCACCACCGCGGAACTCGCGGCCGGCACAACCTGCGTCACCGCCGCTGCGACCACCGCCGCGGCTTGCGGGACCGCTTGAGAAACCTGCACCGCAATTTGCACGGCGGCGGTCGGCACGGTCTGCGTCACCACCGTGGCGATCAGGGCGGCGGAAGCGGGGGCAGCCTGCGCGGCGGTCGACGCGATCTGCGCCGCTGAAGCGGGCACCGCCGCCGCGGCTACGCGTGCGATCTGGGCGGCCGCATCGGGATTGGCGGCGACGAGATCCTTGACCACCACCAGCAGTGCATCGACGTCACCTGCGGTGGCCGCCGCTTCGATGGCGGAAATCGTTTCCGGAGAAAGTGCTTGTTGTTCCTGGACTTGCGCGTTTACAAACGGTGTGGCAGCAAGCAGCGCCACCAGCAGTGACAGAGACCGAGTTTTCATAACTTCAAGGTGTTAGTTGTGGACCAGCGCCTTAAGTTGAGCTGCAAGGGACTTACCCCGGCAAGGATTAAATACGAGGTTACCGCGTGACATGGTCAGTGCCCCCCCGTTAAACCACTAAATCATGTCGGAGTTCCCGCGCCCCACCCCACCCGACCACGCGCACAAGCTCGGCGGTATGAGAAAAACCCGCCCCCGGCACGGCTGGCGCCGCCTTCTTCCCTTCCGCATCGAACGGGGCCCGGCCGGCCGGCGGGTGCGCATCCGCTGGGGCGCCCTGGCGTCGACCCTGGCGGTCCTCGCCGTCGCCGGCTACGCCGGCCTGGCCGCCGGGGCGTATGGTTTCGTCAAATACCGGCGCGGCGTCACCGAGGTGCGCTTTCTCGACATCCTCCTGCCGACCCGCTGGCCGGAATACCAGAAGGCCCGCGGCAACCATCATGTGCTGCGCGCGCAGGAGCAGCTGAAGGCGGGCCGATACCGGGAGGCATTTCAAAACCTGCGGGTCGGCCTGACCCGGTCGCCGGCGCATCGCGAAGGACGCCTCCTGCTCGCCCAGTTTTTCGTCGCCTCACGACGGCCCGACCTGGCGCAACGCACCCTGCTCGAAGGCGTCGCCTACCACGAGAACGACGTCGACTACCTGAAGGCGGTCTTCTCGTTCCTGCTCCAGCACGAGGAGGACGCGGAGGTGATTTCGCTCGCCCAACGCCTCCTCGCCGCCGGTCCGGACGCCACCGAACGCAACCGGCTGGTCGTGCTCGCAGCCGCATCGGCCCAGTATTTTCGCGGCAACTACGATCTCGCGGAGAGCCAGCTCGAGAAGCACCGCGTCGGGGCCACCCGCGACGGCCGCCTGCTCATCGCCCGGATCCAGTGGGAACGCGGACATCGCGAACTCGCGGTTCAACTGCTCCGGGCCCTGGCCGGCGAACTGCCTCGGGACAACGAGATTTACGGCACGCTCGTTTCGTATCTTCGCGACCTCGGCCGCGACAGCGAGGCGCGCCGCGTCAGCCTGGTGCGCCAGCTTGATGACCCGCGCAATGCCCGTGCGCGCATCGACGTGCTCTACGCGTATCAGAAAGATGGCGACACCGCGCGGGCCGCCGCGGCGGTCGCGGAGCTTCTGCGCGATTTCGGAAACGACCAGGACGCCCTCCTTGCCCTCGCCGAATTCGCCGCCAACACCGGCGACGTCGCCCTGGCACAGCGCGTTTACGAGCTCTGCCGGACGCAAGACGCTGCGGGAGACCGGGTCGCCTTCATGGCCGTCGAAGCGCGGATCGTCGCCCGCGACTATCAGTCGGCCCTCGAAGCGATCGACGACCTGCTCAAGACGCACCCGGAATGGGACAAGCATTACGCGTCAGTCCTGAGCGGGCTCCAGGCGATCGCATTCTGCGGCCGCGGCGACGCCGAAGCGGCGCAGCGGGCCCTGGGCAGCTTTCTTGCCCAGCCGAATCTGCGCGTCGAAAACCTGCTCGCCGTCTCGAACCGCCTGCTCGCGGTCGGCGCGCGCGCCCAGGCCCGCCAGGTGCTGGCCCAAGCCTCGGCGGCCGACCCGCGCAACCAGGCCGCACTGACCAACCTCATCAAGCTCGACCTCGCCACGGACAACACCGACGCCCTTCCCGCCAACGTGCGGCGCCTGCTCACGACGCGCAAACCGGCGCCGGAGGTGCTGCGGGCCGCCTACCGCAAGCTCGGCAGTGATCGCTTCCTCTTCTCGCCCGGACGCACCGCGCTGCTCGACGAGTTGCGCCAGGCGCTTCCCCTCGCATACGCGGCTCCGAGCGGCTCGTAGAGGGCGCCGCAAAAGGCTGCGAGGCTCCACCCTGGAAGGGGCTGAAGCGCGCCGCGCCCCCGGCGCAGTCGTCGGCCAAAAGTGCAGGCGGCATGGTTACGCGGGCGTGCGCCGCGCCGTCACGCCAGGGTCAGCGCCAGCGCGGCGAGCAGGCGCTCGTTCTGCGCCGCCGTGCCGACCGTCACCCGGATCCATTCCGGAAGCCCATAGGGTTTGACCGGACGGACGATCACCCCGCGCTGCTGCAATCCTTCGAAGACCCGCGCGCCATCGCCCACCCGCACGAGGATGAAGTTCGCCTGGCTCGGCACAAACTCCAGCTCCAGCCGCCGGAAGCCCGCTTCGAGCTGCGCGAGCCCGGCGCGGTTTTCCCGCGCGCTGCGGGCCGCGAACTCCCGGTCGTCGAGCGCCGCCGCCGCCGCCGCCTGGGCAATGGCGTTGACGTTGAACGGCTGGCGCACGCGATTGAGCAGGGCCGCCAGCTCGCGATGCGTGTAGCCGTATCCGACGCGCAACGACGCAAGCCCGTAGATCTTCGAAAAGGTGCGCAGACAGACGACATGGCGGCCTTCGCGGACGAGCCCGCGCAGGTCGGGCGCGTTCCCCACGTATTCCGAATAGGCCTCGTCGTAGGCGAAGACGACATGCGGCGGAAGCGCGCGGGCAAACTCGAGCAGCTCCTCCGCCGTGTTGGCCGCGCCCGTCGGGTTGTTCGGGCTCGCCACGAACACGAGCTTCGTGCGCGGCGTGACGGCCGCCGCCATCGCCGGCAGATCGTGGCGCCAGTCCCGCAGCGGCACCTCCACCGCCTTCGCGCCAAAGAGGAGCGTCACCAGCTTGTACACGACGAAGGCGGGCGCGCCCATCACCACCTCGTCGCCCGGCCGCAAGAAGAGGTGTCCGAGCAGTTCGAGAATCTCGTTGGAACCGTTGCCGACGACAAACTGCTCCGGCGCCAGCCCGTGCACCGCCGACAGTTTCTGGCGCAACGCGTAGCATCCACCGTCCGGATACAACTCGCTCTGCAGCAGCGCCCGCTGCGCGGCCTCGATCGCGCGCGGCGACGGGCCGAGCGCATTCTCGTTGGAGGCGAGCTTGATGATCCCGGCCGGATCGAGCCCGAGTTCGCGCGCGACGTCCTCGATCGGTTTGCCCGGTTCATAGACGGGCTGGCTGAGCACGGTGGGATTGACCAGGGAATTGAGCTGCATGCGGCATCACACATGCTCACCGGGCCAAACAAGTAAAACCCCGTTTCCTGTGCCCATGCGTCGTCTCCACCGCTGTTTTCTCCTCTGCCTTGGCCTGGCTCCGCTGCTTGCAGCCGCGACGCTGGAGCGCGGCACGATCGAGGGCGCCCATTACGCCATCGCCCGTCCCGAGAAGGCCTGGAACGGCCGCCTCCTGTTGCTCGCCCACGGCTACCGCGCCGAGAACGCCCCGCTCGTGGCCGACCTGTTTCCCGAGCACCTCGCCTGCCGGACGCTGCTCGACGAGGGCTGGATCGTGGCCAAAACCAGCTACCGCCGCAACGGCCTCATCCTCGCCGACGCGATGGCCGACCTCGACAACCTGCGCGCCCACATTGCCGCCAGCCACGGTCAGCCGCAGCTCGTGCTGCTGGAGGGCGAATCGATGGGCGGCATGGTCGTCACGCTCCTCGCCGAGCGGGGCGACGGGCGTTATCAAGGCGCGGTCGCCATCGGCGCCGCGTTGCAGCTCCGTGAGGCGGGCGCGATCACCGGCGTGAATCTGCAGCCGAAGCTTCCGCTGTTGTTCCTCACCAACCAAAGCGAACTCGAGGGGCCGAAAAACTATGTCGGACACGTCCCGCCAGACGCTGCCGGCGAGGTCGTGCCACCCGTGCTTTTTCGCATCTCCCGCGACGGCCACGTCAATGTGAACCAGCGCGAACGCCTCCTCGCCCTGCGCGCGCTCGTCGCGTGGCTGGAAAACGGACGCGGCGCCCTTCCGGCTCCGTCTTCGGCCGACCCGCGCGGCCCGAGCGGGGCGCCCTCCGCCGAGTTCTACGACGCCACCCAGGTGCCCGAGCCCCAGCCGTCGAAGGTCATCCTTGACGCCGATCGCCGCGGCTTCACCGCCCGCGTGATCGAGGTCTCTGCCGTCTACGGCAACGTCTTCATCGACGCTCAGCCGGCCGATTTCCAGGCCATTGGACTGTCGCCCGGCAGCTATTTTCAACTCAGCGTTGGCGAGCAACACTACCGCGTGCGTTACGGCCGGGATTTCGACAGCGTGCCGCGCGGCGACTGGGTCGTTTTCCCTAACGCCGATGGGTTTTTCTGGCTCTCGCGCAACTGGGCGAACGCCGCCAGCACAGCAGGCTTGAAGGAAGGCGACGCCGTGGGATTGCGTCGCTACGAGGTAAAGTAAGTCGAGTGCCAGTTGCGACCCCGCACGTGATAACTTCGCGCCTGAGCCGGAGCATTCGCTGTCGCCCACTGACCATTCGGTGGCCAGGGCGAGGGAGGCGGCGGCGAAAGCGACCCATTCGCGGTGCAGACCAACGCATGCGCCGTTAAGACCGGTGCATGCAGCATGAAGAGCAACGCATGCGGGCCCGCGGGCGACGCATTCGCGGTGCAGACCGGCGCATGCGCATCTCAGCGCGCCTCTCTCGTTCTCTTTTGCATGCAGTTGGATTTTTTGGGAAGCGAGCTTGCTCGCGATTTTCCGAGGCAATCGCGAGCAAGTGGCGGGCTGTCGCTTACGCTCGGTACGCCGCCCACGACACGCACATCCGGGGGCTTACACCCGCCGGCTCGGCACGCGCACGACCTGCATGCCCGCCGCGCGCGCAGCCTGGATGCCGGGCTCGGCGTCCTCGAATGCGAGGCACTGGCTGGCCGGCACGCCCATGCGCTCGGCGGCGAGCAGAAACATGTCCGGCGCCGGTTTGCCCCGACCCGGCGCCACGTCGGCCGGCGTAATCACGATCTCAAACAGTTCGCGCAGCCCCGCCGATTCGAGCGAGGGATACGCCACGTCGCGCAGACCGCCCGTCGCGATCGCGTGCGGAAATTTCACCGCCGTCGTTTTCAGAAACGCGACCGTCGGCTCGATCACCTGCACGTGATCGAGGAACTCGAGGTAGAGTTTCTCCTTCTCGTCGGTGACCGCCACCGGATCGAAGGTCAGTCCGTAGCGCTGCCCGAAAAGCTCCGCCACGCGCACGGAGTGTACGCCGCCCAGCGAGTAAAAATAGTCCTCGTCCAGTTGCTCACGCAGGCCGTGCCGGCGCATCGCCTCATTCCAAGCCCGGTAATGCACCGGCATGGAATCGATGAGCGTGCCATCGAGATCGAAAACATAACCGGCGAAATCTCCTGTGGGAATATCGAGCAGCATGAGGTTTTCGCTGCGCGAAAACCTGGAATTTGCAAAGCAAAGACAGCCCGCGGAGGTGAATTTCTCGCGCCTAACGACGCGACGCGTTCGCTCCGGGAACGCTCGCCCGACTTAGGTTTTTGCGCCGCAAAAACCTCTGCCAGCGCAAAGCCACGGTCACCAGCCCGATCAAGGCCGGCACTTCCACCAGCGGGCCGACGACCGCAGCAAAGGCCGCGCCTGAGTGCAGGCCGAACACGCCCACGGCCACCGCGATCGCGAGTTCGAAATTGTTGCCCGCCGCCGTGAACGCGAGGGTCGCCGCCCGCGCGTAATCGGTGCCCGCGCGCACGCTCATCCAGAACGTCGCCACGAACATGATTGCGAAATACACCGCCAGCGGCAGTGCGATGCGCAGCACGTCGAGCGGCAGCTGCAGCACCGCGTCGCCCTTCAAGCTGAACATCACCACGATCGTGAACAGCAGCGCACCCAGCGTCAGCGGGCTGATCACCGGCAGGAATTTCTCGTCATACCACGCGGCACGCACCCCGCGACGCAGCACCGTCCGCGTGAGCCAGCCGCCCAGGAAGGGAACGCCGAGGTAGATAAACACGCTTTCCGCCACGCGCCCGATCGTGATGCCCGAGAGATCGAGCGCGCCCAGCTCCACCCCCGCGAGCGGCGGCAGCACCTTTAGGAACAGCCACGCGAGCGGCGCGTAGCAAAGCACCTGGAAGATCGCATTGAAGGCGACGAGGCCCGCGCAGTATTCGCGACTGCCGGCCGCGAGATCGTTCCACACGATCACCATCGCGATGCACCGCGCGAGGCCGATGAGCACGAGCCCCGCGAAATACTCCGGCCGGTCGCGCAGAAATACCACCGCCAGCGCAAACATGAGCACCGGTCCAACGAGCCAGTTCTGCACGAGCGAGAGCGTCAGCACGCGGCGGTCGCGAAACACATCGGGCAGCTCCTCGTAGCGCACCTTCGCGAGCGGCGGATACATCATCACGATCAGTCCCACAGCGATCGGCACCGACGTCGCGCCGATGCTCCACGACGTCAGCCACGCGGTGACCTGCGGCACGAAGCGACCGAGCAGTACGCCGGCCGCCATCGCGGCAAAGATCCAGACCGTGAGATAGCGGTCGAGGAACGAGAGTTTTTTGGTGAGCGTGCCCATGACAAGGGGAACGCCGTCAGAGTTTGAACTCGTCGCCGATCCGGCGCACCGCGACCTCATCGAAGAGTTTTTCCGGCGGAAACGCGCAGAACAGATCGATCCGGCTCGCGAGTTGTGAAGCGACGTTCACGAAGGCTCGATAGCGCGCCTCCTCACCGCCGGCCACGTGCCCCGGATCCGGCGAACTCCAGTGCGCCAGGATCGGCTGTCCCGGCCACATCGGACACGCCTCGCGCGCCTGGTCGCACACGGTGATCACGAAATGAAACGACTGGCCCTTGAATTCGTCCCATGATTTCGAGCGCGCATCCGACGCGTCGATACCGTAGCGCTCGGCGAGCACGCGCTGCGCCATCGCGCTCACGTGTCCGGCCGGGCGCGCGCCCGCGCTCGAGACATTGAAGCGGCCGCGGCTTTTGGCGCGCAGGATGTATTCGGCCATGATGGAACGGGCGGAGTTGCCCGTGCAAAGGACAAGCACGTCGTAAGGAGGAGTTGGGATCATGGGAGGAAATCGCATGCGATCGGAGACAGGCCCGGCGTCCAGGGTTTGTTCAAAGCTCACTCCCCCTCACCCGCCTTGACCGTGGCCGAAGTCAGTTTTTCGGCATGCAGGGCCGTGCGCGGCAGGCCGAGGGCGATCGCCGCGGCCGCGAGGGCAAACGCGAACGCCCCCCACAGGCAACCGGCCAGCCCGGCCAGTTGATAGAGCACGCCCGAGAGCAGGCAACCGACGAGACGCCCGCCGGCATTCGCCATGTAGTAAAAGCCGACGTTGAGCGCGACCTTGTCGCCGTCGGTGTAGTCGAGCACCAAATACGAGTGTACGGCCGAGTTGAACGCGAAGACGGCGCCGAAGACGGCGAGCCCGAGCACGACCACCGGCCCGGCAGGCAGCCCGGCAAGGAGCACCAGCGGCACCGCGGCCGCGGTGGCGGCGAGCATGAAGGCGGCGGTCGAGGCCGTGCCTCCGGCCGGGGCGCGGCCGCGCAGGAGCGCCGGCGCCGCTCCCTGAACGAAGCCGTAGCCGATCACCCAAAAGGCCATGAATGCGCCCACCTCCGCAAAGCTCCAGCCGAGCGCGCCGCGCAAAAACACCGGCACGCCGACGACAAACCAGATGTCACGCGCTCCGAAAAGAAAGAGCCGCGCCGCCGAAAGCACGTTGATCTCGCGCGTTTTTGAAAAGAGCTGCCTGAACGTCGTCTTCGTCCTCGCCCGGCCCATCTCCCGCGGCAGCGACAGCCAGGAGCCGAGCCAGACGAGAAACAGCGCGCCGGCCATGATCCCGAGCGCGCCGGCAAAGCCTGCGACTGTGAGCAGCCAGCCGCCGAGGAAGAAGCCGACGCCCTTGAGCGCGTTCTTCGAGCCAGTCAGGACCGCGACCCACTTAAAGAGCGCGCCGCGGGCATCCGGCGGCACGAGCACCTTGATGGCGCTTTTCGAGCTCATCTTCGTGAGGTCCTTCGCGATGCCGGAGAGCGCCTGCGCGCCCATCACGTAGGCCACGGAGAGCAGCTCGGGCCATTGCGGATCGAGCAGGGCGAGCAGACCGAGCGCCACGACCTGGACCAAAAGCCCGGCGAGCAGCGTCACGCGCAGGCCCATGTGCGACGCGAGCCAGCCGCCGAGCAGATTGGTGACGATTCCGAAGAACTCGTAGAAGAGAAACAGGAACGCGAGCTGCACCGGGCGGTAGCCGAGGTTGAAGAAGTGCAGCAACACGAGCATCCGCAGCGCGCCATCCGTGAGCGTGAAGCCCCAGTAAGCACCGGTGACGAGACTGTAGTTGCGGAGATTCATGGCGAAACAGGAAGGTAGGAGCGCGCCTGCGCGCGATGAAAGACGGGCAATCGCGCGCAAGCGCGCTCCTACAACTTCATCTGATCGAGCAGGCCACGACTTTCCGCGCGAGCTCGGCCATGCGGTTCGAGTAGCCCCACTCGTTGTCGTACCACGCGTAGAGTTTCAGCATCGTGCCGTCGACGACCATGGTCGACAACGCGTCGATGACCGCCGAGCGCGGATCGCCCCGATAATCGATCGAGACAAGCGGGCGCTCCTCGTAGCCGAGAATCCCGCGCAGCGGACCCGACGCGCTCGCGGCCCGGAGCAGCGCGTTCGCCTCGGCGACTGTCGTCGTGCGCTTCAGGTGGAACACGCAGTCGGTGAGCGACGCATTGAGCATCGGTACGCGCACGGCGTGGCCATTGAGCTTGCCGAGCAATTCGGGATAAATGAGACCGATCGCGGTCGCCGAGCCGGTGGTCGTCGGAATAAGCGAGAGGCCGGCCGCGCGGGCGCGGCGCAGGTCCTTGTCCGGACGGTCGACGACGCTCTGCGTGTTCGTGGCGTCGTGCACGGTCGTGATCGCGCCGCGTTCGATGCCGATGCCCTCGTGGATGACCTTCACGATCGGCGCGAGGCAGTTCGTCGTGCACGAGGCGTTGGTGATGAGGTGGTGCTTCGCCGGATCGTAAAGGTGGTCGTTGACGCCCATCACGAGGTTGAGCGCATCGCCCTTCACCGGCGCGGCGACGATGACCTTCTTCACGCCCCGTTCGAAATACCCCTGGAGATCCGCCTCCGTCCTGAATTTTCCACTACACTCGAGCACCACCTCGACGCCATGATCGCGCCACGGCACGTCGCCAGGTCTCGCATGCTCGGTAAACGCGATACGCTGGCCGCCCACTCGGATTGTGTCGGTGCCCTCGGCGCCCGCCTCCTGCGACCAGCGCCCCTGCAGCGAATCGAAGTTGAGCAGGTGCGCCGCGCAGGCCGCGCCGCCCTTCACCTCGTTGATGAGCGCCCAGTCGAACTCCGGCCAGTTCCAAGCGGCGCGATACACGAGGCGGCCGATGCGGCCGAAGCCATTGATGGCGATGCGGGTCTTGTTCATGCGGTGATGCGACGTGGTGTGAGGTGAACTTTCAGCAACAGTTACGCGTGCCACGCGGAGCGGCCGGCTCCGGCGCGGGGCCGTCGGCCGCGGCGGCGCACGACGAGGCGAGCCTACGCAGCCGGGCGAGATCGCGCCGGAAGCGAGGGTCGTCCGCAACGCAGTCCTGCAGACAAGCGAGGTTGGCGCGCAGCTCCGGCGAGGGTTTCACCGGCAGCGCATAGATCATCCAGTTGCCGCGCCGCGAACACTCGACCAGTCCACGCTGCCGAAGATACGCCAGGTGCTTCGAGATCTTCACCTGCGGCTCATCGAGCACGGCCTGGAAGTCGCAGACACAGAGCGGCTGCCGGGCAAGGATGTGGAGCAGGCGCAGCCGGGTGACGTCGCACAGACACTCGTAGATCTTGATCAACTGCTCCATCCCGTGATGACATGCCTGCGCAGGAATATAGTTCAAGCCTGCGCTTCAGGCCGTCACGCGATTGTCACGGACGGGGCGGAGCAGAGAACCGCGCCGCCGAGATTCACCTCAACACTTGCAGGGCGCCTGTGGCCGGCGCTCGTAGTCGATGATCTTGCCGAAACGATCGAACTCGAGCCGGCAGCAGTCCTGCAGATTCTTCTTCAACAACGCCCGCCCACGGCGCACCCGCGATTTCACGGCCGTCAGACTGAGGTCCAGACGCAGCGCGATCTTGGCGAGCGGCAGGCCCTCGAACTCCGCCAGCCTCACCGGCTCGCGGTAGCTCTCCGGCAGTTCCTCCAGGAAACCCCGCAGCGACGCCACCATCGTCGCAGTGACCGCATCCGGCCCTTCCGGCCCGTCGCTCACGAGATCGGCCGGCAGTTCGACGCGCGGACGCTGGCGGCGGTAGTAATCGATCACGGTGCGGCGCGCGATGCGGTAGACCCACGCTTCCAGCCGCTGATTCTCGCGCAGGGTCGCACGAGAACGAAAGACCTTGAGCAATGCCTCCTGCGTGAGGTCGTCGGCCGTCGCGTCGTCGCGCACGCGGCGGCGGATGAACGCCCGCAGCGGCGCCGAAAACGCGGCGACTGTCGCATCGAACTCCACCGTGCTCACCTGCTTCGCCTTTCCCGCGACAGACACACCGCGACCGACGGACAGAGTCCGCGAAACTCCGCCGTCGCCGCGATCACCGCCGGCGCCGCCTGGCGCGGCGTGACGACAAACCCGCGTTTTTTGAAAAACGTCTCCGCCGTGGTCGTGAGCAGCCACCAGTGCTGCACGCCCCAGTCGGCCGCGGCCGCTTCGAGCGACCGCACGAGCCCGGCGCCCAGGCCGTGTTTGCGAAACGGCGGGGCGACCACGAGCGAGCGCAGCAGCGCGTCACGGCCATGAACCTCCGCGCCGATGGCGCCGACCACCGCGCCGCCGGCATCGCGCGCGACGAGGAAGTGAGCCAGATGCGGCGCGAAATCCTCGTGCGGCAACTGCGCCGCCTGCAGCAACGCCGCAATCGACGGCACTTCCCCCGGCTGCGCGGGAGTGATGGCGAGATCGAGTTCGCGTGCAGTCACCGGGCTCATGGCGTGGGTTTATAGGCGGTGATCAGCGCGCTCACAACATAATCGCCCGCATCCGCATCGTCCGTCCAGTGGCGGATATAGTCGCGCGAGCTTTCCTTGGGCACGATCTCCACCCGAGCAAAGCCAGCCTCCGCCAGCAGGGCGCGCAACTCGTCGACCCGCGTGGCGCCCCCGACGCACGCGCCGATCGCACTCAGTTTCTCGCGCAGCGTCGCGGGCAGCGGCCGCGTGGCCACGACATCGGCAATCGCGAGCCGCCCGCCTGGCTTCAGCACCCGGAACGCCTCCGCAAACACGCGCGCCTTTTCGGGTGAGAGATTGATGACGCAGTTGGAGAGGATCAGGTCGACCGACGCATCCGCCACGGGCAACGCTTCGATCTCCCCGAGACGAAACTCGACGTTCGGATAGCCGCCTTTGACGGCATTCGCGCGCGCCTTGGTGATCATCGCCGCCGTCATGTCGACTCCGATCACCCGGCCCGTGCCGGCGAGCTGGCGCGCGGCGAGAAAGCAGTCGAAGCCCGCGCCGCTGCCGAGATCGAGGACGGTTTCGCCGGGACGGATGGACGCGATCGCGACCGGATTACCGCAGCCCAGCCCCAGGTCGCTTCCGGCCGGCGCCGCGGCCAGGTCGGCCGCCGAATACCCGAGTTTCTCGCCGTAGCCGATCACTTCGCGGTCGGCGTCGCCGCCGCCGCAGCAGCCCGAGGACGTGCAACCGCAGCCATCGTTGTCGCCGGCTTGCGTCGCGATTGCGCCGTAGCGCTCGCGCACGAAGCCACGGATTTCCTCAGCCTTCAGAGTAGTAGTCGTATTCATGTTCTGGTGATTTGTTCACCTCTGGCTGACGCAGCGCGCCGGAAAAGGACGCAGACTTTTTCTCGCCACCCGTCACTGCGGATCGGCAATTCCCTGAGCAACCGGGCCTTGTCAGTCGCCGGCCTGCGCCCCAGTTTTCCCCCGCACTCACTCCCTCTATGAAAAAATACCTCGTCGAGTTCATCGGGACGTTCTTCCTCGTGTTTACGGTTGGCATGTCGGTGCGCGGTGGCGCGGATCTCGCGCCGCTGGCCATCGGCGCCGTGCTCATGGTGATGATATTCGCTGGCGGACACATCTCGGGCGGACATTTCAACCCGGCGGTCACGCTCGCCGTCTTTTTGCGCGGCAAATGCCCGGCACGCGACGTCGTGCCGTATTGGATTTCCCAATTCATCGCCGGCGCGCTGGCGGCGTTGCTCGTGACCACCGTGCTGGGCAAGCCCACCCTCGGCGCCGCGAACCATGCGGTCGGGCCCTCGCTGATCGTCGAGTTTCTCTTCACCTTCGCCCTGGCGTGGGTCGTCCTCAACGTCGCCACGGCGAAGGGCACTGCCGGCAACTCCTTCTACGGCCTCGCCATCGGTTTCACCGTGCTCGTCGGCGCGGTGAGCGTGGGCGCAATCTCGGGCGGCGCGTTCAACCCCGCGGTGGGGCTTGGCGTGGTTATCATGGGCCTCGAGAAAGTGGGCCAGCTTGCGATCTACCTGGTCGCCAATGCCGCCGGCGGCGTCGCCGCCGCGCTGGCATTCAAGGCGCTGAGCGAAGAGGCCTGAACGACCGCCACACAGTGCTCCGCGAAATCGCACCGCGCGCTGTACCGGCAGCCGGCCCGTTCACGCGTTGACCGGCCCGCACCGTGCCGCGAACGTCGTCGCATGAGCGCCGCCGTCACTGTCACCTATTACTTCGAAGTGCTGTCCTCCTGGTGCCACTGGGCCGAGCCGGCGTGGGCCGAGCTGAAGGAACGCTACGCCGGCCTCGTCGACTTTCGGTGGAAGATCGCGCTCATGAATCCGGAGGACTTCCCCGCGTCGATCGAGCAATGCGACTGGTTCTACCGGCGCAGCGGCACGATCATGCGCTCGCCCTATATGCTGAACAGCGGCTGGTTCGAGGCGGAGCGCAAAGGCATTTACCGCGCCCCCAACCTCGTGGCGGAAGCCGCGAAGGATCTTCTTGGCGAAAACGACGATACCGTGCGCCTGGCGCTCGCCCATGCCTCGGTGCGCGAAGGCCGGAAGGTCGGCGACCTCGAGACCGCCGTCGCCATCGCCGCCGAAGCCGGCCGGCTGCCGCCGGAGATCTTGCGCGCCGCCGCCACCTCGGCCGGGGTCGCCGCGCGTATCGACGCGAGCACGACGGAGTTCCACGCTCATCAGATCACGCAACGGCCGGCGTTCGTCCTTACCGATGTGATCGGCGACAAGGTCGTCTTCTCCGGGCTCGTGCGCGCGCAACCCCTCGCCGCGGCGATCGACGGCATGCTGGCCGATTGCGCCGGCTACGCCGCCCATGCCGCCCATTTCGGCAGCCCGCCCAAGGCGTGAGGCCGTCGTGCCCGGACCTCCAGCGCCAGCGGAATTCCTGCGCAAGAGAACGATTGTTTTGGTTCCCACGGTTGTCAGCGTGCAGAGACATGAACCGTCGCTGGCATCTTTCGCACGCCCGCGGCTACCTCGAGCTCGGCATGGTCGAGGAAGCCGCCGCCGAGCTTGCCCGCCTGCCGGCGGCCGAACCGGAGGCCAACGACGTGCTCGCACTGCGGGCGGTGGTGTTGCAGGAACAGGAACGGTGGGCGGAGCTTCGCGTCGTCTCCAGCGAACTCCTGCGGCGCCAGCCGGAGACCGCGGATTGGTGGATCATGTGCGCTTACGCCACGCGCCGCTCCGAGTCGCTCGCTGAAGCCGAAGCGATTCTGCGCGAAGCCGAACTGCGGCACCCGCAGGAGGCGACGATCCAGTTCAACCTCGGCTGCTATGCCTGCCTGCGCGGCGACGTCGCCGAGGCACGCCGACGTGTCGATCAGGCAATCGCCCTCGACGGACGGTTCCGCGCCGCGGCGGTCACCGACCCGGACTTGCAAGCTCTCAAGCACGCCGGGCACTGAGGATCGCCCAGGACCCGCGCTGGCCCCCTCGAACGAATTCCTGCAACCGAAATGACGGGCGTGCGTCTATGCTCCCATGTCCGTCGTGGAGCATTCAAGCGCCCCAGCGTGTTCGCCGCGTAGCGCCCCCACTCGTCGGGGGATTGAGTCGCTTTCGCCGGTTCAGGTTGCCCGGCCGGCCCCGCAGAGTGTCCGCGGACAGCCCAACCACCGCATCCTGCGTATCGCGCTCATCGCCTTGTTCTGGATCGGCTTGGGTGTGGCGACAGCGTTGTTGATGCGTTGACGGACTTGTCCGTCAACAGACTGCGGGTAAGTAGGCAGCGCATGCTGCACGTTCAACCGGTCGCCGATCTCGAGTTGCCGGCCCTTGCGCCCTATCGCTCGCTGCGCTACTCACCCGGACAGGGGGCCAGCGGAGTCTTCGTGGCGGAGGGGCCAAAGGTCATCGCACGTCTGCTGGCTCATCCCCGTTTCACGATTGTATCGATGCTCGCCACGGAAGCCTGGCGCGTGGAGTTCTGGCCGGCGCTCTCCGCGCGCCAGGAGAAGATCGACGTGTTCGTAGCCCCCGAGAGTCTGCTGCAGGAACTGGTCGGATTTCATTTGTTCAACGGCGTGCTGGTCGCCGCACGGGTCCCGGGGGCTACCACCCTCGCCCAAGTCCTGGCCCTCACGCCCACGCCGCGCCTCTTCGTCGCCGTCGACGGACTCACCAACGCCGAAAACCTCGGTGCGATCGCCCGCAGCGCCGCGGCGCTCGGCGCGCAAGCAATCATCGTCGGCGAAACATCCGCGCCACCCTGGCTGCGACGCACCGTGCGCAGCTCGATGGGGGCCCTGCTCGACCTGCAGGTGCTGGCCACGGAGAATCTCGTGGGCGTGCTACACGCCCTCCAAGACGCCGGGATGCGCTGCGTCGCCGCCGATCCGCATGAGGCCGTCTCGATCGCGGCCACGGACCTCCGCGGTGACACCTGCATCGTTTTCGGCAGTGAGGGCGAGGGTCTGCGCCCGGCCGTGCGCAAAGCCTGTACCTCGGTCGCGGCCATCCCGATGCCCGCGCATGTCGACTCGCTCAATGTCGCCTGCGCCGCGACCGTGTTTCTCTACGAAGCGGCGCGCCAGCGCCACGCTCCCACGCTTGCCGTCCCGAACGCCCGCCCGCAGATCCTGTCGCCTAAAGGCGGCGGTTAACGCTGACCGAGGACCGCCCAAGTCAGGGCCGTGCTCACCACGTGTGCTCCACGCCCAGGCGCCAGAGGGTGCCACTGTATTGGTTGCGGGTGACGCGCAACGGATCGCCTTCGTGGGCGCGTTCCGGAGCATCCGTCAGATTTTGCGCCGTGAGGCTTGCGTTCCAGCCGTCGACCGGCCGCCAGGCGATCGAAGCGTCGAGCGCGAGGACGCGCGCGCGGTAAACATCGCGGTTGGCCGCCGGTCCGACCTCGTCGAGCGCCGCACTTTGCGTAGTGACTTCCCAACTACCCCGCCAGCGTCCGATCGACCAGGCCAGTTCGCCACGCAAAAGATGCCGCGAGCGTTCGGGCAGGGGGATGCGATCCTCCAGTCGCGTGGGCAGGCGCGCCTCGCTGTCCGAATAGGCATAGGCCGCCGAGCTTTCGATGCGCAGCGGCGCCAGCAACGTCCATGCGCGCGACCACTGCACCTGAAGACCGTGGAGATCGGCCGTGGAGCCGTTGGCCACGCGACCGGCCGTGTAGATTTCGCCGTCAACGGTCTCGTAGTCCTGCGCGTTGTAGAAAAAATCCTCCACTTCGGTGGCGTAGAGTTCGAACGACCATTCGCCGAGAGGCGGCACGTGAGCGTCGAGCGCGGCGACCGCGGTGCGGATCGAGGTCGGCCGCAGCGCGGGGTTGCCCTCCGTGAGGGTGCGCGTGGGCGGATTCAGGCGCCGGTATGCGACGATGTCGAAATACTGCGGGCGCATGAGCTGTTCGAAGTAAGCGGCGCGGATCGCAAAGCGCGGGCCGAGTTTGCGCGTGATGCCCAGGGAGGGCAGCCACGTGGTGTAGCGATTCTCCCCGGGCGCCTGTTGGATGCTGTAGGTTGTGCCTCCCTCGATGACCCGCGCCAGTTCCGGGCCGAAGAACCCGCCGCCGACCGGCGCGATGACCGTGCCGAGCGTGTCCGTGCGCGTGCCCTCGCCGCGAATGCCAAGCTCCAGCTCCCAAGACCCCCGCTTGGCCTGCGCCATCGCGAAGGCGCCGCCCACGCGTTCGCGGCTCGTGTAGCGCTCCTGAAACGACTCGAGGAGAGATCTCGACTCGTTGTATCCAAATGCTGGATCCGCAGCCCCGACGCGCCGGCGGCCCGCCCCGGCGTCGAGGCCCGCGGGCAGCTCGTAATGATCGCGCACGACAAGGCCGGTCGCACCGTCCCTCGCCACACTCGCCAGCGTGAGCGGCGCCGAGGTGCGCAGGTAGACGTCGCGCACACTGTCGTTGGTCCGCTCTTTTTCGCGGTGCAGCGTACCCATGGTCAGCCACCACCCAA
Organism: Opitutaceae bacterium; assembly: GCA_036406235.1. Lineage (GTDB taxonomy): Bacteria > Verrucomicrobiota > Verrucomicrobiia > Opitutales > Opitutaceae > DASWVO01. The sequence continues at coordinate 20,985 of DASWVO010000189.1, forward strand.
TGTCGCGCCAGCGGCCCTTGCGCTCGTAGTCGAGGCGGGCCGCCCAATCGAGGTCGCGCGTCAGCGTGTGCGAAGCACGCAGGTCGTTGAACGTGCTCCGCTCGAGTTCGGCCAGGTCGCGGTCGTTGATGACCGCGAGCAGGGGAAATGCTGGTTCGCTGATGTCGTAGTGAAGATCCAGGCCCTTCTCGGTGAAGTTCCACGCATCAGAGGGCGAGTCGTTGCGCCAGCGCGCATGGTAAAGGCCATAGTCGATCCGGCCGCCCGCGAACGGTGAGCGTCCGCCGACATGAAAGCGCAGGATGTCGCGCGTGGTGATCGTGTGCGCGAAATAGCGACGCGCGCTGGCGTCGCGATAGTCGCCGGCCATCACGGTGCTCGAGGCGGAATCCACCACGTCGCCGTCGGACTGCGGCAGACCCGCGCCGGTGTTCAGTTCGATGCGATGGCGGTAAAAATCGTCGGCGTAGTCCGACCAGAACACCTGCACGAAGAGCAGGTGCTCGCCGTTGAAACGCGTCTCCACCTGCGCGTCGAGCGTGCGCGTGCGCGTTGCGAGCGTGTCCTGCGACACGCGCGGTCGTTCCAGAAAGAACACTTCCCGGCCGTCCCGATTCAGCACCGGTGCGCCCGTCTTCGCGTAACGCCCGTTGTTCCCGAGTTCCGTGACTGGCGCCCAGGCCGCCTCGTAATGTTCGATGAGCCGGTCGGCCGAGGTCACGTTGCCGCGCAGCGACCAAGCCCAGGGTCGGGCGCCGCCGGCCCGCGCCTGCCGCACCTCAAACGTGCCGCCCGGCACGGCCCGACCCGAGAGGGATTGCAGCGTCGCAAACGCCCCCGTGCGCACGAGGTCACCGGCTGCGAGCAGCGTACCGCTGTCGCCGAAATAGCGCCGGAAGTCATTCCCTTCGCCGTCGCTCTGCGCCCCTGGGCTGCGACCCAGCGTACCCGGCGCCTGGTATTCCGAGGCCAGCGGATTGCGCTTCTGCAGCACCCGGCCGCGCTCCCGCGGACTCTCAGTCGCGTGCGTCTGCCCGGCCGCGGTCGCCGGCGATGCGGGGGCGGCCGACGCGAACGTGGTCGTAGTTTGGGCGTGGAGACGCGCCGGAGCCGCGCCGCCGAGGGCCAACAACGCCGCGCACCCGCGCAGGAGTCGCGGAGAGCCTGTCATGAATGGTTCGAATCGTGCGCGGCAAAAGCAGCCCACGTTCCGGTCATGGCTGGATGAATAGGTTTCATCCCGGGGAGGGGCGGCGCAACGCGCCGACCGCTCGGGCGGAGGATTCCAGAAAGTGCGCAACGATACCCAATTCCCGCGGAGACGGCGCCCGGGAAAACGGCTAGCGTCGCCGAGCGGTCCGGCTATAGTCCGGCCACGGAAAGTCCGCCAACTCCAACCCCGTTTTTCTCGCCATGAAGGACTACCCCTCCGCCGATCTCCGCAATTTCGCCGTCGTGGGCCACGCGTCCGCAGGCAAAACCATGCTATGTGAGGCGATGCTCGCCTGCGCCGGCCGCATCGGCCGGCTCGGCAGCATCGCCTCGGGCAGCACGGTTTCCGACTACCACGCGAGCGAGCGCCAGCATCAGATCTCCGTCCACGCCACGCCACTCCATCTCGAGTGGCTCGACCGAAAGTTCAACCTCCTCGATTCGCCCGGCTATGCCGACTTCATCAGCGAGGGCCTGGGCGCCCTGCGCGTCGGCGATTTTGCCGTCGTCGTTATCAACGCCGCCCACGGCCTGGGCACCGGGACGGATGCGGCTTGGGACTACGCCACCCATTTTGGCCTGCCGAAGGTGCTCGTCGTCAATGCGCTCGACAAAGCCAACACGCACTTCGACGCCATCCTCGCCGACGTGCGGGCTCATTTCGGGAAAAACGTTTTCCCGCTCGCGATGCCGCTCGATGGCGGGCCGGGCTTCAGTCAGGTGCTCGACATTCTCCGCAACGAGGTGGTGACCTACCGGCCGGGCAACAGCAGCGGGCGCTACGAAGAAGAGTCCGCCCAGGGCCCACTTTCCGAGCGTGTCCTCGCGCTGCACAAGGAACTCATCGAATACGTCGCCGAATCCGACGATGCGCTGATGGAGAAGTTCTTTGAGAAGGGAATTCTCGCCGAGGAGGAGCTGCGCGCCGGGTTGCACGCCGCGATCCAGAAGCAGACGTTCGTGCCGCTCTTTGCCGTGTCGGCGGAAACCAATGTGGGCGTCGCCCGCCTCATGGACTTCATCGCGAAGTATGGCTCGTCGCCGCTCGACCGGGCCGAGGTGCCCGCGCGCGATGCCGGCGGCCTGCCAGGCTCGGTCTCGCTCAGCGCCCCCGATCCCGTCGTCTACGTTTACAAGACGATGAACGAAGCCGGCGTGGGCGAGCTGTCGCTGTTTCGGGTCTACGCCGGCACGGTGAAAAGCGGCGACGAGCTCTACAACCGGACCCGTCAGGTCACCGAACGCATCGGCCAACTCTACGTCCTCAACGGCCAGGAGCGCACGCCCGTCGCCTCGCTGGCTGCGGGGGATCTCGGCGCCGTCGTGAAGCTGCGCGAGACGCGCACGGGCGACACGCTTTGCAGCCCGCGGTTCATCGTCGAGTTGCCGCAGGTCGAGTATCCGCGTCCCAACATTCACGGCGCCCTGCGCCTGCGCTCCAAGGGCGACGAAGACAAACTCGCCGCCGGGCTCGCAACGTTGCACGCCGAGGACCCGACGTTTCTCTACCGCGTCGACGACGAGGTCCATCAGACCATCGTCTCCGGCCAGGGGGAAATCCACCTGCAGGTGATCGTCGAGCGGCTCGCGCGGCGTTTCGGCGTGACGGTGGAGCTCGAGGAGCCGCGCATCCCCTATCGTGAGACGATCCGCGGGCGGGCCGAATCGCGCTACCGCCACAAGAAACAGACGGGCGGCGCCGGGCAGTTTGCCGAGGTGTGGATGCGCATCACCCCCGCCGAGCGCGACACCGGCGTGACCTTCACGCAGTCGCTCGTCGGCAACGACGTGGACCGCGTTTTTGTCCCGTCGGTCGAAAAAGGCGTGCGCACCGTCTGTCACGAAGGCGTCCTCGCCGGCTATCGCGTGACCGACGTGCAGGTCGACTTCTTCGGCGGTAAAATGCACCCGGTCGATTCCAAGGATATCGCCTTCCAGGTGGCCGGTTACCACGCGTTCAAGGAGGCGTTTGCCGCCGCGGCGCCCTGCCTGCTGGAGCCGATCTGCAACGTCACCGTCACCGCGCCCGACGAATACCTCGGCGCGATCATGGGCGACCTCTCCGCCCGCCGCGGTCGTATCTTAGGCGTGGATACCGATGGGCACTTCCAGGTCGTCCGAGCGCAGGTGCCGCAGAAGGAGCTCTATCACTACAGCACGGTCGTGCGCTCGCTCACGAGCGGCCGCGGGCGGCACTCGGAAGCGTTCAATCATTACGAGGAGATGCCCGCCGAGCTGGTGAAGCGTTTTCTCGAGTCGAAGAAGGAAGGCAACGGGAAGTAGTTGCCTTTCGCGAAGCGGCCTCGCAGCGGCCCGGCCGGAGGCGGGGGCCCTGCCCCTTCCCAACAGCTCGACCGCAGGTTTCAGGGCCAGCTTCTAGGCCACCGGCACCGGCGCCGTCTTCGACGGCATGGGAGCGTAGTCAGGACGATTCAAGCCGCGGACCAGGCTGTCGATCGATACGGCCTGCTTCGTCTGGAAGCATTGGTTGGCCGCCACTCCCACGAGAATCGAATAGGCACCGCCGCGCTCGTCCGAATCCCGCAGGTATTTGTCGGCCGGTGGTTGAGGCAGGAAGATATCATCGAGCATGACCTTGTCGCCGCCGCCATGGCTGCCGGTGCCACTCCACGGCTCGATGTCGCGGGGCGCGCCGCGCAGCGGAATGATCCGCGTCTTCACGCCGCCCCTCTGGATCCCTCCCTGCTCGGTGTCGGTGCCGTTCACATAGATGCGTTCGACGATGGAATGCTCGAGGCGCCCCTTGGTGCCGTTGAAGGCGATCGTGTAGCCCTCCCACGCATTGAACGCGTTGAGCGAATACGCCATCGTCGTTCCCGTGTCGTAGCGCACGAGCACGTTCATTGTGTCCTCAATATCGATCCGCGGATTGAATACGCACTGATCGCGGAAATAGCCGTCGTGATGCTCCTGATCGAGGTAGAGTTCCTTCAAGCGCGGGGACGATGCGAGGCTGAACGCAAAGCCGCACTTCTTCGCCTCCGGACAGGTATGGCAACGTTCGTGGTGGCTTTCGAGGCCGATCCGTCGGGCCATCGCGGGCGTGTAGAATTCGCGCTTGCCCGTCGCCGAAACCTCCACGGGCACCGCGCTCAACCACCAGTTGACGAGATCGAAGTGATGGGTCGCCTTGTGCACCATGAGTCCGCCCGAATTCTTCTTCTCGCCATGCCAGCGCCGGAAGTAATCGGCGCCGTGATGCGTGTTGAGCAGCCAGTGAAAATCAACCGAAAGGACGTCGCCGATCTCGCCGCTCATGAGCAGGTCCTTCACCTGGGTGCGCGGCGGCGAATAGCGGTAATTGAACGTCACACGACAGCGGCGGCCCGTCCGCCGGCGGGCGTCGATCACCTGCTGGCACTTGTCGGCGGTG
>DASWVO010000190.1:0-11047 GCA_036406235.1 Opitutaceae bacterium
AACCGGGTCCGTGACTCGCGCCGGCTCTCCGGTGCGTTCAAACCTCGAGGCCGGTGCACTGTGCGTGCACCGGCCTTTTGGTCTCCGGAGCGGCGGCCTGTCGGAGCGCGCTTGCGCGGGGTGTGGCATGGGCATCCTGCCCATGGGCTCGGGCAGGATGCCTGTGCCACGTCGGAATTGCTTCAGAACACTAGCCCGGAAATTTCACACGCCCCCACGCCCAAGCAACACACCCCGGCGCGAGGGGATCACAAACCCTCGCTGGCGTGGGCTTGCCCGCCTTCGGAGCGATTGGGTTCCCCTTGAAGTGGAAGGGGGGGAAGCGGAGGCCAAGGTGGCTGTAAAGACGGGATGCGGCCGCCGGCGGCGGAGGCGGCAGGCCCGCCCGCGGGATGCGTTCCGCTAAAAAATCCCTGATCCGGTGAAACCCGGGCCGCGGGTGATGCGTTTATTGGGGTCTATGACGACATCTGGCTCGCTGTTTTTTCTTCCTATGAATGTGCGCCGCGGAATCGCGGCCGTGTGTTTCGCCGTGTTCTTCATGGCGGCCTCTGCGTGGGCGGGCGATCCCACTGGCAAGTGGAAATGGACCGCCGAGGGCGCCGGCGGCCGCAAGATGGACACCACCCTCGAACTGAAGCTGCAGGGCGACCAGCTTTCCGGTTCCATCGACAACCGGCTCGGCAAGGTTGATATCCGTGACGCCAAGCTGACCGGCGAGCAGGTGTCGTTCACCGTCGAGCGCAAGATCCGGCGCCGCAAGATTACGGTGAAATACAATGGCACGCTCGAGGGCGATACGATCAAGGGCACGATCGAAACCACGGGCCGCGACAAGGAGCCGGTCACCGTGCCGTGGAACGCCGAGCGCGTGAAGTAAGGCGGAGCAATGCAATCGAAGGGTCCAGGTAGGGCCGGTCTCCGACTGGCCTTGGTCCGATCACAGACCGGACCTACTTTGCGACCGATTCGTCCGGGCGATCAAGAATGTTCCATGTATCCATGAACTGGTTGCGTGCAGTTTGTGTTCTCGCGGTGTCGGTGGTGGTGCAGGCTGCGTATGCCTATGCTCCGTCAGCGGGTGCGCTGCCAATCGCTTCGCTCACCGCGGAGTGGCACGATGCGACGCGCGAACGCGACGTGCCGGTGAAGATTTATTATCCGACCGGGGCCGCGGCCGATGCGGTTTATCCGGTGATCGTGTTCTCGCATGGACTGGGCGGGGCTCGGGAAACCTACCGTTATCTCGGCGAGTATTGGGCGGCGCATGGCTACGTGAGCGTGCACGTGCAACATGCCGGCAGCGACGACGCGGTGTGGCGCGACGAGCGGAGACCGGCGCGCGCGCTGGCAAGGGCCGCGGCGGATCCCTCCAATTTCATCAATCGTCCACGCGACGTCTCGTTTGCCCTCGATCGACTGACGGCGCTCAATGCCGATCCGTCGTTCGCGCTTCACGGCCGGCTCGATCTCGACCGCGTCGGGGCGGCGGGACACTCGTTTGGCGCCTACACGACGATGGCGCTGGCCGGGCAGCAGTTTCAACGGGGCGGGTCGATCATGGGGCAACTCGCCGACCCGCGCATCAAGGCCGCCATCGCGATGAGCACGCCCACGCGCAAGTCGGCCGGCGGCGCGGAGGGCAGTGTGTATGCCGAAATCTCAATCCCGGTATATCATCTCACCGGCACGGAGGATTCGGATCCGATGGGCACATCCGATCCGGCGTTGCGACGCGTGCCTTACGATCAGATGCGGAAGGCGGATGCCTATCTGCTCATTCTCTCGGGTGGCGACCACATGGTGTTCTCCGGTCAGCGACGGCGCGGCGATGGCACGCACGATGCGGAGTTTCACCGCTTGATTCAGGAAAGCACGACGGCGTTCTGGGATGCCTGGTTGAAGAACGACGCGGCAGCAAAGGCGTGGCTCGAAGGCGAGGGCTTCGCCGCGGCGAGAGGCGAGGCGGGGACGTTTGAGCAGAAACACCCCCTCAGCGAGGGCTGAAGGCTGAGACCTGAACCCTGAGTTCTCGAACTGCAGGACGTCGTGATCAGTCGCAACGCAGCGCGATGATCGGGTCCACGCGCGTGGCGCGACGGGCGGGGAGATAACACGCGACAAGGGCCACGCTCGCGAGGATCGCGGCAACACCGGCGATCGTCGCCGGGTCCCGTTCGCCGACACCGTAGAGCAGGGAGGAGAGCAGACGCGTGAGCGCAAACACACCGATCGCGCCGAGGAGCAGCCCCGTCACGACCATCGTCATGCCGCCGCGCAGGATGAGGCCGAGGATGTTGCCGGTGTTGGCGCCGAGGGCGGCGCGGATGCCGATCTCCCGCGTGCGCTGGGCGACCGAGTAGGACACGACACCGTAGAGGCCAATCGAAGCGAGGAGCAGCGCCACGCTGGCGAAGAGACCGAGGAGGAGGGAACGAAAGCGATTGGGGCCGAGCGATTCGATCTTGATCTGCTCGAGCGTCATCATGCTCGTCAGAGCCTGGTCTTTATTCACTGAATACACGGCCTGCTGGATCGCCCGCTGCAGCAGGGTGGGGTCGGTGGCGCCGCGCACGAGGAGTGCTTGCGCCAGCTGCGGGCTCTGTGCATGCGTCACGTAGACCCCGGGGCTTGGGTCCTTGTCGTCGAGGTCGCCGACTTTTTCGTCGGCGACGATGCCAACCACCTCCCAGGGGACGTCGGGTCCGAGTTGCGGTTTGCCGAACGCGATCTCCTGGATGAGCAGGCGCTTGCCCAGCGGATCGGCGTCGGCGAAATGTTTCCTGGCCATGGTCTCGTTGATGACGAGGGCGGGCGGCGAACCCTTCACATCGCGCTCGCTCAACGTGCGGCCGCGGATCAACCGGATGCGGAGGGTCTGAAAATACGAGGGGCTCACCATCTTGAAGTAACAGGACGGCCGGTTGGCGACGTCGACCGTCGGCTGGTCGGCGATCTGGAACGGCATGCCGTAACCCCAGCCGCGCATCGGCACCGAGGAGGTGAGGGCGACATCGCGCACGCCGGGCACGGCGGCGACGGCCGCGGTGATCTGCTCGAGATACGCCTGGAACGACTCGGTTGTGGGGAAACGTTTTTCCGACATCGGCAACCCGGCGGAGACGACGTAGGTGGGATCGAAGCCCGTATCCACAGTTTGGAGCCGGGCGAAGCTGCGGATGAGCAGACCGGCGCCGGTGAGCAGTACGAACGCGAGCGCCACCTCGGCCACCACGAGGGCGCTCCGCACACGATGGCGGGAGCGGCCCGTGCCCGAACCGGCGCTGCCCTGTTTCATCGCGTTGGCCAGGTCGGGCCGTGTGGCCTGCCAGGCGGGAAACACGCCAAAAACGATCCCGGTGAGAACAGCAAGGGTGAGCGTGAACACGAGGACGCGGCCATCGATCGTGACCACGGCCTCGGAGGGCAGGTAACCCGACGGTAGCGTCGCCTGCAGACCTTTGAGCATGGCAAACCCGAGTCCGAGACCGAGAAGTCCACCGACAACGGACAGGAGCACGCTTTCGGTGAGGAACTGGCGCACGAGCCGCCACCGCCCGGCGCCGAGCGAGGCGCGGATGGCGACCTCACGTTCCCGGGCCAGGCCGCGGGCGAGGGAGAGGTTGGCGAGATTCGCGCAGCCAATCAGCAGCACCATGGCCACCGCGCCCAGCAGGACGTAGAGGGATTGGCGTAGTTGAGGACCAACGACAGTCTCGGCGAGCTGATTGACCACGACTCCCCAGTTTTTGTTGGAGGCCGGATGATCCTGCGCGATGCGCGCGCCGATCGCGTCCATATTGGCGCGGGCCTGCTCGAGCGTGACGCCGGGCTTCAGCTGTGCGACGGCGCCGAACCAGTGAAAGTCACGCGTCATCCGGTCGGGCGTGAAGACAAGCGGGCGCCAGAGCTGGGGCCAGTTGCGCTCGAAGGCGCTGCCGCGCGGCATGACGCCGATCACGGTATGAGGTTCGCCGTCGAGCAGGAGGGAGCGTCCGATGATGTCGGTCGCGCCGCCGAACTGGGACTGCCAGAGCGCATGCGTGAGGACGACGACCTTCTCACGGCCGGCCTGATCCTCTCCGCGCGCAAAGGCGCGGCCGAGTGCCGGCCGGATGCCGAAGATCTCGAAGTATTGGGCCGTCACCCGGGCGCTGCGCAGCTGCACGGGCTCCTCGGTGCCGGTGAGCGTCAGGAGCTCGCCGGTCAAGGCGGCGATGTGTTCAAAGACCGTGTTGTCCCGCGCCCAGTCGAGATAGTTGAGGGTGGAGATGCCGTTGGGGCCGCCGCTGGGATGCTTCTCAAGCACGCGCACGATCCGCTCGGGCTCGGCGTAGGGCAGCGGCTTGAGCAGCACGCCGTTGACGAAGCTGAAGATGGCGGTGTTGGCGCCGATGCCGATGGCCAGCGTGGCGAGGGCGACCAGGGTGAAGCCGCGGCTTTTGGCGAGGTTGCGGTAGCCGAAGCGCAGGTCGTGCAGCAGGGCACTCATGGGGCGTTGACGTTGATGGGCGGTTTAGGGGAGGGGCGAGAGCCGGAGATCGCGGGTGTGATCGTTAATACCGCGACCGCACGAATAAGTTACAAAAATCCAGAGGTCGCGGCACGGACGAGCGGCGGGAGACAGTCCGGGCGGCTTTGAGTCGGGAAGACACCTGCGCTCGTGGACTTGCGGCGACCGGGAATCGGCCGACTGTGTATTATGAAAACGAAGCACGTTTTCCGAATTGCAGCGGTATTACTCGCTTTGAGCTGGATGCGGGCGGATGAGATCATGCCTGTCGAGCAGCTTCCCGGTCCGGTCCGCAAAGCAATCGAGTCCACGCGCGGCGACGAACGGGTGCGGGAGGTCACCCGGCGGGTCGTCGACGGCAAGACCGTTTACGACGTCGAGATCGAGCGCCGGATGGCGATCAACCCGCGGGTGCGGCTGAGTGAGGAGGGCGCGATCCTCTACGATTCACGTCGTCACCCGAGTGTGGATACGATGCGGGAGCCGGTCATTTCGCCCGAGGGCGTGCCCTGGACGGTGCCGACGACGCCGAAGCTTCGGATCGAGGACCTTCCGCCGCCGGTGCAGGAAGCGGTGCGTGCGAAGGCGGGCCAGCGTCGCATCGCAGATATCGAACGTGAACTATGGAACGGGCAGCCGGTGTACGAAATCGAGTTCGCGGAGCCGGGATTGAATCCCCAGGTTCATATTGCCGCGGACGGCACCGTGCTCCGGGACGAGCGACGACCGAAGGACGTGAGGCAGTGGCTCAAGGGTACGCAAGTCGAAGACACGCCCGCAGCAGTGCAGGAAACGATTCGCCGCGAAGTCGGCGAGCGCCAGATTGTCGACATCGACAAGGAAGTCCGTACGGGCTGGCCGGTGTACGAAGTCGAAGTCCGCGACGCGCAGGGAACCTTCACGCTGCACATCGCGGAAGACGGCCGGATCGTGCGCGACAGCCGCAAGCCGTGAGCGCGGCGGCAGGAGCCTTCGACAGTCGACCACACCCCCTTTGCTTCGCGCCACCCCGCTCAAGAGGGGAGACACGCCACGTTGACATTCCTCGCTCGAGAGGGAAGGCCCGAAGGGCGGGGTTAAGGAACCTCACTCACGATGCTCAAATAAGGGTGCGGAGGGAGGCAGGGTGAGCCACCAGCAATCAGTGCTCGAAGACATCGAGGGGCGGCCGTTCGGCGGATGGAAGTGTGACGCCGAGCACCTGAGCGAGGGTCGGTGCGATGGCGCGCATATCGATCGTGCCGAGATCGCGACCGTTGGCGATGCCATCGCCGGCGATGATGAAGGTGGAGGCCATCTCGTCGTGCGTGGGGGTGTAGCCGTGGGTGCCGCGGGCGCTCACGCGACCGACAATCGTCGGCTGGAGCGCCTGGTTCACAATGAAGCCCGGCCGCAGATCGACCCAGAACTGCGCGGTGGGTGCGCCGCCGAGCGCCGCGATGGCCGGCTCCTCGAGAATGCCGGCGATGCCGTTGGCCGGGTCGGTGGCCAGTTCGTCCAGGACGGCCTTCACCTTGGCCCGCGCGGCGACGTCGGTGGGATTCCTTAAAACGATCGCGGCGGAGCCGCCCGCCGGCCAGGTCTGGGCGATCCAGTCGGACACGTCGGAATCGGCGACCGTTTTTCCCCGGGTCTTCAACGTGATGATCCCTGCCCGCACGAACGCGCTGTCGAGCCAGAGCACCCGGTCGACTGCCGCAAAACCGTGATCCGAGACGACGCACACCACCGCGTGCGGGTGGGCGGCACGCATCGCGGCGGAGACATCGCTGATCATGCGATCAATCTTCTCAAGCGCCTCTCGCACCGGCGGCGTGAACGGCCCGGTGCGATGTTGCAGGTGATCCGACGCGGCGAGATGGAGCGTGAGCAGGTCCGGCTTCTTCTGGCGGATCATGGCGACGGCGTAGCGGGTGCGGGCCTCATCACGGGCGATCGCTTGATTCACGTCGGTGAGGTAGGGGCCGGCGGCCGGCTCGAGCTCCGCCATCAGCCCGGGCGTGGCGGCGCCGCGCGTGATCCGCACGTCTTCGTCGGTGCGCGTGAGATTGTATTCAGGAATGTTATACCGAATCGAAGTCGCGCCCACGCTCACCGGCCAGCTTACGCTCCCCACCGCCAGACCACCCTGGGTGGCGGCATCCCACAGGGTCGGCACGCGGATGTCCTCGGTGTAGCAATACCACACGTCGAGATCCTTGACGGCGACGCCGAACGGCTTGTTGAAAAAGATGCCGTGGCGCGCGGGCGAGGCGCCGGTGAGGAGCGTCGTGTGGCTCGGATATGTCGCGCTCGGCAGCACGCCACGAACGCCGCTCGCACTGGCGCCGTCGCGGGCGAGCTGGCGGAGATTCGGCAACGCGAGGCCGTGGAGGTCGGCTTGTTGCACGTAGTCCGGCCGCAGTCCGTCGATCGAGACCAGCAGCAGCGCGCGGCGGGTGGTGTCGGCGCGCGCCGGCGAGACCGCAACGACGAGGATCGTACAGAGGAGCAACAGGAGTGTGGGCGTGACCGGCGCGGAAGGACGCATGAAGGAATGCGTTTAACGGAACGACAAGGTGTAGGTGACGTTGATCTGGCGGCCAAGGCCGAGGTTGAGATCGGGCCCGAGGTAGAACTTGTCGAAGAGGTTGTTGCCGTTGAGCCGCACGGTGTGACCGAGCCGCTCCCGGCGCCAGCTGTACGCGATGAACGCGCTGTAAATCTGCTTCGCTGCGCCCTCTTCGTAGAGGCGCGTCGCCGTCGCGTTGGCACGGACGTAGCCGCCGGTGTAGCGCAGCGAAGCGCCGGCGCTCAGGCCCTTGAGCGGACCGCTAAAGGTGTAGCGCAATGCGAGCGAACCGCTGGTCCGCGGCACGTTGAGCTTGCGGGTGTTGACGAGCGCAGCGTTCGAGGAAGCGACGACCCGCGCGTCGAGGTAACTCGCGCCGGCGATGAGGGTGAGCGCGTCGGAGAAGCGGACGTTGACGTCGCCATCGACGCCGCGCACGCGCTCCTTGCCCGAGCCGAGGAACTCGGGCTCGCCGTTGCCGAGGACGAAGTCGGGATTGGTCTGCCCGATGTTGGATTTCTCGATTTCGTAGCCCGACACCGTGAACCCCAGCCGGCCGTCGAACGCGAGCGACTTGAAGCCGGCCTCGTAGCCCTTGCCCTCTTCGTTGGGGATGGTCGTGCCGGTGTTGCGATCGACCGTGATGTTGGTGTTGAACGACGTGCTGTGGTTGGCGAACGCGACCAGGGCGTCGCCGAGGAGTTTAAGGTTGGCGCCCGCGTTGTAGGTGGTGCTGTCGGCGTCGCCGTAGGTGAAGCGATCCACGGCGGCGCTCGAGTCGGTCGCGAAGTCGGCTTTGTCGTAGCGCACGTTGCCCATCACGATGAGGCGGCCGTCGGCGATCGAGACGCGATCGCTCACCGAGCCGCCGCGCGATTCCATCTTCTCGAAGTTCTTCGAGGCGCGACGCGTGAGCTGGCTGTAGTCGATGATCGGACTCCAGTCGGGATTGAACGGATCGTGGTAACGGTAGAAGTCGGGCAGCGTGGCTTCCTGCGCGGTCGGCAGGCGCAGCTGCACGTCCTTGGTCTCCTCTTCAGCGTAATCGGCGGTGAACAGCAACGCGTGCTTCAGCGGGCCGGTTTCGAAATGGCCGAGCAGGTCGGTCTGGATCGCGACGGGACTGTCGATGTCCTGCAACCGGCGGTTGGGCGCGACACCGGTCATGCGATTCGTTTCCGCGGAGACGTTGGAGTTGGTGCGGTAGTTTAGCTCGAAGCTCTTCCACTGTCCCTGATAACCGATGCGCTGTTTCCAACGGTCGTTGTAGGCGTGCTCGACCATGATGTTCAGTCCGTCGTAATCGCGCTCGTAGCGTTCGCCGGGACCGAAGCGGCTGTAGCCCATCTCGGCGAGGCGCCAGTCGATGCCGACGATCGTGCCGCCGGTCCAGGCGAGGGGATTGGTGCCCGAAGGGCGCGTGCCGACGACCAGCGATGGTACCGTCGCAGCGCGCGCACCCACGAGGCGCACCATCTCATAGTTTACGCTGATGCTCGTCGACGGCGTGGGCTTGAAGAGCAGCGTGCCGGTATAGTCGCCATTGCGCGCGTAGGTGTACTGGGTCTCGGACTTGCGGTAGTAGTTGTCGGCGCTGACGAGATAAAAGAGCTTGTTCCCGACGAGCGGCCCGGAGCTGCTGACATTGCTGCGGAAGTAGTCATAGGAACCGCCGCTGAGGCTCAGGCTCGAGGTCGGCCGCACACTGGGACGCTTCGAGACGTAGTTGATCAGGCCGCCTGGCGCGGCGTCGCCGTAGAGCGTGGAGATCGGGCCCTTGATCACCTCGACCTGCGCGGTGTTGCCGATCTGAGGCGGCGGCGTGCGGCGAAAGCCGTCGCGCAACACGGTCTGCGGAAAGCCGCGCAACGTGCTTCCGCCGAGCGTTCCGCCGATCGCCGCATCGGCCTGATCGGCGACGCCGCTGTAACCGGAAAAGTAAGACATCTGCTCGCTCAAACCGACGAGCTGGAAGTCCTCGAGGAATTCCTGGGTCACGACCTGCACCTGATACGGCAGGTCGATGATGGCGGCGGAGGTGCGGGTGCCACTCATCGCCTGGGAGGCGAGCCAGGCGTCGCGGTCGCGGTTACCGCTCACCTGAAATTCCGGGATCGTGATGACCTCCTCGGCGCCCGACGCAGAGGAAGAAGCATCGGCGGCTGGCTGTGCCCGGCTCGTGGATACGAGCGCACAACAGAGCGCGGCCAGAAGGACGCGACAGCGGCTGGAAGGATGGGAGAAGACAGTCGGCTTGGACATCGCGGCCAGTCGGCGAAAACCGGGGTTGGCGCACAACCGGTTCAGGATACCGCGCGTGCGATTGGTTCGCTGCGGCGAACGATTGTCACGAGCACGTGACGGCGTGGCGGAAGCGCGGGCGTTACGGCGTCAGAAGGTGTGAAATCTCGTCCGCCAGAGCGCGAGCCTCGCCGGCCAGCCTGTCACGGTCTCGCACCAGCCATTCATGATGCGGCAGAACGACGCCCACGGCACGGTTACCCGGTTGCATGCCGCCGCGGATCGCCGCGGCCACGGAACAATACGCCGCGTCGCGTTCGCGCAGGCTCCACGCCACGCCATTGACGCGAGCCGCTCGGAGCTCCGCATAGAAGCGCTCCGGATCGCGGTTCGCGTAAGCCGAGTTGATTTTTTCGTCAGCCAGAGGCGCATAGTCGGGCCACTCGGTCTCGTCGAGCTGGGCGACCATGATCTTGCCGCAGGCGGAATTGTGCGCCGGACCGTTGTCACCGAGGAGAAACGTGTCGGCGTCGGGCCCGCTGGCGCAGAGCGCGTAGGTCGTGCGCCGGCAGAGGGCGGTGACGACGATGCTCGCCTTCAGGCGTCGGGCGTGCAGGCGGAGCAGCGGCTTCAAGGCGGAATTGGGCCCATACTCCGTCGACACGAGATTGAGAAAGCGGAAGATTTCCGGGCTCACTGCGTAGCGACGCGTCTGCTCGTGCTGATCGACGAAACCGAGCTCGACCAGAGCCGCGGCGAGATCGTGGGCGGTCGACTTCGAGAGGTTCAGCGCCTCGGCGATCTGGGTGATGCCGAGCGAACGTCGTGCCTTCAGTAATACAAGCAGCGCTTCAACCCCATGAAACATCGAGGAGTGGTGGCGTCCGGCGGATTTTCGCGGACGTGTTTCGGCGGTGGGTTGAGTGTCGCAGGTCAGTGAAACGATCATCGGGAGGAGGAGACGGTCGTTCACCGAGAAGCGCGCCCCGGGCCATGTCGAGGAAGGCGGAGGGCCGTCACCAGATTGTGACGTCGCCCGACGGCGAGTGGCAGGCCGAAGGCGGAGCGGCCACCCCGCAAATCGCGCCTCGAGACACCTCAGCTTGCGGAGCGGAGGCGATAAACCACGGGGCTGTTCATGAGCGCTTCGCGGTCGCGCAGGCCGTAACCGGCGAGCCATTCGGTGCCGGCGTAGGTGAAGCCGGCGAGGGTCGGCGTGTGGACCGAATCGGCGCGCAGGCGGTGGACGAGCACCACGCTGCGCACGAGCCGTGCACCTTCGCCCGTCGCCTGCGTCGCGGCTGCGGCCAGCGTGCGGCCGCTGTCGCAGATGTTGTCGACCAGGACGACGTCGCGACCGGCCACGGCCAGCCCCTGCCAGTCGAGACGCGCGCTCTGTTCGGGTTGGGCGTTACCGGCTTTCGCATAGCTCCATGCGCGGCAGAAACCCGGCTCGACCGAGCGACGCATGCGTAGCAACAAGTCGGAAAAGAAGAACACGCCGCCGCGCAACAGGCAGACGACGAGCAGCGGCCGACCTGTCGCCTGCTCGGCGGCGAGCGCCCAGGCATCCAGCAGCGGGGCGAGCTGGTTGAGGCGCGCCTCGATGGCGGAGCGTGAATACAGTTCCTCAAGGTGAGCAGGCACGTCGCGAGCGTTGTCCATAGACGGAAAGCGCGGGACTACACACGATTGGCGGCGCCAGTGCCAGCTTGCACGCATGGCGCAGGCTCTGCTCCATG
>DASWVO010000191.1:0-3310 GCA_036406235.1 Opitutaceae bacterium
TGGCGGTTGGTGATGTCGAGCGTCAGACTGTGCAGCAACTGCGGCGTGCCGATCGATTTCGTGTCGTTGCGATAGCTCGAGATGCGGATGCAATCCAGGCGCACCGGGTTGGCCACCGCGCGCAGCAGATCGGCGGTGAAGAGGATCGCGCCGTTGATGATCGAGACGACCGTGATCTCCTCATCGCCGTAGATCTCGGAGATTTCCGCGCCGAGTTTTTTGATGCGGCGCCTGATGGCGTCCTCGGTGACGAGAATCGATTCAAGATCCGCGTGGGCGGGATGAAGCTTGAGTGTGCTTGCCATGGCGTTCGTTCACCGGAGAAAGCAGATTCTCCGCCAACGCGGCAAGGGTGGAGGAGGCGCACCCGGTTATTTCCTTTGACTCACCCAGGGGCAAAATCTTGCCTGCCCGCGGCGTGGCTGCGGCGCGCGCGTATGATTTCGATCCGTATCCAGAAACTCACCAAACGCTTCGGTTCGACGGTAGCGCTGCACAATCTCGACCTTACGATCGAGCCCGGAGAACTCTTCTTTCTCCTCGGTCCCAGCGGCTGCGGCAAGACCACGCTCCTGCGCAGCATGGCCGGTTTCTACATTCCCGAAGAAGGCCGGATCTTTTTCGGTGACGAAGACGTGACCCAACTCGCGCCGCACAAGCGGAACACCGGGATGATGTTTCAGAGCTACGCACTCTGGCCGCACATGAGCGTCGCCGAGAACGTCGCTTTCGGTCTCGAGGAGCGCCGGGTGCCGAAGGACGAGATCAAGCGCCGCGTCGCCGAGGCGCTCGCCTCGGTGCGGATGGAGAACTACGCCGAGCGCCGTCCCAACCAGCTCTCCGGCGGGCAACAGCAGCGGGTGGCTCTCGCTCGCGCGCTCGTGATTCGCCCGCGCTGCCTCCTGCTCGACGAACCGCTGTCGAATCTCGACGCGAAGTTGCGCCTCGAAATGCGCACGGAGATCCGCCGCGTGTGCAAGGAATTCAAGCTGACGACGGTTTACGTGACGCATGATCAAAAGGAGGCGCTCTCGATTTCCGATCGCATGGCGATCCTCGAGAGCGGGCACATCCTGCAAGTCGGCTCGCCGCGCGCCGTGTATCGGCGGCCCACGCGCAAGACGGTCGCCAATTTCATCGGCGAAACCGATTTCATCGAGGGCAGGATCCTCGGTGTGGACGGGGAAAACGCGGTGGTCGAGACGCCCATCGGAAGGTTCGAGGGTCTGCTTGGCGATCCGTCGGTCAAGCCTGCCGCCGACGCCACGGTCACGCTCTCGATCCGGCCAGAGTGCTGGGTGCTCGAAGACGAAGCGCGTTCCCACAACAGCGTGCGCGGCCGCATCGGCGAGTCGGTCTATTTGGGCGAAGTCGCGCAGTATGATTTCGTCGCCGCCGGCTCGCAGCTCAAGATCTACGAGCTCAACCCACGCCACCTCGGCTCCGCGGGGCGCCGCGACCTCTACGCGTGCGTCGACCCGCGCGACGTGATTGTCCTGACAAGCTGAGGGTGTCATGAAGCTTTTCGCACGCCTTCCCGTGGCGCGGTGCTTTGGTCTGCGTCTGTTGCGCTCCCGAGCGCGGGCTAAAGCACCGCGCCACCTTTGGCGGTCGACGCGCAAAGTTCATGTCAAACACTAAGCTCGTGGCTGCCGCCCGATGAAGCGCGCGCTGATTTTTCTCGCCCTCGCGGTCACGCTCGCCGTGCCGTTTCTCCTGCGCCCGAAGGAGGCTTCGCGCCGGCAGGCCGACGAGACGCTGGTGATCATCACGCCGCACAACGAGGCGCTGCGCCACGAGTTCGGGGTGGGATTTCGCAAGTGGTATCGCGAGCGCACCGGCAAGGATGTCTTCATCGACTGGCGCGTGATCGGCGGCACGAGCGAGATCGCACGCTTCCTGGAGGGCGAGTATGTGGCCTCGTTTCAAAACTTCTGGATTCACCAGCTCCGCCGGCCGTGGAGCAACGAGGTGCAGGCTGGTTTTCACAACGGCCGCCTCCCGGTCGACGCCCCCGCGATGGTGAAGGAAGCCCGGGCGGCTTTCCTCGCGTCCGATGTCGGTTGCGGCATCGACCTCTTTTTCGGCGGCGGCACTTACGATTTCGTGCGCCAGGCACAGGCCGGCCGCCTCGTCGGCAGCGGCATGCTGCAAAAACACCCCGAGTGGTTCACCGACGACGTCATTCCTCAAACGTATGCAGGCGAAGAATACTGGGACAAGGAGGGTCGCTGGCTCGGCACCGTGCTCAGCAGCTACGGCATCATCTACAATCAGGATTCCCTTTCGCGGCTTGGCGTGCCGGTACCGATGCAATGGGCCGAACTGAAGAACCCCAGGCTGTTCGGAGAGGTCGCGCTTGCTGATCCCACGAAGAGCGGCTCGATCGCCAAGGCCTTTGAGAACGTCATCCAGCAGCAGATGCAGCGCTGGCTCCGGGCGTTGCAGGTCGCCCAGCCGGGCGGCGATCCGAAGACGATCGAGACCCAGGCGGTGCGCGAGGGCTGGCTCGAAGGCCTGCGTCTGCTGCAGCTCGTGGGGGCCAACTCGCGTTATTTCACCGACACCTCCCAAAAGCCCCCGATCGACGTCGCGACGGGCAACTGCGCCGTCGGCATGTGCATCGATTTCTACGGACGGCAGCAGGCGGAAGCGGTGCGGCGGCGCAACGCCACCGAGCACGTCGACTACACGTCACCCGTCGGCGGCACGGTGAGTTCGGTCGACCCGATCGGGCTCTTGCGCGGCGCCCCCAACCGCGAGGTTGCGGTTGCTTTCATCGAATACGTGATGTCGCTGGAGGGACAAAAGCTCTGGAACTTCCGCCCCGGTACCCCGGGCGGCACCGAGCGTTTTGCGCTGCGCCGGCTGCCCGTCCGTCGCGATTTTTATGTCGATGCGTTTCGGGCCCACCGGTCCGATCCGGAAGACAGTCCTTACGACCAACGGGAGCAGCTGATCTATCGCGCGGCCTGGACCGGCGGCTTGTTTCGCGAAATGTCCTTCATCATTCGCGTCATGTGCCAGGATACGCATGACGAGCTCGCCTCCGCGTGGCGCGCGATCATCGCCGCTGGCGAGCCCCCCGAAGCGCTGGCGGTTTTGCAGGATTTGTCGGCGGTCGACTACGACGCGGCGAACGGCGTAATCAAGCGCGCGCTGAACTCGAAGAACAAAGTCGACGAGATCCGCCTCGCGAAGGAATTGGGCGAACGTTTCCGCGCGCAGTACCGCCGGGCCGAAGCGATCGCGCGTGGCAGGTAGCGCAGACATGGGAATGCGTAAAACGCACTCCCGTAGCGCGGTGCGT
>DASWVO010000192.1:0-2150 GCA_036406235.1 Opitutaceae bacterium
CCTGCGGGCCGGCACGGGAAGGCTTCCCCTCTCATGCCGCGGTGCTCAAGCAGGCGGCGGTCGCTCTCGGGGTGCCTGCCGACAACGTTGTCGAGCAGGCGGAGGTACATGACACGGTTGACGAAATCCGGGCGCTGCGCGCTCGGGCGGGCGATACTCCGGTCGCGCTCGTCACGTCGGCATGGCACATGCCGCGGGCCGTCGCCCTGGCCAGGCGCGCCGGATTGCGGGTGATTCCCTGCCCTGCCGACTTCGCGGCCCGTCCCCAACCGCAGCCGTCGTGGACAGACTATATGTGGGATCTCAGCGGACTCGATCGGACCACGAAGGCCGTGCACGAGTATCTGGGCCTGTGGTGGGCGCGGCTGCGAGGTCAGGCCTGATTCCGCGGCCCGCGAGGGAAGTCGCCCGACCGCCGCACCCGCCGGTCATCCGATGGGGGGAAGCGGTCGCCACCGGTTTGCCCAAGGTTTTGTTTTACATACGTTACAGGCCCGCTACGGGTGGCGGCCTGCCATGCTCTCTCTCAAAGCCCTCTTCGGCAAAGACCAGAAGTTCTTCGATCTGCTCGAGGCCAGCGCCGAGGAGGCGCTCGCGAGCGCAAAGCTTCTCATCGCCTATCTCCAGCGCAGCGAAGCGTTCACCTCGGCCAACGATCTCGACGAGTTCATCCAGAGCCGTCGCAAGGACAAACGCATCACGCAGCAAATCACGGAGGAGCTCTGCAAGACCTTCGTCACGCCGCTGGAGCGCGAAGACATCGAGCAGCTTTCGCACGCGCTCTATCGCATTCCCAAGACGGTCGAAAAAATCGTCGAGCGTCTCTCGATCTATCCCGGGCGTCTCCCGCGCGAAGGCTACCAGCGCCAGGCCGCGTTGCTCGCCAAAGCCGCCGAGGTGGTGGTGTACATGGTGAAGCAGCTGCGCCACGGCGCGAAACTCGGGCCGGTCCAGGAGGCCAACGAGCGCCTGCAGCACCTCGAAGGCGAGGCCGACAAGACGATGCTCAACCTGATCAAGGATCTGTATCACGGCCCCTACGACGCGAAGGAGACGATGATTCTCCAGGAGATGTTTGAGATGATGGAAAAGGCCATCGACCGCTGCCGCGACGCCGGCAACGTCGTCTTCCAGATCGTGTTGAAATATTCCTGAGCGCTGCCCGCACCCGAGTCACCTCTCTCGTCGCGCTCATGACCCTCTTCCTTCTCGTGCTGGTGGCGGCGTTGGTGTTTGAATACATCAACGGCTTTCACGACGCGGCCAACGCCATCGCCACCGTCGTTTCAACCAAAGTCCTCACGCCGCGTCAGGCGATCGCACTCGCGGCGGTTTTCAATCTCGCCGGCGCCCTGCTCGGCACCGCCGTCGCGACCACGATCGGCAAAGGGCTGGTCGACACCAACGTCGTCACCATGGCGACGGTGCTCGCCGCCCTCATCGGCGCCATCGTGTGGAACCTTTTCACGTGGTGGCTCGGCCTGCCCTCGAGTTCGAGTCACGCACTTGTCGGTGGTCTGTGCGGCGCGGCGCTCGCCACCTCCAATGGCAACTGGCACGTGCTGAAGTGGTCGGTCGTCGACCCGGTGAAACACACCGCCGCCGGGCTCTGGCCCAAGGTCGTGCTGCCGATGTTCACCTCGCCGCTCATCGGCTTCGTCGTCGCAGCGCTGTTCATGCTCCTGCTCTATGCGCTGCTGCGCAAGGTCACCCCGCATCACATCAACTCGATCTTCGGCAAGCTCCAGCTCGCCAGTGCGTCGTGGATGGGCTTCAGCCACGGTTCCAACGATGCGCAAAAAACCATGGGCATCATCGCGCTCGCCCTCTTCACCGCCACGCAGTCCGGCGCGTTCGAAGGCGCACCGGCTTGGATCGCCTGGATGCAGACTCCGGAATTCAAGGTCGACCGCTGGGTGATGATCGCGTGCGCCCTCACGATGGCGGCCGGGACCGCCGGCGGCGGCTGGCGCATCATCAAGACGATGGGACACAAAATGGTAAAGCTGCAGCCGGTGCACGGCTTCGCCGCCGAAACAACGGCGGCGGTGATCATTCAAGCTGCCTCACATATCGGTATTCCTCTTTCCACGACTCACGTCATTTCGACGTCAATCATGGGCGTGGGCGCGACGAAGCGCCTGAGCGCC
>DASWVO010000193.1:0-1873 GCA_036406235.1 Opitutaceae bacterium
GACGGGGGGCACGCCAGGGCGCAGGCACGTTCAGGTGGGTGTCGATTTCCGCCTCACGGTTTCTGGAATCGCGACGGGGGGCACCTCGCGGAACTCCACGTCCCACGAGTAGCCGTTGTCCGCCTCACGGTTTCTGGAATCGCGACGGGGGGCACCGCCCCTGTGAACAACTGCCTTTCTTCACTCGAAGCTCATTGTGAAGATCGAGCGACCCGCCGATCCGGACCATGCACCTCCGGCCTGCCGCCAGACAACGCCCTCCTCCCCTCTGAAATTCCCATTGCGAGCGCTCTCGACGGGGCACTTTCGCACTGCGGTGCTCGCCTGCCTCTCGGCCGTCTCGCGATTTCAAAAAACGTGGTTCACCAATGGCGGAAGTGAACGGGTCGGTGGCCGTAGCCGCGCAGCATCTTCGCGCGAGCGCGCTTCCCGTCAACCCCGCACTTGCACACCCGACGCGCACCAAACCGCAGCCCATGCCGCCGTCGCCTTGGCTCGGGCTCTCAACTCTCAACCCTCACATCTCAACTCCCCCCTCACCCCTCAACTCTCCTCCCTCACACGATCGTTACCCGCGACCTCACGGTATAGGGCATGCCCAGCGCTTCGATGATCAGCGTCGCATCCGCGGCCTCGGGCCCAAGCGACACGAACAGCACCTGATCATGATCGGCGTTGATGATCTCAGCCAAAGCCGCTCTCGCTTGCGCCAGGCGCAGGTCGTCCAGCGGGCACTCGAACACCGAGAACTGCAGCCGCGTGCCGTAGCTTTCGAGCGTCTTCGCCACGCGCCGCAGCCGCTTCGCGTTCGCGATGTCGTAGGAGACTAGAAATCGCCTGCGGACCGTCGCCATGTCGCTCAACGCGTGGTGAACCCGTGGTACGTCGGCACATCGCCGCGCACCACGCGCCAGAGCTGGCGGGCCTGCACTTCGAACATCCGCCGATAACTCATCTTGTAACCGAACTCCGGGTGCGATACCTCGGTGTCGAGCCGCCGGAACCACGCCTCCCAGAATCGGCGCCGCCCCTGCTCGTTCAGAAACGTCCCGTTGGCCGAACGGATGAAATCCCCCGCGTCGATCTCGCCACGGTTCACCAGCGTGATCGCGACCGAATCCGCAACCAGCGGCCGAAACTCCTCCATCAGGTCAAGCGCCAGCGCCGGTCGGCCATAGCGCGGCTGGTGCAGGAAACCGAGGAACGGATCGAGTCCGACCGCGTGGCACACTCCGGCGAGTTCCTTTGCCAGGATCGAGTAGCCGAGCGACAGCAGAGCGTTGACCGGATCGCGCGGCGGCCGGCGGTTGCGTCCCTGGAAGTCGAACTTCCATTCCGCACCTTTCAGCATCGAGGCGAATTGCTCGAAATACAGATTGGCGGCCGCGCCTTCGCAGCCGAGCAACTCGCCCAGATCCCGCGCGTCATCGGTCGCCTCGCGCGCCTCGGCGAGCAACCGCAGCACACGGTCGGGGACGTCGCCGTTGCGCATGAGCATCGTCCGTTGATTGTGGATCTTTGCCCGGATGCACTCGCGCGCCAGTTTCAGCCGGAAGAACGGTTGTTCGAACAACCGCACCTGTCCGAGCCGCGCGTCGACGCCACTCGCCGGCAATCCGCGCAGCAAACCCAGAAAACGGCCGGACGCGGCGAAATACGCCACATCGATTCCATGCTCCAGGCACGCTTCGGCCGCCTGCGCCGTCATCTGCACCGCACCGTAAAGATAGATCGCGCGCACCTGATGCAGCGGCAGCTTGCGCACGACGTCGCGTTGCACCGTGACGATGAACTCGCCGCCACGCTGCCCCACCTGCGAGCCCGATTTCTGCACGACGAGCACCTCTCCGTCGTCACGCGGCGGGCGGGGCGG
>DASWVO010000194.1:0-5139 GCA_036406235.1 Opitutaceae bacterium
GAAGCGCGGGGTGTTCGGGTAGCGGCCGACGACGTTCTGGAAGTCTTCGAAGGCCTTGAAGTATTGCTTGCGCTTGAGCCGGAGTTTCGCGGCGCGGTAGTAGGCCTCGGGCGCGTAGACGGAATTCGGATACCGCTTGCCGACCTTCTCGTAGGTCTTCATCGGTCCGCGCACCGAGCCCTTTTCCTCGGCGGCGCGCGCCTTGTTCATCATCTCGAGGGCATTGCGGCCCTCGGTGCCCGAGAGGCCGGAGATCACGCCGCCTTCGATGCGCCAGCCGGTTTGCGGCGACCACACGAGATCGGCCCGGGCCGCTGTCGTCAGAAGGTTGACCAGAAGGGACAGAAGACAGACAAGGCGCAGCGCGCGCACAAACGGGGAGGGCATAATTTTTTACCAGCGAACCAGCGCGCTACCGTAGGTCAAGCCCGCCCCAAAAGCCACCAGCAATGTGGTGTCGCCGGTGCGGATGCGACCGTTGCGACGGGCTTCGTCGATGGCGAGGGGAATGGAAGCGGCGGAGGTGTTGCCGTAGCGGTCGAGGTTTACGTAAAAGCGGTCGAGCGGCAGCTCGAGGTATTGGGCGATCGTGTCGATGATGCGCAAGTTGGCCTGGTGTGGGATCACGCAGGAAATTTGGTCCGCGGAGATGCCGTGTTGTTCCAGGATCTCGCGGGCCGCGTCCTCCATCTCGCGCACCGCGATCTTGAAAACCTCGCGCCCCCGCATCTGCACGGAGCGCTGCGGGTCGGCGGGGCCTGGCGAGGGGAACGAACTGCCGCCGCCCGGGATGCAGAGGAGGTCGGTGTAGCCGCCCTCGGCGTAGAGCTTGGCGCCGAGCAGGCGCGCGGTGCTGCCGTCGCGGGCGGGGCCGAGCACGACAGCGCCGGCAGCGTCGCCGAAGAGCACGCACGTGGTGCGGTCGCTCCAGTCGAGCACCGAGGAGAACTTCTCCGCGCCGATGACGAGCGCGTGGCGATAGCGTCCGGAGCCGAGCATTGCCCACGCAGTGTCCAGCGCGTAGATGAAGCCAGAACAGGCGGCGTTGAGATCGAAGCACGCGGCGTGGGCTGGGATGCCGAGCTTGTGCTGCACGAGGCAGGCCGTCGCCGGCATCGGCATGTCGGGCGTGACGGTGGCGACGATGACCAGATCGACCTGCGCCGGCGTCAGGCCCGCGTCGTCCAGGGCGCGCTTCGCCGCGGCGGTGGCCATGTCGGACGTCGTCTCCTTGGGACCGGCGATCCGCCGCTCGCGGATGCCGGTGCGGCTGTGGATCCACTCGTCGGAGGTATCAACTCGTTTCGAGAGCTCGTCGTTGGTGAGGATCGTCTCCGGAACGTAAGCGCCGGTGCCGAGGATGGCGATGACGGGCAAATCCATGTAAAGGTGCAGGGCGAGCGGGCGGGAGCGGCTCGCTAGGAGGTGGCCGGCGCACCGGGGGCCGCGGCGGGCGTGAGCGCCGGGCGGATGACCTGATTGGCGCGGGCGATATCGGCCTCGATACGGTGATTGAGATCGACGCGGATGAACTCGCTCGCGTCGTGGATCGCATTCATCAGCGCGTACCGGTTGGCCGAACCGTGGGCCTTGAGCACGTTGCCACGCAGGCCGAGGAGGGCGGCGCCGCCGTAACGCTCGGGCTGGATGCGGTGCTTGAGGCCGCTGAAGGCTCCCTTGGCGAGCAGCGCGCCGGCTTTCCTCAGTGGCGAAGCCGTGAGCTGCGACTTCAGCTCCTTCGAGAAAAACTTCGCGAGCGATTCCCAGCTCTTCAGGCAGATGTTGCCTGTGAATCCGTCGCAGACGACGACGTCGACATGGTCGAAGAAGACCTGAAAGCCCTCGATCGGGCCGACGTAGTTGATGAGGCCGTTGAGACTCTTGAGCGCGGCGTGCGTCTCGTTGATGAGCGCGTTGCCCTTGCCCTCTTCTGTGCCGATCGTGAGCAGGCCGACACGAGGCTTTTCGACCTCAAGCTCCACGCGGCAGTAATGGCTGCCGAGGATGGCGTTGTGAACCAAGTGTTCGGCGCGGGCGTCGGGATTTGCGCCGGCGTCGATCAGGATGAAATGACCGCCGTCGCGCGGGATCACCGGCGAGAGGGCGGGGCGCTCGACCCCGTCGAGCATGCGCAGCTTCAGTGTGCCGGCGGAGACGAGGATCTTGGTGTTGCCGCAGCTGACGACAGCGTTGGCCTTGCCGTCCTTGACCTGCTCGATCGCGCGCAACATCGACGCATCGCGCTTGCGCTTGATCGCGGTCATCACCTCGTCGCCCATGGAGATGACCTCCGAAGCATGGAACAGCGCCACCTTCGCGTGCCCGGCGAGGCCGGCGGACGCGAGCAGGGGCTTTAGTTGGGCCTCATCCCCGATGAGCGTGATCGGGCTCAGGTCGGGAAACGCCGATAAGGCCAGCTTCAACGCGGCGACGACCTCGGCAGGACCGAGATCGCCGCCCATGGCGTCGACTGCAATGCGCCCGGATGCGCCGCCGGAAGAGACCATCACAAGCGGGACGGTGCGGATAATGAGCCCGGCGCAGCGCCGAACTCAGACGGTCACATCGAGGACCTGGCGACCGCGGTACATGCCCGTCTTCGGGTTCACGCGATGCGGGCGGAAAAGGCTGCCATCGGTCGGATCCTTGGCGAACTCGGGGGCCTTGAAGGAGTTGGCTGCGCGGCGGTTGGCGCTGCGGCGTTTGGATTGCTTGCGTTTCGGATTAGCCATGTTGAGTGCGGATTGAGAGTGAGCGGCGTGTTTTAGAGACGCCTGTGACAAGTGCGAAAGGGGACGGAGTAAAGGCCGGCCTCCATCTGCGTCAAGCGATTAACCCGACGGGTCTTCAGAGGAGAAACCAAGCCCCGAGCAGCACCGCGAGGACCAGGCGATAGATCGCGAAGACCGCCAGCCCGCGCCGACTCAGATAACTCACGAGAAACTTCACGGCGACCGCCGCGCTCACGGCAGCGACCAAGCCTCCGAGCACCATCTCCTGCCAGCCGAACACCTCGAGGAGCACCGGGCCGGCGCGCAGGCCCTTGTAGGCCGCGGCGCCCCCGAGCACGGGCAGGCCCACGAGGAAGCTAAATTCGGCGGCCTTGGCCGGTGCGAGACCGGTGAAGTAGCCGCCGACCATCGTGACCATCGAGCGACTCATCCCCGGCCAGAGTGCGAGGCATTGCATGCAGCCGATGGCAACCGATTCGCGCACCGTGAGGTCGGCGGGCTCCTTGCGCGAAACCGCCGGGCCGGCGTTCTGCTTTCGCCAGCGTTCCGCCGCAAACATCAACACGGCGCCGCTGACCAGCGAGGCGATCACCGCCCCGATCGAGAACAGGTTCGCGTCGATCCAGTCGTCGAGGGCGAGACCGACGGCGACGACCGGCAGGAAGGCGAGGATGATGTTGCGAAGCAGCCGCACGCCGGCGGCGTTTTGGCCGGTGAGGCCGCGGAGAATGCCGGACACCTGGCTCCAGAAAACGAAAACGACCGCAATGATGGCGCCGACCTGGATCACGACGATGTACGTGTCGGCGGCGAGCTTGACCGTCATCGGCACACCCGCCGGATGTTTTTCCGAGGGGGCTTTGTACCAGATGGGCTGTCCGGCGGCGTCGACGAGCGGGGTCTCCGACTCGAGCTTGAGCGCCCGATTGGCGATGATGAGATGCCCGGTCGACGAGATGGGCAAAAACTCGGTGATGCCCTCCACGAGGCCGAGCACGACGGCGTCGCGGGCGCTAAGTCCAACCGGTTCTTGCGGCGGGACAGTTTCGGCCGACACCCACGGCGCCAGCGCCAAAGTGAGAAGAAATACGAGACGGAGCACGCGTGTTGGTCCCAAAAGCCGGGGGCGCTGTCGAGTTTATGCTTTTCTCGCTTGTCACGAATACGCTTCGATTCGCGTTCATGTCCGAGTTCGCTCATCTCACTGCGCGCCTGCGCGCCCGCCAGGAACTGACCACCGACGACGTTGCCATGGCTGCCGCCGCGCTGGCGTCGCCGGACGTGGCTGAGGAGCCGAAGGCGGCCTTTCTCCTTGCGCTCGCCGACAAGGGTGAGACGGCGGCGGAAGTGGCGGCGTTCGCCCGCGAGTTTCGGGCCCGGGCCGTCAACCCGGGAGTGGAACGCTGGGCGACCGAGGCAATCGACATCGTGGGCACGGGCGGCGACCTCGCGGGCGGCTTCAATATTTCGAGCGTTGTCGTGCTGGTCCTCGCGAGCGGCGGCGTGAAGGTGATGAAGCACGGCAACCGCGGCGTCACCTCGCGCTGTGGCAGCGCCGATCTCCTCGCGGGCCTGGGTTGTCAGCTCGATGCTCCGGCCGAAATGCTCCGCGGCGCGCTCGACCAGCTCGGCTACTGCGTTTTCTTCGCGCCGGCGTTTCATCCGGCCTTCAAGCACATCGCCCCGGTGCGCAAGGCGCTCGCGGCACTGGGCCGCCGCAGTGTCTTCAACATCCTCGGCCCGCTGATCAATCCGGGACATCCCGCGCATATCCTGCTCGGGGTGTTCGCGGCGGCGTGGGTGGAAAAGCTGGCGGACGTCCTCGACCTGCTCGGCACGAAGGCCGGGCTCGCCGCGCACGGCGTGATCACGCCGGAACGCGGTATCGATGAACTCACTACGGCCACGCCCAACCGCGTGCGCGGGATCGGCCGCCTCCGCGCGATCGACGGCCTGTGGTCGCCCGCGGACTACGGCTTCGCGCCGGCGCCGTTCTCCGACCTGCAGGGCGCCGATCTCGCCGGCAATCTTGCGCTGGTCGATGCCATCCTCGCGGGCCGCGGCCCCGCAGGTCTGGTCGACACGATCGTGTTCAACGCCGCGACGGCCCTGTGGATCACGGGCCGCACCCCGGACGTGGCAGCAGGTGTCGATTTCGCGCGCGACCTTCTGCTCAGCGGCGCCGTGAAGGCGAAGATCGCCGCGACCCGGGAGTTTTTCTCCAGCTGACCATGCAACGCCAGTATTTCGGGACCGACGGCGTGCGAGGCCCCCACGGCGGCCCGCTCATCAACGAAACGTTTGCCGCGCGCCTCGGCGCCGCGGCCGGCCGTTGGGCCGGAGGCTCCGGCCTCGCCCTGATCGGCCGCGACACCCGCGCCTCGGGTGAATCGCTCGCGGCGGCCGT
>DASWVO010000195.1:0-2159 GCA_036406235.1 Opitutaceae bacterium
TGAACCTCGCGGCGATCGCCTTCTTCGCCTTCAATGTGGACCTGTTTTGGAAGGCTGCTGGGGTCATGGCATTGTGCAACCTCGCGGGCGCGGTGCTCGGTTCGCGTCTCGCCTTGCGTCACGGCGTTACGTTCGTGCGGAAGATGTTTCTCGGGGTGGTCTGCGCGCTGATCGCCAAGATGGCGTACGACCTTCTCGACTACGGGAGTTGATCGACGGCAGGAAGTTTCACGTGAAACAGGAAAAGGGTGCGAAACGTTCGATCCGCCGCGTCGCCGGGCGGTAAATCGTCGGGCAGCCCTGACTTGAAATCGCGGGCCGCTCGGACCGTGACGGCGAACTCGGTGCCCGCCTTTGCCTTGCCGTTGCGTTCATGCGCCCGATCTGAGGTGGAGCGCCGTCGCGGTATTACAATAGCTTCCACACCTAGCGCCGCATCGGCGTTGCCAACTTATCCTCGCGCCCCGACCGACGCTTCGCTACGCGTGGCGCGCTTTCCGATCGGTACCCAGACCCACGTGACGCCACGCTCCCGCTCCGTCAGAAGTCCTTCCGCGCTTGCATCGGACAGTCTCGCTTTCGCGCTCACCCAAGCCGCCGATCTCGTCGCGGCCGTGCTCGACGGCCGCAATCTCACTGCTGCCTACGAAAAGTTGCTCGCGCAACATCCGCAGTGGCCGGACAGCACGCGTGGCGCGATTCGCGACTTGGCGTGGGGCACCCTGCGCGACTACGGCCGTGGTGACCTCGTGCTGCGCGAGTTGCTCCACAAACCGCTCCCGGCACCGCTGCACGCGTTGCTTTTGGTTGCGTTGTATCGCCTCGAAACGCGGCCCGAGCAGGCTCACACGATTGTCGATCAGGCGGTCGAAGCGGCCGCAGTACAGGCGCCCGGATTGAAAGGCGTCGTTAACGGCGTGCTACGGAACCGCTTGCGCAACGCGGACGCATTGCAGCGCCGGCAGGACGGTGACGCGGTCGCACACTATCGACATCCCGATTGGTGGATCCGACGGATTCGCGCCTCGTACCCGGAGCAGTGGGAAGCTGCGCTCGAGGGGGGGAATCAGAGACCGCCGATGGCCGTGCGGGTGAATCGGCGCCGGTCCAGCGTCGAGGCGGTTGCGGCCGAGTTTCGCGAAGAAGGCATCGGCTGTCGTCGCGCGGCCAACGACGCGCTCGTCCTCGATTCCCCGACTGCCATCGCGCTGCTACCCGGCTTTGCCGCGGGGCGCGTCTCAGTGCAAGACGCAGGCGCGCAGTGGACCGGTCGGTGGCTCGACCTTGCGGATGGACAGCGCGTGCTCGACGCCTGCGCGGCTCCGGGCGGCAAAGCGGCCCAGATCCTCGAGTCCGCGGACGTCGAACTCGTAGCGCTCGAACTCGATCCCGTGCGCGTTCGGCGCATCAACGAAAATCTCGCGCGGCTCGGACTTTCCGCCGACGTGAAAACCGTTGATTGCCGCCGGGTCGATGAATGGTGGGACGGCCGGCCGTTCGACCGCATCCTTGCCGACGTTCCATGTTCGGCATCCGGTGTGGCGAGGCGCCACCCGGACATCAAGTGGCTGCGCCGCCAAGAAGACATTCCGCGTTTTGCGGCACAGCAGGCCGAAATCCTCGAGGCGCTGTGGCCGACGCTTGCGATCGGCGGCAAGCTGCTTTACGTGACCTGCTCGGTTTTCGACGAAGAGAACAGCTTGCAGATTGAACGTTTCCTGGCCCGCCATCCCGACGCGCAACGCGAGACGACCGGGAACCGACTCGAACAACAGCTCCTGCCCAACGCCGATCATGACGGTTTCTTTTACGCGCTTCTTCGCAAGCACCGCCAAGCGTAGTCGAATCGCGCTGCTGGCCGTTCTGCTGGCCGTCGCGTCCTTGCCGGCACTCGGCGACGGCCGCATCAGCTATGCGGAGATCGTGCCGAGCGAGGAGGGCTACGTCGTGAACGCGGACATCGATCTCGACCTCAACCCGCGGCTCGCCGATGCGGTGGCACGGGGTGTATCGCTGTACTTCACCGCCGATTTCGTCATCGAGCGTGGTCGCTGGTATTGGCTCGACGAGGTGATCGCGGAGCGGAGTCTGAATTTCCGCCTGTCTTACCACGCGATCAGCCGAAGCTACCGGCTGTCGGTCGGCAACTTCCATCAGAG
>DASWVO010000196.1:0-2576 GCA_036406235.1 Opitutaceae bacterium
CCGAGCGCAACAATTACGTCGTGGAAGGGAAGCTGCAGCGCAAGTGGACCAACGACGAGTTGCAGCTCAACGGGCGCTATGATTTCAGCCAGACGCAGGAGGTGACGACGACGGACATGCTCAAGGCCGACGGCTCGTATCGCCACGATTTCCCGAACCGCTATTTCGCGCTCTATCGCCCCACGCTCGAGTGGAACCGCGCTTACTATCGCGACGGTGTGCCGTCCGACTACCTGCTGCTGCAGCAGGAAATCGGTGTGGGTTACAATCTATTCAAAGACGACCGCCGCACGCTGCGTGTGGGTGTGTCGGAGAATTTGTTCGACGTGTGGGTGCTGACGACCGAGGAGCACATCGCGCAGACGGTGGAGTCGATCTTCTTCGAGGCGGAGCTGAAACTGCCCTGGCGCGTGACGCTGCGCGATCGCGGCGTGTGGTATTACTCCTTCGACAACCAGGAGGACGGCTGGGAAAACCGGTTCGAACTCGAGAAGCGCCTCACCGAAACTCTCAGCGCCGGCATCCGCTACGAGGTGCGCTACAACAATCCCGACGTGCGTTCGCAGGACTACAAGCTGCTGCGCCTGATGGTGGGCTTCGATTTCTGAGCGGGCCAAAAAAACGAAAACGCCCGCCAGCGCGCGGGGCGCCGACGGGCGGTTGCAAGTCTCGGGGGGGATGGGAGAAAGACGGGTTTGTTACGACGCGCGATCCTGGTCGGAGCCGGAATCGGTCTCGTCGACCACCACGTAGCGGGAGCCGCGCTGGCTCCACACCCGCAGGAGTGTCTTCTTGGAGGCCGGGTTCTCGGTGAGCTTCACGGCGTCCTCGGCGTTGGTCACCGGCCGGCGGTTGATCTCCTGGATCACGTCGCCCGGCTGCAGGCCCGCCTGGGCGGCGGCGGAGGCGGGGTCGACCTCGGTGACGATCGCACCGCGGACGCGGCCCGGCACGTCGAATTCGCGGCGGGTCTGCGGATCGAGGTCGGCGACGCCGACGCCGTTGAGGGTGCCCTCGTCGTTGTCGTTCCAGCCGCCCCGGAAATCTCCGCCGTTGCGGGCGACGTTGCGATTGCGCGGCTGGTTGCCGATTTCGATCTGGAGGGCCTTCTCTTCGCCCTCGCGCAGCACCTTAGCATCGACCTTCGTGCCCGGCGGGATGTTGGCGACCGCGAGCTTGAGGCGGCGGGCATCGGTCACGGGTTTGCCCCCGAGCGAGGTGATCACGTCGCCGCTTTTCAGGCCGCCTTTGGCCGCGGGGCTGTCGGCGGAAACCTCCGCCACGAGCGCGCCGCCGTGTTCATCGAGCTTGAACGATTTGGCGAGATCCGGCGTGAGATCCTGCACGCTCACGCCGAGGAAGCCGCGGACCACTTTGCCGTTGCTCACGAGCTGCTCCATGACGTTGCGGGCGAGATTGGCGGGGATCGCGAAGCCGATGCCCTGGAAACCGCCGCTGCGGCTGAGGATCGCGGTATTCACGCCGACAAGACGCCCCTTCACGTCGACGAGCGCGCCGCCGGAGTTGCCGGGGTTGATCGCGGCGTCGGTCTGGATGAAATCCTCGTAGTCGAGGCCGAGCGTGGCGCGGCCGAGCGCGCTCACCATGCCGCTTGTCACCGTCTGGCCGATACCGAAGGGATTGCCGATCGCGAGCACACGGTCGCCGACCTCGACCTTGTCGCTGTCGGAGAAGGTGATCGCGGGCAGGTCCTTGGCGTCGACCTTGATGACGGCGAGATCCGTCTGCGGGTCGGTGCCGACGACCTTGGCGGTGAGTTCACGGCCATCGTTCAGCGAGACCTTGATGGAGTCCGCGCCGTTGACGACGTGGTTGTTGGTCAGGATGTAGCCGTCGGCGCTGACGATGACGCCGGAGCCGAGCCCCTCCTGGGGAGGCTGGCGCAGCGTGCGGCGGCCGCTGCCGCCGCCGAACTGGTCGCCGAAGAACTGGCGGAACATCGGGTCGTTGAAGAACGGCGGCATGTCGCCTGTCGGGACGGCCTTCGCGCGCTCGGTGACGAGCACCTTCACGACGGCGGGCGAGACGCGTTTGATCACCGGCGAATAGCTGGCGGTGAGCTCCGGTTCGACGACGCGCTCGATGGGCTTGTCGTCGACGTGAACCTTGACCTTGGCCTCGGGATTATTGCTGGCGAACGCCGCGGCCGCCCAGGCGAGGCTGCCGGCGGCGACGATGGCGCTGGTCGCGCCCAGCAGGCGCCGCGAGAGGGTGGGATGCGAATGAGCGTGGGTGTTCATGATGACTGAAAACGTGGGAAAGGTTGGTTTCGAAGTGCGCCCACAATAACCACGCGCCCTTTCCCGATCCTTTCGGCATCCTTACAGTTTTGTAAGGTTGGCGAGGCATTTCGTCTGTGGATCGGGCTTTACGCCCGACGTGTCGGGGATAAACCCCGACCCACATGGTTCGGACGACAGGAGCGTCTTCAGGCGCGGCCCTTGACGGCTTCGCTAGGCTGGCGTTCGTTCGTCTTTCCTAAAAAACGTCGCGTCCATGTCCTCCGAACTCGCGCCCATTCCTGTCACCGTCCTCACCGGCTTTCTCGGCGCCGG
>DASWVO010000197.1:0-18128 GCA_036406235.1 Opitutaceae bacterium
ACGGAGCAGGGCGCGCAGGTGTCTCTTCCTGATTTCCTGAGTTCCAGATTAAGTCCCAGCGCGCGCGAGTTCCGAACCCAGCTTTCGTGCTTTCCACCTTGTCGGAACTGGAAAATCGACGTGCCGGAGCGAACGCGACGAGGGCGTCACGTCCCCATTTCAACGGAGCAGGGCGCGCCGGCGTTCCTTCCTGATTGCCTGAGTCCCAGATTAAGGTCCGTGCAGCACGCGCGAGTTCCGGACCCAGCTTTCCCGCTTTCCACATTGTCGGAACTGGAAAATCGAGGTGCCGGTGCGAACGCGACGGGGGCGTCACGTCCCCATTTCAACGGAGCAGGGCGCGCAGGTGTTTCTTCCTGATTTCCTGAGTCCCAGATTAAGGTCCGTGCAGCGCGCGCGAGTTCCGGACCCGGCTTTCGTGCTTTCCACATTGCGCATTAATTAAAGCACCCGCAGGTTGCCGGCGGCGTCGTAGGCGAGCTCCTTCACCTTCACGCAGCGCAGGTGGTTGCGGCCGCCGGAGAGCGACGCGTCGTGGTGAAACAAATACCAGCGCCCCTGATACGGCACGATCGAGTGATGCGTCGTCCAGCCGAGGACCGGCTCGAGCAGGCGGCCGGCATAGGTGAACGGGCCGAGCGGGCTGCGCGACTTGGCGTAGACCAGGTAGTGCGTGTCGCCGGTGGAATAGGAGAGGTAGTAGACGCCGTCGTGTTTGTGCATCCACGCGCCCTCGAAGAAGCGGCGGTCGTGGTCGTCGGCGCGCAGCGGGGCGCCGCGCTCGTCGAGGATCTGCACGGGGCGCACCGGCCCGGCGAACGATTTCATGTCGGCGCCGAGCTCCGCGACGCGCGGCGAGATTGCGGGGACGGAGCCGGTCGGCTCCTGGCCCGCCGGATCGAAGCGGCCCGTCTCCCAATTCTGCAACTGGCCGCCCCAGATGCCGCCGAAATAGAGGTAAGCCCGGCCGTCGTCGTCGACGAAGCTGCACGGGTCGATGCTGTAGCTGCCCTTGATCGGCTCGGGCTCGGCCTTGAACGGGCCCTCGGGCCGGCGGCTGCTGGCGACGCCGATGCGGAAGAGCCCGGCTTTGTCGCGCGCGGGGAAGTAGAGGTAGTAGTGCCCGTCCCGATACGCCGCGTCCGGCGCCCAGAGCTGCTTGCTGGCCCACGGCACGTCCTGAAGCGCGAGCGCGACGCCATGGTCCGTCACCGGCCCGGCCGGGTCGTCCATCGAGAACACATGGTAGTCGGCCATGTCGTATTGGTCGCCCAAGTCGTTGTCGGGGATGCCCGTGTCGCGGTCGTGGGAGGGATAGAGATACAGCCTCCCTTCGAACACGTGAGCAGAGGGGTCCGCGGTATAGAGATGAGTGATGAGGGGGGCGTCGGCGATTTTCACTGCCATGGCTGAGAAGGCCCTTCGAGGGGAGCGCCAGAGATGGGTCGGCAACTCCGTCCGAAAGCCGCAAACGCCATCCTGTCCGGGCGATTCGGACGGTCAAAAGGCAGGAAAGTCTAACATTCGACTCGGCGGACGGCGGAGAGGACCGTGGACGGTAGACGGTAGACGGTAGACAGTGGACGGAGGGCGGACGGTCACTCGCTGGTGCTCGCGGCTACTGAGGGGGCGAGTCCGCTGTGCCCGTGTGTCCTCCATCTCCGCGGCTGCTGTGGACTCTGCATTGAGACAACGCCGCGGATTACGGGCTGACCAATGGCCGGTGGAGTCGCCGTATCCGCTGAGTGCGGACGAAGCCGCGCCCTGGTGTCGGGGCGCGCGCGGGCCTCACTACGGCTTGATCACGAGGTCTGCGCGGCCGGAGCGAACGAGGTGCTCGTTGATCGTGGCGATGGTTTCGGGCGAGGCGTCGAAGATCAGCAGGCGCTCGATCATGTCGTTCGCGTTAACTTCGTTGCCGGCGCCGGCGCGCAGTTCCACCTGGCTGGCGGCGAAACGGATGACGTTGCGCCGGCATTGCTGGCGTGCCGCTTCGTTGGGGATGTTGCGTGCGACCTCGACCATCTCCTCCCAGACTTTCGGCATGCCGACGTAGG
The DNA here is from genome assembly GCA_036406235.1 of Opitutaceae bacterium. Classification (GTDB taxonomy): domain Bacteria; phylum Verrucomicrobiota; class Verrucomicrobiia; order Opitutales; family Opitutaceae; genus DASWVO01. The sequence goes on from DASWVO010000197.1 coordinate 2,058, forward strand.
GCATGGCCTTGTCCAACTCGCGGTAGCGGCGCGACTCCATGAGACGGCGGATGGAGGTGTCGAAGATATGCTGCCGCCGCGGGTCGTCCTCGGGGAGCGAATCGAAATAGGCGTAGGTGGTAGCGTCTTCGCCGAGCACGTGATTAATCTGCCCGTAGTCCTTGCCGGCCTCCATGTCGGTCGCGCTGAGGCGCAGCCGGGCCTCGGCGGCATCGCGGCGCTGGCGCAACGCATCGAGGGCGGGCGGATAGTCTTTGCCGAGCGCGGCGATGGCCTCGAGCACGGCGGAGTAGCGGGTGATGAAATATCCTTCCACCTGGCGCATGCCGGTATCGTAGCACCAGAGGTATTCGCCGAGCGCCTCGGCATGGCGGCCGCTCTTTGCGAGCTCGCGGGCCTTCCGGTAGCGCGCCTCCACTTGATCGCGAGTGACCGGAGCGGCGGGCGGAGCGAGCGTATCCGTCGCCGTGGCTGACGGCACGGCCGCAAGCTGCCCGTCTGCGGAGTCGGCGGCGCGCGCTTCAACGGAAGCCAGTTTCGTCTCGAGATCCTGAATACGGCCTTGGAGCTCCGCCTGCTGCTGGCGCAGGGCGGCGCCGGCGGCGTGGGCCGAGGCGAGTTGCTGGTGCTGGTGCAGGGCGACGCCCAGCGCGACGAGGGCGGCCGCGGTGGCGGAGGTGGCGATGGTTTTGGCGGAGATCATGAGTTGGAGGGTGGTGAAGAGGGTGGCGCCGATGCCCACGGTGCCTGCGCCTGCGAGGGCGGCGGCGGAGGTCTGGTGGGCAAGTCCGGCCGGCGCGGCGACGCCGCCAGGCACGGTGAGCGCAGCGCCCAGGGCCGCGGCGGTTGAGGTGACGCCGCGTCGCGCGAGCGCCGTGCGCAGCCGGTCGGTCGCGCGCTCGATCCGCATGCGGACGGTGTTGGCGGTCAGGTTCAGGACGGCGCCGATCTCGGCGTAGGGACGGTTTTCAAAAAAGCGGAGGAGGATCGCCTCGCGGTCGCGGGGCTCGAGCTCGCCGAGGGCAGAGTCGATCACGGGACGGATGCGCTCCCACTCCACCTCGGGCGATGGGTCGGAGAGCATTTCGTTCATCGCGAAGGCCTGCTGCTCGCGATGATGGCGACGGGTCTCGGCCCGGCGGAGGTCGCGCGCGGCGAACAGCGCGGTGGTGTGCAACCAGCCGGCGAGCGCCGGGTGGCGCGCGAGGGCCGGCGCTTTGCGGGCGAGCAGGCAGAAGGTGCGCTGCGCCACTTCCTCGGCGAGGTTCGGCGCGTGCGGCAGTTGCCGGAGCGCGGCGAAGTACACGAGGTTGAAGTGCCGGGAAACCAGCTCGGTGAACGCCTCTTCCGAGCCGGACTCGCTGTAACGACGGAGCAATGTTGGGTCATCTATCACGCTGCACACCCCATAATGGCCACCCGCGCACGGAATCGCACAGGCGCTGGCGATCAGGCCGGAATAACAGAATCGATTCTGATTGGGTTTATAACCCGGGGTGGACGGTAGTCAGTGGTCGGTGGTCGGAGGGCGGAGACCTGAAACCTGAGACCTGAGTGACTTCAGGCGGGGCGCGGGACTGCGGTAGCGGCGGTCGTCCGACCGCCATCTGTGGAAAGAGGCCGTCTCTGGACGGCGGCCGCTGTCTGCCGGCCGTTCCGAGGCGCTGAACCGGGAAACGGGCTGCTCGGGTGCAGGCCGTTTCCCGGAGCGGCGACGTCCTCGTCGCCGGAGGTGCTGGCGGGCACGCACGTGCTCGACCGCGCCGATTATCAGATCAAGCCCGCCGAGTTCGAAGACCCGCGGCTGTAAGCCGGCGCCGGCGGTGGATCAAGGACCCGGGTGCGCGTGAAACCCTCCGCAGTCATCAGCGGGGCACCGGCTGTGAACGCTGCCTCTGCAGGAGAACGTCAGCGCGCGGCCGCTTCCAGACTGCGGATGCAGCGGGGAAGATCTTCCAGCACGCTGGCGTGTCGCGGGTTCCACCCAAGCATGGCGCGTAGTTTTAACGATGATACACGGCTGTTCGAGCCGAAGGCGAAGTGTGCGCCTTCCCGCCCCCATTCCCCGGCCGCCTCTTCCGCGCTCCAGCTCTGCGCTTTCCCCTCGAAACCGAGCTGCTCGTGAAGGCGCTGCGCGAGCGTCGCCATCGCGATCTCCCCGTTTTCCACGAAGAAAAACGAGCCGGCGGGCGCTCGCGTGAGGGCGAGCACATAGGCTTCCACCAGGTCGCCGATGTGGACCGTCGACCAGCGGTTTTGCCCCGCGCCGATGTAGCGGGCCGCGCCGTGCTGCCGGGCGGTGCGGATGAGTCCCGGCACCTGGATGCTCTCCGGATTGAGGCCGAGCCCCGCGCCATAGACCAGGCACGGGCACAACACCACGGAAGCGACGCCGGCCCCGGCGGCGCTCACCACGGCCGCATCGGTTTCGCAGCGGAGGCGTTTCTCCCAGCGCACGGGTCGCGGCGTGTCCTCCGTGAACACACGCTCACTCGGCGCGCCCGCTGCCCGGTCGCCCACGACGCTCGAGCCGCTCGTGTGGATCAGGCGCCTGCCGGAGCCGTGCAAGCCGGCCAGCAACGCCTGGAGCGCATAGGGGTCGTCGGCATCGGCGGCGTTGATCACGGCGTCGGCGCGGAGCGCCTCCTCCTTGAGCAGTGCCTCGTCGTGCAGCGCGCCGGCGACGGGTTCGATGCCGAGCGCCCGGAGGGGCCCCGCTTTTTGCGGATCGCGGCACAAGCCGCGGACCGTGTGTCCTGCCTGAGCGAGTCGCACGGCGACGGATCCGCCGATGTATCCAGTTGCTCCGGTCACGAAGATTTTCATGGTGCTGCACACTTAACCTGGATGGCCCGAACCGTGAAGAAGGCACCTTTTTGTCACCGCCCGCCGCTTCCCACCGCGGCGCCCGGCGCGGCGCGTGTGCGCGTGCCGCGCCATCGCGACTATTGCGGCGCGCCGGGTTGCGCGATCGAGGCGGCGCTCGACGTGATCGGCGGCAAGTGGAAGGGCGTGGTCCTCTGGCACCTCATCGCCGGCGAGCAGGGGTTCAACGCCCTGCGCCGGCAGTTTCCTGAACTCACGGCGCGCGTATTGAGCCGTCAATTACAGGAACTGGAGGCGCACGGCGTCGTGGAGCGCCGGATCTACCCGACGACTCCCCCGCGCACCGGCTACCGCCTCACGCCGCTGGGACGCTCGCTGGTGCCCGCCCTGCGGAAGCTTTGGCGCTGGGGCGAGTCGGTGCTCGCGGCGCCGGCCGCCAGGCCGACCCGCCGCCTGATCAACCGCCCGAAATAGCGCTCGAAATGGCGGCGGAGGACGGCGGGGTGGGGCCGCGGATCCGCCGCCCGAAGCAGGTGCACGTCGGCTGTCCGAGGTAGCGCGATGCTTTAGCCCGCGCTCGTGGCGCTTTCAGGCGCGGGCTGAAGCACCGCGCTACCTCGAAAATGACCGGGAGACTCGAAACCGGTAGCGGCGGTCCGCCACCCGCGGCGCCATGCGGACTGAAGGCGCCGGGCGACCGGGGCGGAATCAGAGCGGGGGCGGGGTGGTGGAGTAGGTGACGGCGAGGTTGTCGAGCGTCACCGACGTCAGACCGCCGCCGCTGCCGAGATAAAAGCCGAGGGTGTCGAAGGTGTACGTGGGCGTGCTCCCGACCGTATCCGTGAGCCGGTAACGCCAGTAGGCGCCGCCGGTGCCGATGAAGGTGAGCGTGGCGTTGACCGTGCCGTTGGCGAAGCGGTGGATCGTCAGCGTGCCGGTGTAGATCGTATCGGGTGTGAAGCCGCGGTTGGGGCCTTCGCCGCCGGTGACGCCGATCTGTGTGTAGGAACCGGTGCCGAGCACGCCGTTGTTGGGCTTCGTGGCGGGCGTGCGGGTGTAGATCTTCATCGCGTCGTTGGTGGCGGGGTTGAGGTTCACGCCGACCATGTAGCCGCTGTAATGATCGAACATGCTTCCGGTCACCGCGTAGCCGTCGGCGCTGACGCGCTGCGGCGAGGTGGCGTGGTTGGGGTCGCCGCCGCCGGTGGTGACGGTCGAGCAGGAGTTGAGCAGGGCGACGCGGAAGACGTCGTTGGTGGCGGGCAGCGAGGAGCCCTGCACCGTCAGCTGAAAGGTGGCCTGCAGGGTTTCGTTGGGGCCGAGGTCGATCGGGGTGCTGCCGGTGAAATACGTGAGCGCGGTGCAGGCGGGGGAGAGGACGAGCGCGCTGCCGGCGACGTTGAGCTTCGAAGCGGTCTGCGCGAACCAGCGGGCGCGCTCGGTGGCGGCGTTGCTGCCGGTGAAGTCATCGGTGCGCAGCACGAGGTGGCTCTTCTCGAGCCGATAATAGGAGAGCCGGGCGTCGCTGGAGCCGTCGGTGCCGACGTGGTAGTTGCCCGCCTTGAAGTAGAACGGCACGCCCTTCCAGGCGGGATCGTTCTCGTAGAAATTGACCGACTGCTCCTTCTCGGCCTCCGGAGCCGAAGTGCCGGAGACGCGGATGAAGGCGGTGCCGTTCCTTATCTCGATCCGGTAGCCGATGGTCGCGCCGAGCGGGGCGGTGCCGAAGGAGAGGTGGGCGCCCGTCCGGTTGCTGTGGTTCGGGTCGGGGGCGCCACCCACCAGGTAGCGGACGGACGCCCAGACCTCGGCGGGGCTCTTCGTCGCGTCGTATTTGAGCAGGATGAACGGATCGTCGCGCCCGAAGCCGGTGTTCTTGTTCGCGTAGCCGTGTACTTGGGCAAAGGATACATTGCCGTAGGGATGGGGATCGAGGGCGTTGATGCGCACCGAGCCCGTCATCGAGTGCGTGCCGTCGGCCGTCCAGTTGACGATGCCCGCGCGCGGGTTGAGCAGTTCGCGGAACTCGGTGCGCGGGTGGCTCGAGCCGGAGGTCGAGGCGCCGACGGCCGGGCAGCGGAAGACCATCGCGCCGTCGAAGCCGGTGTAGAACCACGAATCCGTGTAGCCCTGAAGATCGGCGGTGCTGATCGTCACGGGGGTGCCGGCGGAGCCGCCGGTGCTGTCGACGGGCAGGGTGAGGTTCCAGTTGCTGAGGTCGAAGTTGCCAGAGGGTGGCAACGCGGGATCGAGGGCCCACAGCGGGGCGGCGGCGAGGCCGAGCGCGACGAGCGCGCACCGGCCGGCGAGGACGACGGAGGAGTCGAGGGTGTTCATCGGGGCGGGGTTGGAGGCCGGAGTCCGCGACGACGGATGCATCCAGCCGGGGTGCTGCCGGTGGGGTGGCGGCGCTGTCCGGCATGAGTGGATAATAGTTATCAGATGTCAATCGCCGTGTGGCTGAGGTAATTCTCCTAGGGAAGGCGCCCGGGATTGCCGGAGAGTGCGCGCAGCGGACGTGAGGAAATTGATAATTATAGATCACCCGGGATGGGGGAGGCGGCCGGGCGCGGTCGCCGGGTGCGGGTCGGCCTTCATGCCCGGCAGCTTTGAGGGCCGGGCCGGAACCGTCGGGCGTAAGGCCCGAACCACAGGATCGGGGCCGTCACGTCGCGAGAGAATGGATACAAAAAAGCCGCACCTTGCGGGTGCGGCTGTGGGGTTGGGCGGGCGACGGAGCGCGCGGGTTCGGCGCCTCCGGCCCGCCTCGGGCGCGGCGGGGTGTTACCAGTCCTTGCCGTCGTGCTTGTGGCGGGGGCGGCCGGCTTTCTCGAGGCGCTTGAGGAAGGCCTTGTTGTCGATCGTGGAGAGATCGAAGCGCCACACCGCGTCGCCAAGGCCGTTGGGGACTTGCGCGAGGTCGGTGCTGTCGGGGTGCTGCACCGCGACGACGAACTCCGTCGGCTTGGCCGGATTGAAGATCATGCCCGTCGCTTCGCAGCCGTCGGCGCGGATGCTCATGAAGTGGTCCACCGACTCGGCGATGCCGTCGTTGTCGGCGTCGCGGGCGAACCAGATGTCGCCGCCCACATTGGAGCCGTTGGGCGCGTCTTCGACGATGTAGATGTTGCCGAGCGCGTCCTGGGCGAGGTTGTCCGGGGAGTCGATCTCGCCGGTCGTGGCGGGAAAGCCGACGTTCTTGGGCGTCGCGCGGCTGAACAGGGTGCGCACGACGGCCTTGTCGCCGCGGCCGATCTCGATCGAGTAGACCGTGTTCTCGGACGTGGCGGCGAAATAGACGACCTCGCGGCCATTGCGGAGGCGGCCGATCTCGGTGTCCTCGGGGCGGCCGTAGGGCGTGCCGCCGGCGTCGTCCGCGGCGGTGCGGCCGCCGAGCGCGGCGTTGTCAAAGGGATTGGCGATGCCGGGGAGGGGCTTGCCGTGGGCGTTGGTCAGCGGGACCCAGGTGGCCGGGCCGGTGCGGGGCTGGCTGGCATTGGTCGCGCTGTTGTAGTCCTCGGTCACGTTGCCCGCGAACGCGTCGACCTTGAGCACGAACGTCTGGCCGCGCGTGTAGTCGCCGGGGCGTGACATCACGAACTTGTAGATCGAGCCCGAGTTGTACTCGTCGACGAAGTAGATCACCCGCGGGTCCTGCTTGCTGAAGGTGATGCCCTCGTGCGCGACGTTGGCGATGCTGTCGAGCTCGCGCACCTGGATGTCGGCGGGCTCGGCGAACGGGTTGAGCACCTCGATCACGCGGCCCTGGCCGGCCCACTCCTCGGCGAGGAAGAGGGTGTCGTTGGGTGTGAAGCGGCACGGGTCGAAAGCGCCGTAGTCGTGGGACCAGTCGCCGGCCTGTCCTTTCTGGTCGCCCTGGAAGAGCACCTCGGTGACGCGCGCCTGGATGTCGTGGCGGGAGACGCCGGCGCCGAAGGGCGTCTCGTGCGGGAGGAAGAGGAATTCGCCGGACGGGTCGTAGGCGATCATGTCGATCATCGAGCCCTGGCTGCCGGCCGGCACGCGGACGATCGACTGCATCGGGCTGAGCACCTGGTCCTCGACCTCGCGCAGGCTGAGGAGGTTGGTCTGAAGGATGCCCTCGGGGGTGGCCCACGGAGCGGCGAGTTCGGCGAGATCGTTCGGCGCGACGACAGGGGCCGATTCGGTGAGGGGCGTGAACCAGATGCCGGAGCCGCCGGCGTGGGCCGGGGCGGCGCCGAGGGCGCAGGCCGCCAGCGCAGCCATGCCCGTCAGTGTGTCGAAGCGAGTCTTGGTAGTATTCATGTGGTGGTCGTTGTACACAGGTCGGAAACGGCGTCCCCGGGGCGGCGGCTGGCGCGCTGCTCAAGGACGCCGGCGTGATTGAGCGCCCGACCGCCATTTAATCAAAGCCGCACCGGCCTTTGAGCCGTTACGTTTTCGTGTCGCATAACCGGAGCTATTCGCGCGGACCGTTTGATATAACGTTTTCTATTCACGACACCGAATCGTGACCGGACTGTGATCAACCGTAACAAACGTCACCAGCTTGGCACATTTTCACGCTTGGCGGTGGGCGGCGGCGGCTGGTGCTGTGTGTCGGAAGGTGAGCCCACGAAACACACGTACCGAGCGAAGCGACAGCCTGCCAATACACGAAAGGGCAGGCGGCGGCGGGCTTGTGGCCGTCCGGCTGTCAGCCCTCAAGCGGCAGGCGCCCAGGGTGGCTTTTCTTTTCGTGTCTTTCGTAAGTTTCGCGGGCACTCCGCCTCAGGTCATCCAGCCAGGCACTTACTAAATCCGTTCTTATCATGATCTCGAAGCAACGCTGGTGGCTGACGGTTTTGGCTGCGTATGGTTTATATATCGGCTCGCTGTGCGCCGTCTCGCTGCATTCGCAGCCGGTGCCGGAGGCGGTCTGGCCCGAGCGCGTGCTGCAGGCGTTGCGCGCGAATACAGCGGTGATTCCGCCGGCGCCGAAGGTGCACCCCGTGGTAACCGTGGGTAATCGCGAGGCGATCGTGCCGCCCCAGTGCTATACGAAGACCGGCGGGATCAATAATCCCTGCTACACCTGCCACCAGGATGCCCTGCCGGGGCGGGAAAACGTGATGAACGACCTGGATCTCCAGCAGGCCTACTCGTTCAGCGAACTGGGGATGACGAACCACTGGAAGAACCTCTTCGAGGACCGCACGGAGCGCGTGGCGGCGATCAGCGACGACGAGATCCTCGCGTATGTACAGGAGGAAAACTACTCCGAGCTTCCCGGCCGGCTGCGGGAGGCGGGCTTCCGCGGCTGGATCCCCGACCTGGCGAACGTGCAACTCGGGCCCGAGGCCTTCGACGCGGAGGGCTTCGCGCGCGATGGCAGCGGCTGGGTCGCGTTCACCTACAAGCCGTTTCCCAGCACCTTCTGGCCGACCAACGGCTCGACCGACGACGTGATGATCCGGCTGCCGGAGGCGTTCCGCACCGACCGGGCCGGCGCCGCCCAGCCGGACGTTTACAAGGCCAACCTCGCGATCCTCGAGGCGAAGATCAAAGGCGTGGCCGAGATCGGCTGCCTGCCGCTGGATGAGAACAAGGTCGGCCGCGACCTCAATGGCGACGGGCGACTGACGGTCGTCGACCACCTCACCGACGTGAGCGCCTACGTCGGTCGCGCGGAGGGGGCGTTCATCGACACGCATCTGTATCCGCAGGGCACGGAATTCATGCACACGGTGCGGTATCTCGGCGTGTCCGCGTCGGGCGAAATCGGGCCCTCCCCGCGGCTGAAGGAGGTGCGCTACATGAAGAAGTGGCGGGAGTTCGTGAAGCCGGTTTACGCGCGCCGGTATCAGCTCGAGGCCTTCGAAAAAGAGGCGGGCAACCTCCCGGGGTATCAGAATCTTGGCGACTGGGGGCTCGACAACGGCAGCGGCTGGTCGATCCAGGGCTTCATCGAGGACCGCCACGGTCGCCTGCGCGTGAATACCTTCGAGGAAAACCTGTTCTGCATGGGCTGCCACAACTCGATCGGCTCGACGATCGACAAGACCTTCAGCCTCGCGCGCAAGGTCGATGGCGCGCGCGGCTGGGGCTACCTCACGCTGAAAGGAATGCCGGACGCACCGACCCAGGGGGAGACCCGCGGGGAGATCGCGACCTACCTCGAGCGCGTCGGCGGCGGCAGCGAATTTCGCAACAACGACGAGATGGCCCGGCGCTGGTTCAAGGCCGACGGCACGGTGGACCGCGCGAAGGTCGCGGCGGCGAGGGATGTCTACGACCTGATCGTGCCCTCGCGCGAGCGGGCGCTCGCGTTGAACAAGGCCTACCGGACGATCGTCGAGGACCAGGACTTCGTCTTCGGCCGGGACGCGACGGTGACGCCGCCGCAGAACGTGTATCCAGAAATCGACAACGCGACGACGCCGACGCTGCCCGCCGACCGGGTCTATAACTGGAACATCCTGCTGGACTGGAGCGCGGCCGAGGGGACAGGGCTGACACCTGAGACCTGAGTAGGAGCTGTGATTAACGGTGCGCGGTGGCTACCCGAGGTAGCGCGGTGCTTCAGCCGCGCTTGGAAGCGCAACGAGCGCGGGCTGAAGCACCGCGCTACGGAAAGGCGTTGAGAGAATTCAAGCGCGCTCCTGCAATCACGGGCGAGCCGCCGCAACCGAACACGCGCTCAGTGCCGTTTGAAATACTGCACGGCGCGCTCGTGCTTCTCGGCCGCGCCGCGGGTTTTGAAGGTGCCGAGGTTGCGCCGCTTTCCGGTCCGGGGATTTTTCTTCCGTGAATACAGCCGGTAGCCGCCGCTCTTGAGTTTTCGGATCATGACAAGGGCCTTTCTCGTGGAGGGTTGAGGCGCGAACATAACCGCGTCGGGCCGGACCGCAATTCGGGCGCCGCCCGCGCACAACGCCGAACCGCAGGGTTGCCGCGGGCGCGGCTTGGTTCATAACACGGAGGTCGCTTTGTCCCTTATCCCTATGAACAACCATCATGCCCTGCGCCGTATCCTGGCGCTTGTTACACTGCCCCTGTTGCTTTCGGTCGCGATCGCACAGACCGCCACACCCCCGGCGCCATCCGCGCCGCCGGCGAAGGTCGACGCGAGCGCGGCGATCGAGAAGAAGGACCCCCGCGGCCGGTTTCAGCAGATGCACGCGTCGTTTCTCGAGCGCGGCAAGGCCGGCCCGATCGGCGTGCTTTTCCTCGGCGACTCGATCACGGAGGGCTGGCGGAAGGCGCCGCACGTGTGGGAGCACTTTTACGGCAAGCTGCAGCCGGCGAATTTCGGCATCGGCGGCGACCAGACGCAGCACGTCATCTGGCGCATCGAGAACGGCGAGCTCGACGGCATCGACCCGAAGGTGGTGGTCCTCATGCTCGGCACCAACAACTCCGCCGGCCACACCGCGGCAGAGATTGCCGCGGCGGACAAGAAGATCGTCGAAATGATCCGGGCCAAACTCCCTTCGGCCAAGGTGCTCGTGCTGGCGATCTTTCCGCGCGGCGCGCGCAAGAACAACGAGGGGGTGATCACCGAGCAGGCGGTCGCCGACGCCGCGAAACGCATGGCGGTCATCGACGCGGTGAACGCCGAGCTCACGAAGCTCGACGACGGCAAGACCGTGCGCTTCCTCGACATCAACGCCCAGTTCCTCGGGCAGGACGGCAAGATTCCCTTCCCGATCATGCCCGACCAATTGCACCCGACCGCGGCGGGTTACCAGCTGTGGGCGGAGGCGATGCAGCCGTTGCTGGAGCAGATGCTCGGCGGTCCCGCGACGTAAAGCCGGAGAGGGCATTCAACCGGCCCGTTCATTGGGACGTGCCGGTTCTTCCCCGGGTGCGCCTACGGCCCGGAGGGCGGCGCGGGAGCGGCGTCGAGCAACTGCTGCCACGCGTAGTAGTGGAACGTCCGATCGTTCGACATCGCCACGAAGAGCCCGCCGGGGAAGCGCGGGTCGAGCGTGGTTGCGGTGACGTCGTTGCCGTCGCTTTCGCGGGCCGCGAGCTCCACTTCCTTCACGAAGGCGTGCGCATAGGGCCGGCCCGGCTCGCCCTCGCGCCGGTAGAGACGGAAGCGGCTGCCGTCCTGATTGGATACGATGAGGTAACCCGTCCGCGGCCCCGTGGGATAAATCGAGATTCCTTCGCGGTCGCCGACGAACCCCTCGGTCCCGAACACGCCGAGCTCCCGACCGGCGTCCGGTGCGTCGGGATCGGCCGGATACTGGCGGATGCCGTGACGCTCGTCGGAGTAGTAGACGTGGCCGAGCTCCGCATCGACGGCGACGGCCTCGATCTCCTTCGTGCCGCTGTAGGCGCCGAACTCCCGCACCTTGACCGCGCGCACGCGACCGCGGCCGTCGTCCTCGAGCCGGTATTGCCAGAGGTAGCCTGCGGACGGGCCGGTGCGCGCGGCGACGATGGCAAAGATTGCGTTGTCATGCTGACGCCGATACATGGCAACGCCCATGGGGAGCCGCTCCGGATCGCCGTCGAACACGGGCAGCCCGCCGCCGTCGACCGCCCGCAGGTCGGGCACCGTGAAGACGCGCAGCCGGCCGGCGTTGCGTTCTGTGACGACGGCGAGGTCGACCGTGGCGCCGCCGAGGGAAAAGCCGCTGACGACGTCGACGTTGTTGGGCCGCTTGAGGCCGAGAACGGTGCGGTCGCGGAGGATGCGGCCCTGCAGGTCGAAGACATACAGTCCGCCGTTATCGGCGTCCTTGTCGGTCCCCAGGATGAGGCTGCGCGACGGATTCGCGCGATCGATCCAGATGGCGGGATCGTCGGTGTCCAGGCGCACGGGCTCGGTGATCACCACGGGCGCGACGGGCACCGCGGCCGCCCTCGCGGCGAGGAAAAGCCAAAGCGCAAACGCACGGGAACGTGATTTCATGGGAAGTGCAGTAGAGGAAGACCGATCCGGTCGCTTCGCGGCGGCGAGGCGCATCGAGGCGGGCGATCCTACCGCACGAGCGGGATGACGCGTGTGACGATCCGGTGATTGTTGCGCCGCATCTGGCGTCGCGCATGGGCGGCACTCTGCTTTGTGGGGAGTGAGGCGAAATGAAATGCTGCGCCCGGCGGCGGCCCCGCGTAGGGTGGCGCGGTTATGAAACTGTCCTGGCTGTTTGTCATCGTGCTGTTGATCCTCGTCGCGGTGTTCAGCGTTCAGAACGCGGAACCGATCGCGGTGCGCTTCGTCGCGTGGCAGGTTTCGATGTCGGCCGCTCTGGTCATCCAGCTGGCGGCGTTGCTGGGCGCGGTGGTGGGGCTCGCGGTCGGCGCGCTGTCGCGGCCGCGGCAGACAAAAGTCCGTCCCGCGACGGACGTGGCGGCCATCCCCGCCGCCAAAGGTCATCAGCCCGACGTCAGCCGCACGCCTTGAGCCGGGGTAATCTCCGACCTGCCAGGCGTAAAGCAGCCCGACCCACCCACGGCGGGTCAGCGATTCCGCCCCGCAACCATCGGTTTCAGGCGGGGGCGGATCGCGGAGGCGTTGGGCGCGGCTACGGGGCAACGGACTCCACGGCGAGCACCCAGTCGTTGCCCCGCGCGGGTTCGCCCGGCGGATCGAACGCGAGCGCGGCTTCGCTGGTCTCGGACAGGGAAATCTCGTGATGTGCGCCCCTCCGCGGGTCGATCCATTGCGCCTTGAGCGGCGTTCCCGCCAGGGCGCTTCGGGCCAGCGAAAATGCGTGGCCGAACGGAGTGTAGACCAACACGAAGCGTCCGTCGGCATCGACGGCGGCGAGCACGGTGGCCTCTGGCGCGGCGGGCAGGTCGCCGAGGACGTCGTCGCGCGGCCGCAGGCGCGTCCACGGCCGCGTCTCGAAGAGCCGCCGCATGATTCCCATCTGCGAGGCACCGGGGTGTTCCAGCGCCTGGCGCCACGGGGTGCGCGCGTGCGAGATGGGCGCGCGGCCGGGCTGCCACAGTTGCCAGAGATTGTGGTTGCCGTAGGTGTGACCTGCCGCGCCCGCGAGTAGGGACCAGTAGGCGGCGCGCCGCACTTCGAATTCGCCAAACCACTCGTCGCCCGGGCCGCGCTTCCAGTTGACGGGATGGTCCTCGTAACACGGTTCGCCGTCGATCACGGGCTTGGCCGGCGTGAGCGCGCGGTCGCGCCGCGTCATCTCGAAATTCAAACCGTCGCGCCGGGCATGACCGGACTGGAACAGATTGAAATCGAGCCAGGGGCGGTCGTGGAAAACCTCCGACGAACTCCGCTCGCCCCACGGGTGATAGGTGATGAGCTGCCGGTCACCGGCGATGGAGCGGATGCCGGCGGCCATCGCGTCGATGATCTCGGTGTGCACGGGCTGGTCGGGGAGGCGGTCGCCGCCGAGGATCCAGATGACCGGTGCGTCGCGGTAGCGCGCGGCGAGCCAGGCGCCGTAGGTGCGGGCGTTTGCGGGCGTGAACACTTCCGGGCCGATGCCCCACCGGCGGTTGAACTTGTCGCCCCACGTCGGGAGCAGGCCGACGTGAAGCCCGAGCGCGCGGGCTTTCGCGATCACGTGGTCGACGTGGAGAAAATACGCCTCATTCGGGCGGGTCGGATCCTCGTCGATCAGCGGAAGGTGTCCCTGGGCATTGGGGGCCGTGAGTCCGTTCTGCTCGGCGAGTACGACCGTGAGAATCACGTTGAAACCTTTGGCGGCGCGATCCGAGAGGTACGCGGCGGCCTCGTCGGCGTCCGCGCGGTGGAGGAGCTCCCAGGCGGTGTCGCCAAGCCAGAAAAACGGCCGGCCGGCCGCGTCTTCGAGATGGCGTCCGTCGGCGCTCACGCGGAGCCCTGCGTTCAGGGGCGGGGCGGAGTGCCGTGGTTGCTCAGTTGCGGTGCCGCGCGTGACGGCGGTCGCCGCGAGCGACAGGAGCAGGCGGGCAGGCATGGGGAAGGGAGGCATAGACGGGGGGATGTTCGCAGCTCAGGTTTGCGAGGCGGCCGAAGGAGGCAAAGCCCTTTGGCCGCAATCTCCGGGACGGCCGGCGCGGTGGCGCGGAAAAATGGCGGCTGGCGCTGCGCCTGGCGTGCCGCGGCCGTGGGGAAAATCGGGGCGGCGGCTTGAACTCGCCGCGCGCCCGCGCTCATTGGCCGGCATGGCTACGCATCTTTCCTTGGGCAGGCGGCGTCTCGGGGCTCACGGGCCGGAGGTCGCCGCAATCGGGCTGGGCTGCATGGGCATGAGCGAGTTCTACGACCCCAGCCAGATGAACGACGCGGAATCGATTCGCGTGATCCACCGCTACCTCGACGCCGGCGGAAACTTTTTGGATACGGCGGACATGTATGGCGTCGGTCGCAACGAGCGCCTCGTCGGTCAGGCGATCGCGGGCCGGCGCGACGCCGTCGTGTTGGCGACGAAGTTCGGCAACGTGCGCGGGCCGAACGGCGAGTTTCTTGGCGTGCGCGGCGATCCGGCCTACGTACGCGACTGCTGCGAGGCGAGCCTGCGCCGGCTGAAGGTCGACACGATCGACCTCTATTATCAGCACCGCGTCGATCCGCAGGTGCCGATCGAGGAGACGGTGGGCGCGATGGCGGAGCTCGTCCGGGCCGGCAAGGTGCGGCACCTCGGTCTCTCGGAGGCGGCGCCCGCGACGATCCGCCGTGCGGCCGCCGTGCACCCGATCGCGGCGCTGCAGACGGAGTATTCGCTGTGGAGCCGCGACCCGGAGAGCGAGGTGCTCCCGACGGTGCGCGAGCTCGGCATCGCCTTCGTCGCCTACAGCCCGCTCGGGCGCGGGTTTCTCACGGGACAGTTCAAGACCTTCGACGACCTGCCGGCCGACGACTACCGCCGCGCCTCGCCCCGCTTTCAGGGGGAGAATTTCCGAAAAAACCTCGAGCTGGTCGGAAAAATCCAGGACCTCGCGCAACGCAAAGGCTGCACGCCGGGCCAGCTCGCGCTCGCGTGGGTGCTGGCGCAAGGCGACGACATCGTGCCGATCCCGGGCACGAAGCGCATCGGTTATCTTGACGAGAATCTCGGGACCGCCGGCGTGACGCTGACCGCCGACGACCGCCGGGAAATCGACGCGGTGCTCCCGCCCGGCGCGACCGCGGGCGAGCGTTACCACGCGCAGGGGATGACGGCGGTGAATCGATGAGCGCGAAGCCCGCGCGGTGAGCTGGAACATTTTGGCCGCACGCTGCAGGGCGGGGTGGCCGGACGGTCGCCACGCCCGCCGCGTGCGCGTTGCGTATCAGGCCCGAGCTGTCGGGGATAAACCCCGACCCACCTGGTCGGCGGAAAAAAGCGATGGGCGGGGATGAATTCGCTCCGCGCGGGCCTTTATACGAAGGAGGGGATCTCCTCTCCGCCGCGCCCAGCCGGCGCCTTCCGCCACGTAGACCCGCCCACCACGCATGAGACTCCGCCTGCTTTACCGGCCGCGGCTGTTGCCGTCGCCACCTCTCCCGCCCGCATGAACGGCTGCCAACGCCCAGTGCCGGTTGGACGAAGCGCCGCGTTGAGTTCGCGCGGCCGGTTGCGAACTTTGCCCGTCTGGGGCCCTTTTGAGCGCATACCGAAACCGAACGAGGTGACCGGAGAGTCCGAACGAAACGCTGCGTTTGAACGCGAGGCCATGCCGCATGTGGCCGGCCTGCTCGGCGCTGCCGTGCGGATGACCCGGGACCGCCCCTGCGCCGAGGATCTCGTGCAGGAGACGATGTTGCGCGCGTGGAAGGCCTTCGACCAGTTCGAGCCCGGCACCAATTGCAAGGGCTGGCTCTTCCGGATCCTCTTCAACCTGCTCAGCAAGCATCGGCGCAAGATGAGCCGGCGGCCCGAAACCGTCTCGTTCGACCAGGTGGATGCCGTGCACGGCATCGCGGCGACCGAGCCGGGGAGCGGTGCGCAACACCAGGAGATTCTCGCGGCCATCGACACGCTGCCGGCTGAGCAGCGCAGCGTGCTGCTGCTCGCGGTCGTCGAAGGCTTCAAGTGCCGTGAGATTGCCGAGCTGCTGAAGATCCCGATCGGCACGGTGATGTCCCGCCTGGGGCGCGCGCGCACCAGCCTGCGGGAACAACTCGGCTCCCCCCGCTCCGACGCGCCGGCCGCCGCGCCGGCCACACCACAATCTCCAAACAATCCGCCGAATGAACTGCACCGACTGTGAGCAGGCGCTGCCGTGGTATCTCGCCGGCGACGGGTCCGAAAGCGACCGGGCGTCGGTGGAAGCCCACGTGCGAACCTGTCCGGGCTGCGCGCGCCGGCTGCAGGCGGAACGGGAGCTCGACCA
>DASWVO010000198.1:0-3478 GCA_036406235.1 Opitutaceae bacterium
CGTGCGAGAATCTCTGGTCTCGCGGGCTGGGTTTCGAACTGCACTTGATCGGACTCGCACAGGCGCAGACAGGGCGCGAGGCCCTCGCGAAAGTTCGCGCACTGCAGGCAGCCGGTCGTCCGCTGCGCTACGACGGCCCCGTCGATGACGATGCGCTCGAGACCGCTTACGCCGAATGCGCGTTCACCGTATATCCGTCGCTCATGGAGGGCTTCGGCTTACCGGTGATCGAGAGCATGGAGCGGGGAAAACCTTGCATCTGCTCGGCGCGGGGAGCCCTCGGTGAATCCGCACGCGGAGGTGGCTGCATTACCCTGGACACCGTTGACGCGGCAAACCTGGCCCAGGCGATGGAACGCCTGCTCGCCGATTCCGGTCTGCGCGACACGCTGAGCGCAGAGGCCCAACAGCGGCGGTTCAAACGCTGGAGCGACTACGCAACCGAACTCCTCATCTGGATGTCCAACGTGCACCCGCGAACTCGTTCCTGACCGGCTGACTTTGCCCTTTCATTTTCGGGCACATCCTCCCTAACGTTACCCGTTCCATGGCGTTTTCCCTGTTTTCCAGAAACAAAAAGGCGATCCTCGAGCGTTGCGGCGACGACTACGCGACCAAAATGCGGCTCAAATATGCGCCGTATTATCACGCCATGGAGGCGCAACGCGGCACCAGCATCCAGCTCGATGGTCGCGACATGATCATGCTCGCGAGCAACGACTACCTCGGGCTGTCGTTTCATCCCAAGGTGATCGAGGCCGGCCGCGCCGCCATGCTCGAATGGGGCACGAGTTCGACCGGGGCGCGCATCTCCAATGGTTCGCGCGCCTATCACGTTGCCCTCGAGGAAAAACTCGCGGCATTCCTCGGTCGGGAGGCGTGCCATGTACACTCAGCCGGCTATCTCTCGTGCATGGCGGGTGTCGCGGCGTTCGCCCAGAAAGGCGATGTCATCCTCGCCGACAAAAACATTCACTCCTGCCTCTGGGACGGCATCCGCCTGTCGATGGCCACCGTCGAGCGTTTTTCCCACAACAGCCCGGCCGATCTTCGCGAAGTCGCTAGCACCCTCCCCGCCGGCACGGCCAGGATGCTCGTGATCGAAGGCGTGTATTCAATGGAAGGACACATCGCGAACCTCCCGGAGTTGATCGCAATCGGCGAGGAACACGCCTGCTTCAGCGTCCTCGACGACGCGCATGGCTTCGGTGTCCTCGGCCGGCAGGGCCGCGGCACGGTCGACCACTTCCAGCTCAACGACAAGGTCGATATCATCTGCGGCAGCATGTCGAAGTCGCTCGCCGGCACGGGTGGATTCATCGCCGCCTCGCAAGAGGTGATCGAGTACCTGCGCACTCATTCGAAACAGACGATTTTCAGCGCCGCCCTCAGTCCCAGCCAGGCCGCAGTCGCCTCCATTTCACTCGACGTGATGCAAACCGAACCGGAGCATCTCTCGCGGCTCTGGACCAATACGAAGCGCTACACGGCGATGCTTCAGGGGCTCGGTCTGGATACATGGGGCAGCGAAACACCCGCCGTTCCGATCGTGCTCGGCTCGAAAGAACGCGTATATCGATTCTGGCAGGCGCTGCTGGAAAAGGGCGTGTTCACCGTCATGTCGATCGCCCCCGCGGTGCCGCCCGGCAAGGACCTGATCCGCACCGCCATCTCCGCCCTGCACACGGACGAGCAGCTCGAGCGCATCGCGGAGGCGATGGCCTACGCAGTGAAAAAACTTTAGCTGGCCAGCGCGGCCCGGATCGCTCGGGCGGCCTCGGCCCAGGTCGGGAGGGCACGCGTTTGCGCCTCGCGGGTGAGTCGGGCGAGCGAGCCACGGTCCGTCAGTATTCGTCCCAGCGCTTCCATCCATCCTGCGGCGTCGTTGACCGGCACCGCAATGCAGCCGCCGGCGTCCGCATTCTCTCGCAACACGGGAAGGTCGCTGCAGACGCATGGCACGCCGCGCCAAAGCGATTCGAGCAGCGGCAGGCCGCAACCCTCCGCAATCGTCGGGAAGACACTCGCGCTCGCGCCGGCGTAAAGTCGGGCCACGGTCTCATCGCTCGCCGCCGCATGGTAGTGCAGCCCGGGCCAGCGTTTCCTCAACGCCTTGATTTTCGTCGCGATCGGCCCACCGAAGTGGGGATTCACCCGACCGACGAGGTGAAGGTCAAAGCCGAGGCCGTCGCGCCACAGCGCGTCACAGACGTCGAGCAGGAAAGCCTGATTTTTGCGCGGCTCCAGGATGCCAATACACAGCAGGCTGGGTTGAGCGTTGAGCGCCGAGAGGTCGGAGCGGGCGGTGATCCGCGGTGTGGCGTTGAAATCCGCCCCGAGCGCGACGACATCAACCACGGCCCGCGGTTTGACGCCCTGCCATTGCCAGAAGCCGATCAAGTCGCGCCGGCTCTCCGCCGAGACCGCGAACACCCGGTCAAACTCAGCAAGCATCTTCAGATACTCGGCATGCCGGGCGACGCTCTGTGGCCACGTGATGTGCGGCCACTTGAGCGGGATCGCATCGTGAAAGATCGCGGCCAGACGACACGGGGGCGCATGCAGCAAATTCCACAGGCCCGGCCGCTCCGCTTCGCTGAAAAGTTCGGGCGTGAGCATCCAGTCGGTCGCGTGCGCGCGACGATCCCACCGCTTCCACGCGACGGGCGTGACGACAGGTCCGAACTCTTCGCGCAGCCGCGAACTGACCCGCATGAGTCCCGAGCGATGCTCCGCCGCGGCAGCCTTGGTGACGTCGAAAAAAATCATGGCCGTGCCGCCTCCACAAACAACGCGTGCAACCGGGCCGCGTTGCGATGCGCGTCGAAACTTGCCTCCACCCAGCGACGGGCCGCGACCTGCATGCGCGACGCGAGCGCATCGTCGGTTTGCAGGCGCTGCAGCGCCCGCACCCACGCGACCGGATCGTCGACGTCGGCCACGAGGCCCGTCTCGCCGTCGCAAATCGCCTCGATCGTGCCTGCGACCGGTGAGGTGACCACGAGCGTCCCCGCCGCCATCGCCTCGGGAATGACGTTCGGCAAGCCATCGCGGTCTCCGCTCGGCGCGACGACACCCGTGTGCACCAGAACGTCGGCCCACGCGAGCTGGCGCCACACCTCGGGCTGCGGCTGGTGCCCGAGAAACCGCACGTGATCGCTCAACCCGAGCTCCGCCACGGTCTGCTCCAACTCGGCGCGGAGCGGACCATCGCCGAGCACGCGCGCTTCGAACACCTGGCCGGCCGAGCGCAGCGCGGCGTAGATTCGCAGCTGGCGCTGGAGGCCTTTCTTCGCCACGAGGCGGGCCACACAAACGATGCGCAAGGATGAGCGTTCCGGGCGCAGGGCTTTCAGGGGAGGAAACACCTCGAGCCCGCGCCGGATGCAATGCACGCGGCCGCGGGCGATGCCGCGCTCCGTCAGGGTGGCCAGTCCCATTTCCGTGGACGTGTGGACGAAACGCGCCGGCTCGAGTT
>DASWVO010000199.1:0-5008 GCA_036406235.1 Opitutaceae bacterium
CGCACCACCGCAAAATTCTGATTGTAGATCGTGAGCGCGGTCCGGGCCGGGGCGGGAGCGGCTGCAAGGGCCGCACCGAGGCAGGCAAGAAGCATGGAGGATTTCATGGCGAAGAGAAGTTACACCTGCCGAAGCGGACGCGTGTCAGCAGAGTGCGCGGAAATCGTCAGGGATTTGTCAGGCGCGCCAAATCCACAACGGATGAACCGGCGGTTCCTTAGTGACCGTTATGCACTTTGTGCCCGGGTCGGGCCCGATCTCCGAGCGGGCTGCTTCCGACGTCCGCAACCCGACGCGGGCGCCGAGGTCGGGCCCACCCTTCCTCCAGCGCGTTCCATCCCGCCGGCCCTTCGCCCGAGGTGGCCGCCCAGATGGCCGACTGACTGGGGAAAACTTTGCTTTGCGTCCGCGCCGCGATGCGCGAGCGTCGAGGACTGCCCGCATGGATTTCCTGCTCGATAACGACCACTCTCCGGCCACCGGCGGCATCCCGCCGATCGATTTTCGCGCGTCGCTTAACGACGAACAATTTGCCGCGGTGACCGCGGCGCCCGGTCCGGTCCTGGTGCTCGCCGGCGCCGGTTCGGGCAAGACGCGCACCCTCACCTATCGCGTCGCGTATCTGCTGTCCCAGGGCGTCAAGCCCGGCGAGATCCTGCTCCTCACCTTCACCAACAAGGCCGCCAAGGAGATGCTGCACCGCGTGCACGATCTCACCGGCGTGGAGGCGCAGCGGTTCTGGGGCGGCACCTTCCACTCCATCGGCCACCGCGCGCTGCGCATGTTCGGCGAAGCGATCAAGCTCCCCCGCAACTTCACGATCCTCGACGCGGAGGAGTCCGAATCGCTGCTCAAGCAGACGGTCGAGGTCGAGGACAAGTTGTTCTTCAAGGACAAGGTCAACCCGCGCCCGGGACCGCTCTTCAACGTGATCTCGCTCGCGCGCAACACGCAGCTCGCGATCGCGGAGACGGTCGAGCGCCACTTCCCCCAATACGGCGACATCAAGCACCGCATCCCGGCCTTCGCCGCCGCCTACGCGGCGAAGAAGCGCGAGCAGAACGTGTGCGACTACGACGATCTGCTCGAACACTGGCTCAAGCTGCTTCAGACACCTGAGGTCGCCTCGTATTTCACGCACCGGTTCAAGCACGTGCTCGTCGACGAGTATCAGGATACGAATACAATCCAGGCGCAGATCGTCGACGCCCTGGCGGGCCACCACCGGGTGATGGCCGTCGGCGACGACGCGCAGTGCATCTATTCGTGGCGCGGCGCCAATTTCGAAAACATCATGTCGTTCCCCGAGCGGCATCCGGGAACGGTGATCCACCGCATCGAGACGAATTACCGCTCGACCCCCGAGATCCTCGCCTTCGCCAACGGCGTGCTCGAGGCCCAGCCGAAGGGACGGCACTTCGACAAGGAGCTGCGCGCCGCCCGCGGACACGCGCAAAAGCCCTTTGTCGTGCAGGTGATGGACGATCGCGAGCAGGCCGAGTTCATCCTCAAGCGCCTGCGCGCGCTGATCGAGGACGAGGGCGTTTCGCCAAGCGAGGTCGCGGTGCTCTACCGTTCGCACTTCCTCGCGCTCGAGGTGCAGCTCGCGCTCTCCCGCGCCGGCATCCCTTATCACATTACAAGCGGCGTGAAGTTCTTCGAGCGACAGCACGTGCGCGACCTCGTGGCGTTGCTGCGCTTCGTCTACAACGCGAGCGACGAGCTGGCGTGGCAGCGCATCGCGGTGCTGCTTCCGAAAATCGGCGAAAAGGGTGCGCAGAAGATCCACGCGGCCGCGCGCGAGCACGCCCAGCTCATGAAACAGGACTTCCTCGACGCGCTCTCGACCGACGACGTGAAGTCGAAGGTGGCGAAGGACGCGCGCCCGGAGTGGGACAACTTCTGCGCCTCGCTGCGCCAAGTGGCGGACGCAATGCGCAGCGGCAAGCCCAGCGATGCCGTGAAGACCGGCATCGAGGGCTGGTATGGCGATTACCTGAAAGGTGCCTTCGCCGATTACGTCGAACGTCTCGACGAGTTGACCGCGCTGGCCGGCTTTGCCGCACGCTTCGACTCGATGCAGGATTTCCTCGCGCAGATCGTGCTGCTCAACAGCGAGACCAGCGACCGCCAGGTCGACCCCGACGCGGAGGCCATCAAGCTCACCACCGTGCACCAGGCCAAGGGTCTCGAATACGATGTCGTCTTCCTGATCGGTCTCGCCGACGGGCAGTTCCCCGGCCGCCGCTCGATCGAGGCCGGCGACGTCGAGGAAGAGCGCCGTCTCTTCTACGTCGCGGTCACACGGGCGAAGAACGAACTCTACCTGTGCTACCCGAAGGTCGCGACGCGCGGCAATGGTGGCGGCATGCTGCTCTCGCCGAGTCGCTTTCTGCAGGAGATTTCCCCCGAGCTCTACGAGCCGCTTCGCATCAAGCGTAGCTACGGCTGGTGAACGCCGCGCCGCCGCCGGGAGATTCAGCCGCGCGCCCTCCCGCGCGTTGCGCAGGTCACCCGACCTTCACCTGATAGAGGCGGCGGAAAGGGCCGTCGACGCCCTCCTCCGACACCTCGCACCAGCCACCCGCCTCCGGCAGTCGCATCGCGTAGCGGCGGTTATCGTCGTAGAGCCAGAGCACGCCGTTGTCGTAGCGGACCATTCGGAAGAACCAATACGGCGTATCGGCCTCGCCCGTTTCTTCGACGAACACCTTCCGCCCTGCGTCGTAGGTCAGACGCACGCGTCCGGCGCCCGCGCCGCGCGTGCCGACGAATCTTTCCGGAAACCCGGCTGGTTTCCCGATGCTGGCGAGCGACTCCGCCGGCTCGAGGCGGGCGCCGTAACGCAGCCACGTAGTGTAGCCGACACTACGCGTGACTTCGGCGGCCCGGCGCTCCGCGGCATGACCGATGCGTCCGCTGACCGCGTGAGGCGGATCGAGCAGGAAAATGGCCGCGAAGACGGCCAGGGCGCCGCCGGCCTTGAGCACGGGCAGGCGCACGTTCAACAGTCCGGGGACGACGGCGCCGATCAGCGCGCCTCCGCAGGCCGAAAAGACCCGCAGGTAGATTGAAGCCGCCTCTCCGATCTCAGGGCGGATGAGGATGGCGATGAGCGGAACGGACAGTAGAAGCGCGCCGATGCCGACCTGAAGAGCCGGGGCGAGCGTCGGTAACACCGGCAACGAGGGGCCGGCGGGATGAGTCGATGCGGTTGCAGACATGCTACCTTCCTTGGGCCGGTGCGACGGTGCGAATGGCACCGGTCCGGTGCGGCGGGGGTGTCGGGGACGGAGAACGCGCGGCGTTGGCGCGGATGGCATGAGATGGCGCGCCCGTGGTCGCGGATCGACGCCCCGAGAGCCAAACGGCCGGCGGAACGCCGCGGTGCCAACAGGCGGGGCCAGCTCCAGCGGGTGTCTGGTACGGCGGACGGAATGTTTCGCCGAGGACCGGGCATGACTGAAGCGGCCTCGATCATAAAACGCCGAAATCCGTGCGAATCTTTCAAGGCCCGGCTTTTTTTGGTCGAGGCTGGCGCGGCGCGAGGTGCACGTCGTCGGTCCGCATCGGGCGCCCTCCTCGCGCCGAAGATACCGCAGCGGCATTTGCGCGGGCGATGCGGTGCACGGAGCCGATGGACCGGCGGGAGGTCTATCGCCTCGCCCTTAAACAACACAATCCCCACGGACGCCCTGCCCCGAATCGTGCACGATCCGTGTGCACCACCGACGGGCAGGTGATGGGAGCCCCCTCATGAAAATCACCACGACGTTGCTGTTTCTCGCCTGCTTCGCGTTCAAGGCCCTCGCACAGGTCAACCCCGCCCCGGCCCCCTTCGACGGACTCGGCATGCACCTCGGCAATCTGTCGCGCCTCTCCAGCGCAAAAACCCGCGCGATCACCCCGGAGAATCCGACCGGAGGCCGAGGCCAGGGAGGCCGTTCCACCGACGGGCCGGCCGCGAAGGCTGCCGCCGATCTCGGCCCGGGCTGGAAGGTCTCGCCCTACATCGACATCGCTCCCGGGCAGACGGCCACGCTGGCCGACATCCAGGGCGAAGGCGCGATCCAGCACCTCTGGATGACGGCAGGCGGCAAGTGGCGCCAGTCGATCCTGCGCATGTATTGGGACGGCGAGGCGGAGCCGTCGGTCGAGGCACCCATCGGAGATTTCTTTTGCTCCGGCTGGGGCAGGTATGCGCCGCTCAGCTCGCTCGCGGTCTGTGTGAACCCGGGGCGGGCCTTCAATTGCTACTGGGAGATGCCGTTTCGGCGCTCGGCCCGCGTCACCTTGGAGAACCGGGGCGCCGAGCCGGTGCGCCTGTATTATCAAATCGACTACACGCTGACGACGGTGCCCGCCGACGCCGCCTATTTCCACGCGCAGTTCCGCCGCGCCAATCCGCTGGGCGACGGCGGCGTCTACACGATCCTCGACGGCGTGAAAGGCCGCGGGCATTACGTGGGCACTTATCTCGCCTGGGGCTCCAACAGCCCGGGCTGGTGGGGCGAAGGCGAGGTGAAGTTCTACCTCGATGGCGACGGCGAGCACCCGACCATCTGCGGCACCGGCACCGAAGACTATTTTTGCGGCGCGTACAATTTCGAGAATCAGGAGACGAAGCGATACGAGGAATTCACCACGCCCTACGCCGGGCTGCATCAGGTCCTCCGCCCCGACGGCCTCTACCGGTCGCAGCAGCGTTTTGGAATGTACCGCTGGCACATCATGGACCCGGTTCGGTTCGAACAGGACCTGCGTGTCACGGTGCAGGCGCTCGGCTGGAAGTCGGGGTGGCGGTATCGGCAGCTCCACGACGACATCGCGTCGGTGGCATTTTGGTATCAGACCGAGCCGCACGCACCTTTTCCCGAGCTGCCGCCACCGGACGAAATGGAGACGGACTGGCCCGGCCAGCCCGATCCATACTGAGCACGGCCTCGCCTAATCGATCACCCGGCTCGGCAGGAGCGCGGCGTCCTGCATGCCATGGATGATCTTCTTG
>DASWVO010000200.1:0-9176 GCA_036406235.1 Opitutaceae bacterium
TGCGGAAGGCGCTCGTCGACGACGTCGACAAAAGTGCCGTCGCCGCGATTCAGGTAGAAGCGGTCGGGCGTCTCGAAGTCGTTGGCCACATACAGATCGGGCCAGCCGTCGCCATTGGGATCGAACCAGATTGCCGTGTGGCCCTGCGTCAGTCCCCAGATGCCGGCGGCCTTCGAAACGTCGGTGAACGTCCCGTCGCCGTCGTTGCGGAAAAGATAATCGCGCCGTCCCTGCGGACTCCGTGAAAAATCGAGGATGTTGGTGACGAGGTAGAAATCGAGATGCCCGTCGCGGTCGTAGTCGGCGAAGACGGCGTGCACCGACGCGTCGCGCACATCGATGCCGTAGTCCCGCGCGCGTTCGGCGAAAGTGCCGTCACCGTTGTTCACAAACAGGAGGTTGGGCGCATCGTAACGGCAGAGATAGACATCAGCCCAGCCATCCTGGTTGATATCCACGACCGTCGCGCCCGTGTTGCAAACACGCTCGCCGTCACGAAAAGCGGCAACGCCCGCGGCGGTCGCGATGTCGACGAATTGTCCCGGCGCAGTCTGGCGATAGAGCGCGCAGGCGGAGTTCTTGGAGACCGCGAAGATGTCCGGCGCGCCATCGCGGTCGAAGTCCGCGATCGCGACGCCGGTCTCGATCGCCCCCAGAGTGAGCTCGCGGAATCGCTCGCCCCACATGCGCGGGTCGTTGAAGACGTTCGGAGCTGTCACACCGCTGGACTGGGGATCGAGCCGCGTGAACGGCTTCGCGCCAGGGGCCGCTTGCGTCGGCGAGGCGAGCGGGCGCGCGCTCCATGACGCATCGGCGGCCGCATGCATCGGTGGAAACAGCCCGCATTCGACCGCGAGTAGAACAATCGGGAACAGAAAACGCCGGCTATGCATGGACGGATGCGGTGGGTCGGGCTTTATGCCCGGCGGCTTGGTCGTCGATGTCGGGCCCAACGCCCGACCCACAACAGGACGCCTGCGCGTGGGGGTCGTGCTCATGGCGTCGCCGCGCGTCGTGGCTGTAGTTTTCTGTCAAATACCCAGTCGGCGATGGCCAGCCCCGCCTGCTGGCCGGCGAGGTTGTCGGACATCGTGTGGATGCCGGCCCAGACGCGACTCATGCCCACCTCTTCGCGCGCCTCCGAGAGGCGCCTGAACGTGCGCACCGCGCCGGGAAGTCCGTCGGAGGTGGTGGTGAACTCGATCTCGTCGGTGCCGAAGAAGCGCTCGAGCACCCGCGAGGCCGCAGCGGAAAAGGTGCTGTGGCCTGAGGTGTACGAGGGAAACGCCGGTGACACCATGTTGGGAATGAAATCGGGCCGGGGCTCGAAGCGGGCGTTGCTCGCAGGATCGGCTTCCCGGAGGGCGGTCTCCGGCCGCCAGGTCCGGTAGTGAAACTTCGTCTCCCAGCACGAGATGGCCGCGTCGGCTGCGGCGATGTTGAGCAAGGCAAAGAGTCGGGCCGTCTCCGGAACGGAGAGTCGGTGTCGGCGGGCGATATCCTGCGCAATCACGTTCCAGTGTCCGGGCGGAGTCGCCGTGCCGAGATCATCGGACCAGAACGGCGCGCACAAGGTCTGATCCTCGGTGCGCTCGGAGCCGTCGCGGGCGCCGACGCGCGCAACGAACGCCAATTCCGTCGCGTACTCGGCGGAGTCGATCGGAGGCGGCGGCGGCGCGCGAAACTGGGAGGGAGAGGTCATGGCAAAAGGCTTTACTCTTCGCCAGTGAGGCAGGACCGGCGGACGAAACCCGGGCGGAGTTTCCCGCCACTTGCCAGGCTCGGTGCTCGCGTAAACGCCCGGCTCGGGCTTGTCGAAACCGGACGCGGCGCGCTCGGCCAGAACCTGTTTGGCGACGTGAACGCCCCACGCGACGCCTTCGGTTTTCGCGGGACCATCCGGGATGACCGCCAGCGAATTTTCGTAGGCGACCTGAAAATGGCGAGGGTTCACCGCCTGCCCCCAGAGCGCGTTGAGCACCGTGAATGAAGCCCCCGCGATCGCAGCATCCAAGTCGACTCCCGGCGGGGCGGGTTCATTGACGAGCCAGCCTTCGTGCGTGCCGGTGATGCCATTGACGGCGTCGAAGATCGCCACGTGGTAAGTGGCGAGGATGAACGAGACGAGCGGCGGCGGATTGCGCGAGAGCCGCGTGGCGTCGATGGCCTGATCGTTCCAATAGAGCACCGTGTTGCCGCCGAAGAGCGCCGAGGCGGCAGAGAAGCACATGCTCGCCACCCAAGCGACCGGCACGAAGCGCGCGCGTTTCATACGATTCGTACGCGGACCTCACTCCACCACCGCCTCGAGGCGTGCCGCAGTTTCCTTGGTCTTCGAGAGATGCACGACGTGGTCGCCCACCATGACTTCCGCCTTCCAGCCGCGCGCCTTGGCGCGTTCGTAGTAGCGATAAAACATGTCCTGCGCGGGCTCGCGACCGGGATCGACGGTCAGGATATACGTCGTCGGAATGCGCCGGGCGTCCTCCTGGTGCTGGAGCTTGATGGGCTCGCTGAAGGTTCTCTCCGATTGTGGCACGATGTGGGGCACCGGTTTGCTGCTCTCGTCGCCGATGGAAACGAAACCGTCGGTCGCCGGGAGCCGGCGCCTCTCGGGTCCCATCGACGTGTAGGCGCTTTCGCCATCCTCGGGCAGGAAGGCGTCGAGGTAAATCACGTGCTTGAGGCGGCGCGACACGCGGTCCGCCACGCCGGTGATCACCATGCCGCCATAGCTGTGGCCGATGAGCACGACGTTCTGCAGATTCTCCCACTCGATGAGGTTAACGACGTCCTGAATATGCGTGCTCAGGTCCACCTCCGGCGAGGCAAGATGCGAGCGCTCGCCCTGGCCCGTGAGGGTGGCGCGGTAAACGGTGTGTCCCTCCGCCTGCAACGCCTCGGCGAGCCGCTTGTGTTCCCAACCGCCGGCCCAGGCGCCGTGCACAATCACGAACGTCGGTTTCCCCTCCCCGCCTGCGTCGCGCCCGGCCGCGCGCGCCGGAGCGTCAAGCCGGGCGTGCACGCCGACCGTCGCGCCGACGAAGCCGCCCGCAACTTCCGTCGTGAGGAGCTTCGCATCGGCATCGGCGACCAGGGTTTTCCATGCTCCCGACTCTGCCGCATACGCAAACGTGCACCTGGCGTCGCTCGCGTCCACGCGCAGCTCCAGCCTGCCCGTCGCCTGTATCCGGGTCTTGCTTACGATTTCGGGTGAGTTCCCTCCGAGCTTCTCGAGATAAACCACGGCGCCCTCAGGCTCGCGTTTCACCGCGAGGAAGTAATGAAAGCGCTCGCCCTGAAATACCGCCAGGCCGGCGGAAACGCCGGACTCCACGGGCAGCTCGAGCGCAGTCGACGCCGTGAAGCGGGCGTGCTGAACGCGTCGCGCGAGGAAGCTCGGGTTGCCCCTCTCGTCGAGCCGGTCCGCGCGCGGCCTGAGCGCCAGCCGGCCGGCGGCGCCGTCGACGTTCCACCACGTTTCGCTCGGTGTGCGCAGCATGATCCAGAGTGGCGACAGCGACGGGCCGGTAAAATCGTCGCGCCAGGCGAAGTTTCCGTTCAGGCGTTCGGGTGACGGCTTGGGGCTCACGCCCTTCGGGGCTTTCACGACCAGCGGCACGCGCTTTCCCTTTTCCAGAATCCGCGGCCAGCCGTCGTCGGTCCATGTCACGGGAAGCAGGAATGTTTCGCGCCCCATCGGCGAGAAGCGCCCATCGTAAGGCCGCACGCCGAGGAACACCGACCACCATTGTCCGTCGGGGCCGATCACGAGGTCGGCGTGTCCGGTCGAAGTGACCGAGAAGGGTGCGTTGCCGGAGAGATCGCGCTGCGTGAGCATGGGATTCTCGGACCACGGGACGTAGGGACCGTCGACCTTGCGGCTGCGGAAGATCACCTGCGAGTGCTTGACGCTCGTGCCGCCCTCGGCACAGCAAAGATAATACCACCCGTCGCGTTTGTAGATGTGCGGCCCCTCGATCCAGACGGGCTTCTGACTGATGTCGACGCCGCCATTCACGAGGACCGTCCTCGGTCCGATCATCTTTTTCGCCACGGGATCGAACTCCTGAATCCAGACTGCGCGGTGCCCGTCGTACAAAGGCGTGCCCACGGGCGCGCCGTTGTTGATCATCCACGCCCGCCCATCGTCATCGAAAAACAACGACGGATCGATCCCCTCGAAGTGCAGCCACGTCGGGTCGGACCACGGTCCGCGGGGATCGCTCGCGGTGACGACGAAATTCCCACCGGCATCGATCATCGTGCACACGACATAGAACGTGCCGTTGTGATGGCTGATGGCCGGAGCGAAAAGGCCACGCGACACGCCGAGCTTGGCGTAAGGAAGCTGCTGCGGACGGTCGATGACGTGGCCGAGCTGGCTCCAGTTGACCAGATCGCGACTGTGGAAGATCGGGATCCCGGGGAAATACGCGAAGGTCGAGTTGATGAGATAATAGTCGTCACCCACCTGACACACGCTCGGGTCGGGGTAGAAGCCCGTGAGCACGGGATTGCGAAACTCAGACGCCGCGACCTCGGGGGTTGGGAGCTCGTCCTTGCCGCTGTATTCAAACCAGTCGAACGCAACGTCGGCGGCTCGCACGCCAGAGAATGCGGTCAAGGCGACGAAGCCAATTAGGAAGCGGAGGCGGGATGGATTCATTGAGAAGGAAAGAGGCGTGCGTGCTCAGGATCGTGGAAGGCGTGCTCGCGCCGTCAGCGCCGGTCGGAGAAATTGAACCATTCCACGTCGACACAGCTGTCGGTCGCCGCGGGCTGTAACGGAAAAACCAATACTGCCGCTGCGCGGTAGGGCCCGAACCCCGGGCGGGCCGCTTCGGTGTGCGCAAGTCCATGCGGTCCGCCCGGAGGTCGGACCCTGCCATCCGGCAGAAAAGTGAATGACAGTCGCTAGTCATTGATCGCTGACGACACGTGATCGCCTGCGTTCAAGCCACAGCAGTGGACCGGACGCGGCTAGATGCCTGGCGAACGCTTCCCGGCCGCGACACGACGGGGCGGAGTGAAGCTTCGAGGTTTCGGCTCTCGTCGGAAGGCGGAGCGAGATCGCGGTAGGCCTTGGGACTCATGCCAAAATGTCGGCGGAAGGTGCGGAAAAACGTTCCTGATTCCGCGATGCCCACCAACACGGCGATCTCCGCGCTTTTCGCTCGAGGGTGCGTTTTGAGCAGACGCGAGGCCTCCTGCATGCGGACGTGGACGATGTGTTCGTAAATCGTCCGTCCGGTTGTATCGCGGAATCCGCGCTCCAAGTTGCGGCGCGACATGCCGAGCGCAGTGGCTACTCCAGGCACCGTCAGCATGGGATCCGGATAATGCTCCGCAATGTAGCTCAAGGCTCGCGCGATGCGCGGATCCTTCACCGCCGCGATATCGGTGCTCAAGCGGGCCATCACGCTTTTCGGCGACACCCGTTCGATCTCGGTCGGAGCTTCGGCACCGTCCATCATGGTGTCGAGAATCGCCGCAGCGCGATACCCCATCGCCTCCATGTCGTCATCGATGCTCGAGAGCGGGACGGCTGACGTCTCGCAGACAATCGAATCTCCGACCCCGAGCACCGCGAGGTCGTCGGGGACCGAGAGGCCCGCATCGCAGCATGCATCGACGATCTCGGCGGCGACACAATCGTTGAAGGCGAAAATCGCGGTCGGACTCGGCAGCAGCTTGAGCTCGCCGATCAGCGTCCGGCGGTGCTCCGTCCAATTATCCTGCCAGTAGGGGCCGATGCGGTTGTGAAATGCGGACAGCACGCGACACGCGTAACCGTACTCCTCGAGCCGCGCCTGATAGGCCGCGAAGCGCTCACGATTGGCCGCGTCGTTGAGAAAGGGCGCCCAAGCGAAGCTCCGATGCGCCCGCTCCAGCAGATGATCCGCCGCCAGACGACCGATCAAGCGGTGATCCACATCGATCCGCGGCAGCGTCTCCGGCTGCTCCGTGCCGGTGAACGCCACGCAGGGGGCTCCCAATCGCTGAATGTGGGCGAGAAGCTCGGAGTGGTACGGAATCAGCGCCAGAATGCCGTCCCCCCGCCAGCCGCGCGGGAGCGACCCGGTGAACACCATGTCCATCACTAGATGCCACTCATGATCGCGCGCATAACGAATGACCCCGCGGAGACACTCGCCAGGAGGGGTCGACGCGGCCACCAGCACCTTGCGCCGGGTACCGTTCGAAGCTGCAGGGCCAGTGAAGGTTCGGGGCGTGACGGTTTTATGTGAGATCATGGGGCAACTACACCGTTCCGTGAGCGATCGAGACGTGGCAGGGGGTGACCGGCACGGGCGATGACGCCCCGGCGGCCCAGCCACTGCAATCAGGCATTGGGTGTAGGCCTGACTATTACTGTGGTAATATGCATCCGGCCGGTCGCTCGCCGGACGGCACGAATCCGCGCCACCGTTATCGAATCCGCTTTACCTCCCGAGACGGGCGGAGCCATGTTCCGACCCGCCCCGAAGCGCCCATGCACTTGACGATCTGTTCAAAACCGGGCCCGGATGCGCGCCGTCGCCCCCGGAGGGGGCGTGGGCCTCTCGCCGGTATTGGCCGTTGCGGCTGGCACGTGATTGCGTGGTGGATTTTAGTATTCAGCACCCAATTACACGCAGCAAGTCTCCCGGCCATCCGCGGGCTGCCATTCACACGCCGATATTCCTTCGAAGATATAGGATATGGGCCGCGGGGTGCACGACTGGATTTCGATCGCTTCGGTCGCGTGGCCGTCATTCACGACGGAGTCTATACGGTGCTCAATGACACAGTCTGGCTGAACATCGCCGACCGTGATCCGGAACGGATTCCCATGTCGAACGTCGTCCTCGCACCGGATGGCCGCATGTACTACGGGGCGCGCGCCTCCTGGGGCCTCACGGAAACCGGGTCTGACGGCTTGCTTCACGCGGTTTCGCTCGGACCCGTGAATCCGCCGGAGTGGATTCGCTCGGCGGCGTTCTCCGATCTCATCACCACGGCCGACGGCGTGTATTTCATCAGCCCGAACGGCGTGGTTTTCTGGGACTTCGACAAGAAAGAGGCGCAATTCTACGGACACTCCAGGATCGCGCGGGCGTTTCGCGTGGGGAAAACCGTATATATATCCGCCTTCGATCGAGACCTGAGCTTCATTGATATAGAGACCCGGACGATCAGGACGGCTTCGGGCACTGAACTCGACTACCTCGTGGTCGAGCTGGCGACGCCACTTGACGAGACCCGATCGCTGCTGTCGCTCAATGACGGGCGCCTGGTCGTATTTGATGAGCGCCAATTATCGGCTTGGGAACCGCAGGTCTCGCCTTGGGGGCCACAGCGTCGCGACGGTTTCGCCGGGCGCGTCTCAAGCCTGCATCAGCTGGTGGATGGTCACACCGCCGTCGCCGTCACCGGCAAGGGACTATTTCTCTATTCTGCCGAGGGCGAACTACTCCTCGCACTTACGAGCTCGGAGTACCATCGGATCACTGCCCTGGCCTGCCGTGAGCCCGGCGTCCTCTGGGCGGCGAGCGAAGACGGCATCGAAAAGATCCTTTATAGCAGCGCAATGACGGCCTTTGGGCAGCGGCTCGGATTAACCTTGGGATGGCCAATCATCGAGCGCTGGCAGGGACGCGTCTTCGTCGCCTCGGATGGCAAGCTCTATCACGCAGTCAACGGACCGCCCGGTGTCCCCACCCAGTTCGAGCTCTATCCCAATCAGCCCGAAAACGGTGCCTGGGCCCTGGCAGCGTGGGGCCCGCGCATGCTCGTTGGCGGCCCCGATCACGTCTACTCGGTCGAGCCGGACGGCAGCCTGCAACACGTCGCCGCGGTGAGCGACATGGCGCATCTCGTGATGATCAACGCCGACCACTGTTATGCGATCGGGCGGTCCGAGATCGCGCTCCTGGAATGGCGGGACGGACGCTGGACCGAATCCGTCGCCCGGACGCAAGGCGTGACCTATCCGTCGATTGTCCACCGAGTGAAAGACTCGGTATGGATCGAAATGAGCAGCGAAGTCGGCCGGCTGTGGCGGCGGGAAGGACGGTTGCAGCTCGATCGCCTGCCGCACTCCTCGTGGACGAACAGGCCGTGGGTGAACATCGGCTCCGTCAACAACATGGTGGTGCTCAGCGCCGCCCCCGGAGAGCGGCGCTTTTTCGATGAGAACACGGGAGCGTGGAGCGACGCACCGCCGCTGCGAGCCCTGCTCGAGCGCTCGCCCTACTGGATCGCGCGCGTAGAGAGAGACGAAGCCGGCACGATCTGGGCGACACATGACGACGGCGTCGTCAGGTTCGCGCCTCGCGACGGCGATTATGAAATCGATACGAGTAGCTTCGACCTCATCAACGACCGCTACCCAGTGCTGCAGGTGCTGCCCGGCAACGATGTGTGGATCTACGCGAGCCAATCACTCTACCACGTCGAGCAACGGTGGACCCCGAGCCCGAAGCGCCCGTTGACGCCGATCCTGGTTTCCCTCGCCGACGGCCGCGGTGACGAGTTGCTCCTGAACACTGCACTTCCCCCCACGCCGGTCCAACTCCCTTTCTCGAGGAACGCCCTCACCTTCCAGTTTTTCTCCGGCAGCGATGCCGGACGCCGCGCGCCAATCTATGAGTACAGGCTCGCACCCGACGAGCCCTGGACGCCGGTGGCCGGTTCACAGGTGAGTTTTCGCGGACTGCACGAGGGAAGGTACAATCTTCACATCCGCTTCACGGAGAAATTCAGCTCGCCGGGAGCTGCCGCGGTTTTTCCGTTCGAAATCCTCCCCCCGTGGTACCGCACCTGGCAGGCCTATCTCTTGTTCGGACTTGTGTTCTCCATCATGCTGGCCGGGCTTATACGCTGGTCGATCTATATGGAACGGCGGCGCAATCGCATGCTGGAACGTGTCGTCCATGACCGCACGCGGCAGCTGGAGGACGCCATGGCCAGGCTCGGCGAAGAAACGCGTCACAAAGCCACACTCGCGGAGCGCGATCGCCTCGCGAACGAGATCCACGACAGTGTCCAGCAAGGCCTGACGGGAGCCATCCTCCAGCTCGACACCACCCTGAAGCTTCCAAGCGTGGGAGGCGATATACGCTCGCGACTGAACGTCGTCCGCAAAATGGTTTCGTACGCCCGGCAGGAAGTGCAGCACGCGGTGTGGGATA
>DASWVO010000201.1:0-18674 GCA_036406235.1 Opitutaceae bacterium
GCGCTCCAGCCTGCGGCACAGCTACGTTCAATTCCTGCACGGCTGGGGAGCCGACAGCAACGGTCACGCCGGCGCCGTGCTCAAGGCCTGGGTTGAAAGCCGCTTCGGCCTGCCGGCAACCTTTCACCGCGGGCGCCTGGCGGACGATGCCGGGGCCCAGGAGCGCTACGCCCAAGACCGGATGCGCGGCGCCGCCAAGACCATGGGCGTCGCGATGCAGCTCGATCTGCTCTACACGTTCTGCCAGGACGAACTGCGACGCCGGCTCCCCGGAGAAACCTGGCGCGTGCTTTATCGCGGCACCCACGACCCCGAGGAATACGCGGTGCGCGACGTGGCGTCGGGCGGTTCCACGGTCGTGCAGTTGAACAACCTCAGTTCGTTCACGTCGGATCGCGAAGTGGCGTGGGAGTTTGGTTCGTCAGTGTGGGAAATTTACGTGCCCCTGCCGAAAATCGTTTTTTTCAGCGGCCTGCTTCCGCCCCACTTGCTCGGAGGCGAGAGCGAATTCCTCGTCCTGGGCGGAGAATACCACGTGCGGGCTCTGCGCTATTAATCCGGCGTCATGCGAGTGCCCCCGCGCGCCGCGGCGTGGCGAGCGCCGTCCCGGGCCGTTAGCCGCGCGGGATCACATGCACGTTGGGCGCCTTCACCAGCGCCCCCACACGCGAACCGACTGCCACGCCGAGTTCCTCGACGGATTGCCGCGTCAATACCGCGACGAGTGGAAAACCACAGTCGATCTCGATCCGCCACGTCGGCCCCTCGCGCGACAGCGCACGCACCACGCCGACCAGACGGTTGCGCGCGCTGGTGTGCAACATCTCGCCGTCTTGGAACAGAATGACGTCCTCCGCGCGAATGCTCACGAGCACGTCGACCGATCCCACCGGCAGGTCCGCCGCCAGCGCGGATAGCCGGGCGCCACCGACATCCAGGGTCGCCAGCCCTCCGGCGACCTCCAGCACGCGCGCCGGCTGCACTGTATCCACGCCGACAATACGCGCGACGTCGGGGTTCGCAGGCCGTCGGAAAACCTCGTCGATCGGTCCGTGCTGCACCACCCGGCCCTCGATCATCACGGCCACGTCGTCGCCAAGTGCCAGCGCCTCGGTGCGGTCATGCGTGACGATCAAGGCCGGCACCTGCGCGGCCCGCAGATGAGCGCGCAGCTCACCACGCAGCGCTTCGCGCGCCGGCGCGTCGAGTGCCGAGAGCGGTTCGTCGAGCAACAGCAGCCGCGGCTCTGGAGCCAGTGCCCGGGCCAGGGCCACCCGCTGTCTCTGCCCGCCAGAAAGTTGTGAAGGAAACCGCGTCGCGAGTTCGCCAATACCAAATCGCCCGAGCAGTTGCTCGACCCGCGCACGCCGTCCAGTCTCGGTCACACCGCGCAAGCCGTATCCGACGTTGGCCGCGACGCGCAGATGCGGGAACAGAGCGTAATCCTGAAACAAGAGCCCCACGCGACGTTGTTGCGGGGCCAACGCCACACCGGCGCCGTCGTTCCAAACTTCCTCGCCGAAGCGAATCGTTCCGCGCGCCAGCGGCTCGAGCCCGGCGAGGGCACGCAGCACCGTCGTCTTGCCCGAGCCCGACGGTCCGAACAGCACCGTCACGCGCGCCGGTTCCAGCGGCACGCGCAACACCGGCGCCACCGTCGGGCCGTTCGCAAATACGCGCGCAAAATCGATGAAGAGGTCGCGGCTCATCGCGCGGGCCAGGACTGAACGAGCCGGCGTTGCAAGGCGTAGGTCACCGCCAGCACGACAAACGAGAACACCAGCAAGGCCGACGCCGTGCGGTTCGCCGCCGCGTAATCGAGCGACTGCACGGAGTCGTAGATGGAAATCGACACCGTGCGCGTGGTGCCGGGCAGATTGCCACCGATCATGAGGACCACGCCAAACTCGCCCACCGTGTGCGCAAAGCTCAGCACGACGCCCGTCAACACGCCCGGCCAGGCCAGCGGCAGGGCCACGCGGAAAAACGTACCAAGGCGTCCGACGCCGAGGCACCACGAGGCCTCGATCAAGCGCCGATCGACGCCCGCGAGCGCCGCCGCAAACGGCTGCACGGCGAAGGGCAGGCTGTAGAGCACCGACGCGATGAGCAGCCCCTGGAACGAAAACGGCAGGATGCCACCGGTCACAAGCTCGTAAGCCTGTCCCAACGGGCTGCGCGGACCGATCGCCATCAGCACATAGAAGCCGAGCACGGTCGGCGGCAGCACGATTGGCAGCGCCACAATCGCCTCGATCAGAATCTTCCAGCGACGCGGCGACGTCGCCAGCCACCACGCCACCGGCAAACCAGCGACGAGGAGCACCAGCGTCGTCAGCGCCGCCAGTCGCAAGCTCAACCCAATCGCCTGCCAGTCCACCGTGTCACTCCTTCGGAAGCGAAAAACCGTAGCGCCGCAGCACCGCGCGGCCGCGTTCACCGAGCACGAATGCTCGCAAGGCCTGCGCCGCCGCCGGTTGAGGGGTCCACTTCATGATGACGCCACCCTGCTCCATTCGCGGATACGCGTCGAGCGGCACTTCCCAAAAACGGCCCGCATCGCGCAACGCCGGCGCCACCGCGAGCGACAAGGCGATGACGCCTGCATCCGCCGCACCGCTCTGAACAAACTGGGCGGCCTGCGAGATGTTCTCCCCATACACGAGCCGCGGCTCGACCTGAGCGTGCACGCCGAGCGACTTCAGCGCCGCGACGGCGGCGCGGCCGTAGGGCGCATGCTGCGGATTGGCCACGGCGATTTTGCGCGCGGCCGGGTCAAGCAGCGCGCGCATGCCGAGCCCCTCCACGTCCAGCGGGGATGCCTTTGGCACCCAGAGGACGATGCGGCCGACCGCGTAGGAAAACACGCCGTCCAGCGCGAGTCCGCCGGAGGCCAGCCGGCGCGGGTAGTCGATGTCGGCCGAAAAATAGAGGTCGAACGGCGCCCGGTTCTGCAGCTGCGCGAAAAAATTACCCGACGAACCGTAGGTGACCTTCACCGTCACGTCCGGCTGCGCCGCGGTGAACTCGCCGACGAGTTCGTCGAGCGCGAACTTCAAGTCGGCCGCCGCCGCGACCGCGAGTTCCGCCGCCGCGGAGACGGCCGGGAAGACGACCAAAACAGAAACGAGGGCGAGGAGGCGGGCGTAGTTCACGATTCGGCCGGTCGAGACATCGAGGGTTCAAGTGGAAGTGAAGCCGCGCCGCGCGCGAGGAAAAACCGGGCCAAAGGCTGTCTTTCGTCGTTCGGTTCCCGGGAGTCCTTCAGGCGTGGCGCCTGCTACGGCGCGCCCGCCTCGCGAAAGCGTGCGGGATCGATGCCGTGCTTCTTCACTCGCAGGCCCATGATGCGCTCGGTGAGGCCGAGCTGGCGGGCCGCCTTTGCCATCGTGCCGCCATGCGCCGTCAGCGCCTCGACGATCATTTCCCGTTCCACCGCGTCGAGCGTCGCCTGTAGGGATTCCTTAGATACGGTGCCCGACGCCTCCGCCGTCTGCAGGGTCGGCGGCAGGTGGTAGCCGTGCACCACCCCGTCCTGCGACAGCAGCACCGCCCGCTCGATCACGTTCTCCAGTTCGCGCACGTTGCCCGGCCAGTGATAGCTCATGAGCATGTCGATCGCCGGCGTCGACAGGCGCACGACCTTTTTGCCGTTCTGCCGCGAGTATTTCTCCAGAAAATAATCGGCCAGCTCGAGAATGTCGCTTTTGCGCTCGCGCAGGGGCGGCATGTAGATCGGAAAGACGTTGATGCGGTAATACAGATCGAGCCGGAATCGTCCGTCTTCGATCATCTTCTCGAGATTGCGATTGGTTGCCGTGATCACGCGCACATCGACATGCACGGTCTGGGCGCCGCCCACGCGCTCGAACGTCCCCTCCTGCAGGACACGCAGGAGCTTGGCCTGCGTGGCGAGCGACACTTCGCCGATCTCGTCAAGGAAGAGCGTGCCGCCGTGCGCGAGCTCGAAGCGCCCCTTGCGCAGCGCGAGCGCGCCGGTGAACGCCCCTTTCTCGTGTCCGAACAACTCGCTCTCGATGATGCTTTCCGGCAGTGCCGCGCAGTTCACGCGCACGAACGGCTTCCCGCGGCGCACGCCGCCCTGCCAGATCGCCTGCGCGATGCGTTCCTTGCCCACGCCCGTCTCGCCGCGGATCAGCACCGTCGTCTTCGAGTCGGCCACCTGGTCGACGTGGAAATAGACCACGCGCATCGCCGAGGATTTCCCGATCATGCCGTCGGGCACGAAACTCTTTTTCAACTGCTCCTGCAGGCGTTCGTTTTCGCGCCGCAGCGAATCGAAGCGCTCCTTCGCGAGCTGCCGGAAGCGCACCGCAAGCCCCACCTGCCCCGCGATCAGCACGAGGAAACGCAGCTCCGCCTCCAGCGTTTCCCGCGGCGCGGGCGGACACCGGAAGCTCAGCGTGCCCAGCACCTCCGGGCCGTGCTTGATGGGCACGGCCAGCCAGGCGCCTTCCGCCAATCCGGCGCATTGCAGGCGATCGAGCGCACTCGGCTGCTTTGTATTCAGCACTTCGATATGCTCGACCAGCATCGGGTCTCCGCTCGCGGCCACCCCGCCGAGCAGCCCTTCGCCCAATTTCACCGCCGTGCGCTTCCACGTCTCTTCGGTCAGCCCCGCGGCCTCGTCGGCCACCAGCTCCGACCGCTCCCGATCGACGATGGCGAGCAATCCAGCGTGCAGGTTGGCCGCCGCCTCCATCTGGGCAAAAAGGGCCGACATCGCCACCTGGAAGTCGCCGCCCAGCGCCAGGGCGCTGGAGATCGAATGCAGCGAATCGATCTCGCGCAGGACGCGGCACCCGGCGGCAAAAGCCGCCCGGGGGTCGCCGGCCGCCTGGCCTCCACAGCGCGTGCACGAGTTCACACCCCGGGTGAAAGCAGCGCCGGTGCCACGGGCCGCGCATTCCTTGGCAAGTTGCCCGCCAAGATACGCGCAAAATTTCGTTCATAGCGGGGCGCGGCGCAACGTCCTCGGCGCCCGACGCCCGCCTCACACGCTCAATCCCGCACGGTGCTCAGGCCCAGGCGCGCGATGCGGTCGATCAACCGCGGATACGCGAGGCCCGCCTTCTGCGCCGAGAGCGCGAAATCCTCGTCGGGCGCCAGGATCGGATTGGGGTTCGCCTCGATGAACCAGAGCTCGTTCTTCGCGTTCAACCGCAGATCCAGCCGCGCGTAACCGTCGATCGTCAGCAGGCGGTAGATGCGTTTGCAGACCGACTCGATGTGACGCACAAGCGCCGGCTCCAGATCCTCGGCAAAGCGGTTCTCCAGGCCCCAGCGCTCGCGATAGGCCTCGTCCCATTTCGCTTTGTAGGTGGCGATCTTCGGCTCGTCCGGCGGCACTTCGCGGAAGACCAGTTCGCGGATCGGAAACACCTGCAGGCGCAGGTTGCCGAGGATGCTGACATAAAGCTCCCGGCCCTCGATGTATTCCTCGGCGATGACGTCGTTGTCGAATTTCTCGTGGATGAACGCGACCCGCTCCCGGAACTGCTCGTCGGTCTCCACGAAGGACGCCTGCGCGATGCCGTAGGACGCCTCCTCCTTGAGGGGTTTGACGAGGATCGGAAACTTCAGGCGCTTCGGGCGCAGGATGCGCCGGCCGCGCGGCACGATCCCGAACGCCGGCGTGTGGATGCGATGATAGCTGAGGATTTTTTTCGAAATGCCCTTGTGCTTGCAAAGGGTCAGCCCCGTCGAACCGCAGCCGGTGAAGGGCAGGCCGTTCATCGCGAGAAACGAGGCGATGTTCTGGTCGAAGGCCCGGTTGTTCCGAAACTGGTCGGCCAGGTTGAAGATCACGTCCGGGCTGAAGGTCTGGAGCTTCTGGCGCAGGAGGTCGACGTCGTCGAAGATCGCCAGGTGCTCGTTGGGAAACTCGAGCTCCTTCAACGCGGCGAGCACGGCCGCCTCGGTCTTCCAGTCCGCCGTTTTCAATTCGGGGCTCAGGTCCTGGTCGAGCGTCGTGGGGCGCACGGCGTCGAACAGGGCGAGAACTTTCAGCTTCTTTCGCATGCTCACTTGGTGCGTTTGAATTTACCCGTGAAAAGATAGTTCATCACCAATGTGGCGATGTAGGCGGCCACCTGCAAATCGGGCGGCGGGCCGCCGGGCTTGAGGTGAAGGTCGAGCTGGTCGCACCGCTCGATCAGGCGGGCGAGCAGTTTGTTGACGCGGTATTTTTTCTCGTTGGTCCACTCGCACACCGCGTCCATGAGCGCACGGCGCCGCTCGCGGAGATAGCGCGATGCCTTCAGGGCCGGCCCGGCGTCGGGCGCCCCGGCGAAGAGCTGGCGGAGATCCCGGTCGTAGAAGTCCGGATACGAATCCTCATAGAGCTTCCGCTTCCGCGCGTAGTAGGTCTTGAGCTTGATGTTGAGGCAATTGTAGTCTCGTTCTCGATACGCAGGCTGGTGCGGCGGAGGGAGGCCGGCGAGCGAGCGC
This sequence comes from Opitutaceae bacterium, assembly GCA_036406235.1. Taxonomy (GTDB): domain Bacteria; phylum Verrucomicrobiota; class Verrucomicrobiia; order Opitutales; family Opitutaceae; genus DASWVO01. Next base: position 6,472 of record DASWVO010000201.1, read on the forward strand.
ATCAACTCGTCCACATACTCGAGCTTTTGCAGGGCGTTCCAGCCCTTGAAGCGGGCGCGCCAGTCGAGCCCGGGCGTCAGCCAGACCGCAAAGGTTTCGGCGAAATCCTCATCGGGATGGCTTTGCGCGTACCAGTCGTCGAGGTGCACGACATAGGAGCGGCTGTAAGGCCGCGGCCGGTAGAAGTCGGGCGTCGCGTCGGCCGAGGTGCGGCCGAACACCCGCTGCCATTTCCGTTTCCTGAAGAGCTGATAGGCGTAGGCATACGCGTGGGCCGCTTCGTGGCGCATCAGCCGCATGCACCACTCCGGGTTGTCGCCCTCCACCTCGAGCATCATCGCGGCCTCGAGCCGGCGCAGGCGCTCATGGACGAGAAAGAATGGCACGAAGATGGCCGGGACGCCGACCGGCACGAACCATTCGTCGCCAACATGACAGGGCGGATGAAAAACGAGCCCCTTCTGCGAGAGCTCGTCATACAAGTGCTGCACGTGCCCCTGCAGCGGGGTCCCTTCAAGGGTCAGTCCCAGTTGGGAGATCTTTTTCTCGAGCAACGCCTCGTCGCCAAGATCGGCCCAGTCCGGGGTTTCCATGGGCGTCTTATAGCGCGAGTTGTCGGCGCGCGACAAGCGGGCAGACCTGTGGGAGCCGGAAGAGCCGCGTAGCGGCGAACCAAGACGCGAACTCGTGCGGTCGCGCACGTGCCCCCGGAGCCCGCCCCGGGAAGGCACTCTGCCATTCTCGCAACTTGTGCGTTTGGCCAAAACGTGGTCCCTTAACCGTTCCATGTCCGCCGATCTCGCTCCGCTCGTCACTGCGATAGCCCAACGCGCCCGCGCCGCGTCGCTCGTGCTCGCCACGACCCCGACCGCCGCAAAGAACACCGCGTTGCTCCAGCTCGCCGAGCTGCTGCCGGCCTCGGCCGACGCCCTCTTCGCCGCCAACGCCAAAGATCTCGCCGCCGCCGAAGCCAACGGGCTCACGAAGGCCCAGATCGACCGCCTCACCCTCACGCCGAAACGTCTCGCCGACCTCGCCGAGGCCGTCCGCCAAGTCGCCGCGCTGCCCGATCCCGTGGGGGAAGTGCTCGAAGCCTGGACGCGCCCCAACGGCCTGCGGATCGAAAAGCGCCGCGTGCCCATCGGCGTGATCGGCATCATCTACGAAGCCCGCCCCAACGTGACGATCGACTGCGCGATTCTCTGCCTGAAGAGCGGCAACGCCTCGATCCTGCGCGGCGGTAAGGAGATTTTCCATACCAACACCGCCTTCGCCGGCCTGATCGCGCAGGCGCTCACGCACGCCGGGCTGCCGGCCGACGCGGTCCAGTTGATCCCCACGACCGACCGCGCCGCGCTCACGACGCTGCTCAAGCTCGACACGCTGATTCATTGTATCATCCCGCGCGGCGGCGAGGGCCTCATCCGCTTCGTCGCGCAGAATAGCACCATCCCGGTCATCAAGCATTACACCGGCGTGTGCTTCGTCTATCTCGACAAGGATGCGGATCCCGTGCTGGCCGAAACGATCACGCTCAACGCGAAGACGCAGCGCCCGGGCGTGTGCAACACCGCCGAGCAACTCCTCGTCCACGCCGCCGCGGCCGACACGCTGCTCCCGCGCGTCGCCACCGCGCTCGCGGCCAAGGGCGTCCAGTTACGCTGCGACCCGCGCGCCGCCAAGATCCTCGCGCATGCCGGCGTCGCCACGACGCCGGCGCAACCGGCCGACTTCACCGCCGAGTTTCTCGACCTGATCCTGGCCGTGCGCGTCGTCGATTCGCTCGACGAAGCGATCGCCACCATCAACCGCGACAGCTCCGGGCACACGGATGCGATCATCACCCGCGACGAGCCGGCCGCACGCCGCTTCCAGGCGGGCGTCGACTCGGCCGTCGTCACGTGGAACGCGAGCACGCGTTTTAATGACGGCTTCGAGTTCGGCTTTGGCGCCGAGATCGGCATCAGCACCGATCGCCTGCACGCCCGCGGTCCGATGGGCCTGCGCGAACTCTGCAGCTATAAGTACGTGATCGACGGCACCGGCCAGGTGCGCGGCTGAGAACCTTCGGCCTGCTCGATCCCTTGCGGACCAAGCGACCGGGGATATCGCCCGCGGAGCGGGCTCAACCCCCGGCTACCGTAGCTGATGACGCCTCCGGCGTCCGCCTTTCAGAGCAGTCGCCACTGCCATTTTGGCCCGCTTTTCAGTAACCCGCGTTAATCGCGCGGATTGCACAAGCGACAGCGGACTTTGCACGCCCGAAAGCACGCTTTGCAAGGTCGACAGCCGACTTTGCAGACCCACCAGCGCACTTTGCATGGTCGACAGCCGGCTTTGCAGACCCACCAGCGCGCTTTGCACGGTCGACAGCGGACTTTGCACGATCGCAAGCGGACCTTGCAAGGCGGACAGCCGACTTCGCAAGGTCGGCAGTGGACTTTGCGGACCCGACAGAGGGCTCTGCACGCTCGACAGCGGAGCTTGCAAGGCCGACAGCGCGCTCTGCAGCTGCGACAGCGGAGTTCGCACGCCCGACAGCGCGTTTTGCACGCCCGACAGCGGCCCCTGAAAGTCCGCCAGCGGGCCGTGCAGCTGCCGGATAAAAATTGTCCCAAAGGCTCCTTCCGGCGGTTGCTTCGTCCCCTGAACTTTTCCACGTTGGCTCAGTCTAACCGCCTCGATGACGACTCCACGTTTTCTCTTTCTCGGTCTTGTGACCTGTGCCGGCTTGTCGGCGCAGGAGCCCGCCCCCGCAGCGTCATCGCCGGCGGAAAATCCGGCCCGCGCCGAGAACCAGCCGGCTGCCACCACGCCGGAAACCCAACCGGCGGCGCCGAAACGTCCGCGGGCGATTTCCTCGGACCTGGCCAACCAGTTGGCGGCGAGCATGCCGAAATATAACCCGCCTCAACCGAAGAAAGCCGAAGCGGAAGAGGATGCCGACGCCGAAGCGCCGGTTGCGCCGGATCAGCCGAAGAACAAAATCATTCGCCTGCCCAAGGTCATCGTCGAGGGCCAGCGCCCGCCGGTTTTCACCGAACGCGAAGTCAACACGCAGAAGGGCCTGGCCGAACTCGCGGTGAAGCGATACTTCAACGAAACCGGCCTCGCGCTCAACCGCTTCCGCCTCCCGCTGATCGGCATGACCAAAGAGCAATACGCGATGATGCTCTACCAGGAGGACGAGCGACTGCGCCAGCTTGGCGAAGCGCAGGAAAATGTTTCCATCCTCCGCCAGACGAATCCCGCCGCGGCCGACGAGCTGCAGGACGACGTCAACGCGACCTTCATCCGCAAGAGCGACTTCACGCCCACCAGCGGCAACCGCTGAGGCGCTTCGCGGGCTCCTCGCCTCAGCGTCCCAGCAGTTCCGTCGCGATCGCCGCCCACTCTTCGCGCAGCGGCGCCCGGTTGACGGGACGTCCGCATCGACGGTACCAATACGCCGCATTTCCCTCGTCGCCTTCGACCCGGTGCAGGTACGCGTGTACCCACTCGCCGTCGCGATCGCCGTTGTCGCCGGCCAGCTGGGCGAGCGTGTGGGCGCGATCCCAGTCGCCGCGCGCATCGCACCACAGCGCCTGCAACGGCACGCTGAGCGTCGAGGCGTCGGTCAAAGCCCTGAATTCGTCGAGCGTCATGCGCGCCACTGAAGCCGGGACACTCTGCAAGGCAACCTTGCACCGGCCGGCGCATTCGGCCTACGTAACTACGGCCTGTGAGCGCAACTCACGGGTTCATTTTATCTTGATGCCCGTTTCCGCCGAATCCCTCCTCCAACGTCTCACGTGGTCCGATCTCGATCTCGCCCACGTGCGGCGCCTGATTGAGATGGCCCGCGACGAGGACCTCGCCGGGCTCGGTCTGCGCATCCGCCCGCGTCGCCCCGGCGACCAATCGACCGCCAGCCTCGGCGGCACGCAAAAGGCCGGCACCGCCGATCTTGTCGCCCGCGAGCCGCTCACCGTGTGCGGGCTGCCGCTCCTGTCGCTGATCCTTTCCGCTTACGGCGGTCGCGCGCAAGTGCAGCTCCGCGCGAAGGACGGCGTGGCCCTCGCCCCTGGCGACGTGCTGGCCACGCTCAGCGGCGATCCGCGCACGCTCCTCTCCGCCGAACGCGTCCTGCTCAATTTCCTGCAGCGGCTCTCGGGCGTCGCCACGCAGACACGGCGCTACGTCGACGCCCTCGGCGGCGGTCGCACCCGCTTGTTGGATACACGAAAAACCACGCCCGGTTACCGCATGCTCGAAAAATACGCGGTCGCGTGCGGCGGCGGCTGGAACCACCGGCTCGGTCTTTTCGACCGGGTCATGCTCAAGGACAACCATCTCGCGCTGCTCGGCTCGCCCGACGACCTGGCCGCCGCCGTTGCCCGCGCCCGGAAGGCGGCACCCGACCTGCCCGTCGAAGTCGAGGTCGACCGGCAGGCGCAGATCGCGCCGGTGCTCCTCGCGGGCGCGGATGTGATCCTGTTGGACAACTTCACCGTTCCCCAGCTCAAGCGCGCGATCGCCTTTGTCCACGGGCGCGCGTTCACCGAAGCAAGCGGCGGGATCACGTTGAAAACACTGCCGAAGCTCGCCGGCCTCGGCCTCGACTTCGTCTCCACCGGCGCCCTCGTACATCAGAGCGTCTGGGTCGACATCGGTCTCGACTGGCGCACCGCATGAGCGCCGCGTGCATGCACTCAATAGGCCAGAGCTCAGAGTCAAGAGCCAAGAGCCCGGAGCCCAGGCACCTGCTCTCAGCTCCAGGCTCTCGGCTCCCAGCTTTTCCCGCTCGCCGCCCTCAGCTCTCAGCGCTCAGCCGGATTGTCACCGCATGAGCGCCGCAACCACGCCGGAAATCACCATCCTGCGCGCGCTCCTCGAGGCGGGCGACGGGTTCGTCTCGGGCGCGGAACTCGCGAAGACGCTCGGGATGAGCCGCGTCGCCGTCTGGCAGCACATGGAAAAATTGCGCGAGCAGGGCTTCGCGTTCGAGGCGGTGCGCGCCCGCGGCTACAAGCTCACCGCGCGGCCGGCCGGACTCAACGCCTCGTTGCTCCACGCGTACCTGCCCGCACGCGCGGATCGCTTCGAACTGCTCGTGCTGCCGGAAATCGACAGCACCAACGACGAAGCCGCGCGCCAGCTCGCCGCCGGCCGGCCGACGCCCTTCGCCGTCATCGCCCGGCGCCAGACGCGCGGACGCGGCCGGCTGGGCCGCACATGGCACAGCGGGGAACCCGGCAATCTTTACATCAGTTTCGCCTTCCGGCCGCACCTCCCGCCGGCCCGGATGCCGACGTTCACGCTCTGGATGGGCGCCAATCTGTGCGAGCTCATCTCCAGCTTCTGTCGCGCGACGCCCGGTCTCAAATGGCCCAACGATCTGCTGTTCGACGGGCACAAGGCCGGCGGCATCCTCACGGAGGCGCGCATCGACGCCGACGAGATCCGCGACCTCGTCTTCGGCCTGGGGCTCAATGTCTTCGTGCCCGCCGGCGGCTGGCCCGCCGAGATCGCCCGCCGCGCGACCGCGCTCTCCGAGCATGCGCGCGCTCCGCTCGAGGTGAACCGGCTCACCGCCGCGCTCATCGGCCGCGTCCTCGCCGCCTACGAGAAATTTGCGAGCGGCGTGTACCTCAAGACCTTCGGCACGCTGTGGAGCCGCTACGACATCCTGCGCGGCCGGCCCGTCGCAGTCCTGCACGGCGAGCGACGGATCGCTGGCACCGCGGCCGGCATCGACGACGAGGGCTCGCTGCTCGTGCGCACGGAAAAAGGCCGCACCGAACGCTTCCACTCCGGCGAGGTGACGCTGGAGAAAAAGGACTGAAAGCCCCGGCCGCTCCGAACCTGCCACCCTTCCAACCTGTACGCCCCGCTCTTCGCATGCTCCTCTGTATCGATATCGGAAATACGCACGCGCACTTCGGCTTGCTGACCGAGGAACGCACGGTGATGCAGGACACCGTGCCCACGCGTCTCTCGGGCGACCCGACGGAGGGCATCGCAGCCCAGGTGCCGGTGCTGCAGGCGCGTTTCGGGGCGATTCGCGCGGTGGCGTTCTGCTCGGTGGTGCCCGCCGTCAACGCCACCCTCCGGCACTCCTTTACGCGCACCGGCCTGCCCGTGTGGCAACTCACCCACGAACAGCGCCTCGGCGTCCCCATTACCTACTCCAACCCGGCCGAGATCGGCCAGGACCGCCTCGCCAACTCCGCCGGCGCACACGCGCTGGGCGGCTCGCCCGCGGTGGTCATCGACATCGGCACCGCCGTCACCTTCGACGTCGTCACTCGCGCGGGCGGTTACGAGGGCGGTGTCATCGGCCCAGGCGTGGCGGTGATGCGCAATTATCTGCACGAGCGCACCGCGCAACTGCCGCGACTCGATGAGTCGCTGGAGGTGACGCGCGCGATCGGCAAATCCACGGTCGAGGCCATGCGCATCGGCACCGTGCTCGGCTACGCCGGGATGATCCAGGCGCTGCTCGACGCCGTGCTCGCCGAACTCGCCGGACGCGGCGAGCCCGCCCCGGCGCTCTATCTCACCGGCGGGGCCGCCGCGATCGTTGCCGGCCGCCTGCGCCAGCCGGTCCAGGAGGTGCCCGACCTCACGTTGCGCGGTCTTGCGGCCGCGTGGCAGCTAAACCATTGATCGGGTTTCTTTTTTTCCGTGTGAACTCTCCGTCAACCTCATCGGTCCTCTCTTTCTCCCGGGACTTACATGACCTGGGCGACCTGTGAGTCCCACCGGTCCCTTCGCTCGCCTCACGCTTTCCAATGTCCGACGCCTCGCCTGCCATCGAAGTCCATAATCTCGTGAAAACCTTCGCCGGGGTCACGGCGGTCAATCACGTGAGCTTCACGATGGCGCGCGGCGAGATCCTCGGATTTCTCGGGCCCAATGGCGCAGGCAAATCCACCACGATGCGGATCCTTACCGGCTTTCTGCCGGCGACCTCCGGCAATGTGCGCGTCTGCGGCGTGCCAGTCGCCACCCGCGGCGAGGAGGTGAAAAAACTCATCGGGTACATGCCGGAGAACAACCCGCTGCCCGAGGACATGCGCGTGTCCGAGTACCTTTATTACCGCGGGCGGCTCAAGGAGGTCCCCCGCCGCCGGCTCGGGCCGCGCATCGATGAAGTGCTCGACCTCTGCGATCTGAAGCGCGTGCGCTACCGGATCATCGGCAAGCTTTCCAAGGGCTACCGCCAGCGCGTGGGCATCGCCGAAGCCATCCTCGCCGAGCCACCGGTCATCATCATGGACGAGCCCACGATCGGGCTCGATCCGCACCAGATCCTCATTGTCCGCGATCTCATCGCCAGTCTGCGCGGCCGGATGACCGTCATCATCTCCTCGCACATCCTGCCGGAGATCGAGATGACCTGCGACCGGGTGCTGATCATTAACCAGGGCCGCGTCGTGGCCAGCGGCTCGCCCGAGGAATTGCGTCGCGACTTCCTCGGGCCCGCGCGCTACGTGCTCGAGTTCGCCGGCGAGCTCGAGGCGCTGCCTCCGGTGCTCGCGGCCGTCGATCCGTCGATGCAGGTCATCGAAAAAGGCGCGGCCGACATGGCGGGCTTTCAAACGCTCACCCTCGCGACCGCGTGCGCCGACGAGCTCGGCGAACCGCTCCTGCGCGCGCTCACGGCCAACCCGCGCTTCCGCGTGCGCGCCCTCAGCCGCGCCCACCCGACACTCGAGGACGTCTTTCTCGCCGCGACGAAACGCAGCTGGGATGTCACCGACGCGCCCAAGGCGCGTCAGAATGCCCAGTAACTGATGTCCCCCGCTGCCGCATGAAGCACTTCTTCACCGTCCTCAGCCACGAAATCCGCATGCTGCTCGTCAGCCCGAGCACGTACATCGCGGCCGTGCTGTTCCTCGTGATCATGGGCTTCTTTTTCACCGGCATCCTCGACACTTACAGCGAGGCCCCGCAGGAGACGTCGCCGGCGTTCACGTTCTTCCGACTCTTCTGGGTGCCGGTGCTCTTCATCGTGCCGCTGCTCACGATGAAGAGCATCTCCGAGGAGCGCCGGCACGGCACGCTGGAGACGCTGCTCACGACGCCCGTCTCCACCAGCGAAGTCGTGCTGGGAAAATACGGCGCGGCCTACTTTCTCTACCTGCTGCTCTGGGCGCTGACCGGCGGCTTTTTTTATCTGCTCAATCGCTTCGCCGGCGACGCGCGTTTCGTCGACGCCGGTCCGTTGATCGGCGGCTACATCTTTATCGCGGTCTCCGGCCTGCTCTTCATCGCCGTCGGGATCCTCGCCAGTGCAATCTCCCGCAACCAGGCCGTGGCCGGCATCCTCTCGTTCACCCTGCTCTTCGGCCTGATCGTCGGCGCGAGCTACCTCGCCAACGTCGAGTTTTTCAAGGCCGGCGTGCTCGCCCCCGCCAAGGTCGTCGTGGACTACGCGCAGGTGTTCACCCATCTCGAGGATTTTTCGCGCGGCGTCGTCGACACCCGCCAGGTGCTGTTCTACTTCAGCGGCACCGCGCTCGTCCTCCTCCTGAGCATTCTCGGCGTCGAGGCCAAGCTGCTGCACAGCTGAGTGTTTACTCCGATGAGCCGTCTCGAAAGTTTCCGCGCCGCCCGCTGGATCCGTACCTTCAACCTCCTTTTGCAGGGGCTGCTCTTTCTCACGCTGTGCGGCGGCCTCAACTACCTCGCCCTGCACTTCACCTGGCGCTACGACCTCACCGCGCACCGGCGGCACTCGCTCTCGCCCGAGACGCAGGCCTATCTGGAAAACCTCCGGCAGCCGGTCCACATCGTGGTGACGCTGTCCGCCGATTCGGAAAACGAGGAGCTCGCGCAGGCTTATCGCGACGTGCGCGGCCTGCTGCGCGAATACGTCTACGCGACCGAGAACAACCCCGTCGGTCGCATCACGGTGGACTACCTCGACATCTACCAGCACCGCCGCGAGGCCGAGCGGCTGAAGATCGACCGCCCCAACACCATCATCCTCTTGTCCGATCAGAACGCGAAACAGCGCGTCATCGACCTCGACTCGCTCTACGTCGTGGAGAACCGCGAGAAGAAGGCCTTCCGCGGCGAGCAGGCGTTCACCTCCGCGATCCTCGAGATCGCCAGTCCGAAAAAGAAGAAGATCTATTTCCTCACCGGCCACGGCGAGATGGACCCGAACGCGGTCGACGGCCTCTACGGCCTCTCCGCGTTCAAGGACGAGCTGATGCTGCGCAATTTCACGGTCGACGTGGTCGATCTCGCCCAGAAGCGTCAGGTGCCCGACGATGCCGATCTCCTCGTCGCCGCGTCACCACGAAACAAATACTGGCCGTTCGAAGAGGAGATGCTCCGTCAGTATCTGGCGACGCGCGCCGGCCGCCTCATCCTGCTGCTTTCGCCCGGCGGCGGCCCCCACGGCCTCGACCGGCTGCTCGACGACTGGGGCATCCTTTCCGACGACGTCGTCGTCTGCGACAACACCCGCGAGAGCGTCACCGAGACCGGCGACCTGCGCATCACCGAGTTTCCCCCGCACCCCATCAACCAGAGTCTCCGCGCCTACGGCATTCCGCTCACCCTCGGCTACACCCGCGTCGCGCGGCCCGACCCCGGCCGCACGCTCGACCCCGGTCTCGACGTGCAGGTGATCGCCGCCACGGCGGCGACCGCCTGGGGCGAGCGCGACTACCGCCAGCAGGGCGTGCCTCGCTTCGACGCCGGCGTCGACCTGAAGGGCCTGCCCGAGATCGATCCGAAGGACCGCCTCGGCGTCATCGTCGCGTCCGAGCGCAAGACGCCCGCCGAAGGTCTGCCCTTCAGCGTCCGCGGCGGCCGCCTCGTCGTCTTCGGCAACGCGGATCTCGCCTCGAACAACCGCATCACCAATCCCGGCAACCAAAACATCCTGCTCAACGCGGTGAACTGGACCGTCGACCGCGACACGCAGCTCGCGATCCCGCCACGCCCGATCGATCGTTTTCAACTCGTGCTGAGCCAGCAACAGTTGGCCCGCCTGCGCTACAGCCTCCTGCTCGGCGTGCCCGGAGCGATCGCGCTCCTCGGCCTCCTCGTCTACTGGACGAGGCGCAGCTAGCGCCGCGCAGTTGAGAGATGAGAGTTGAGGGTCCGCAGCACCCCCACCCTCAAGCCTCAACTCTCATCTGCTCCACCGCACTTCCTCTCTCAACTCTCAACCCTCAACGCTCAACCCATCCGGTGCGCACCAAAGTCACCCTCGTTCTGCTCTTCCTGAACGTCGCGCTGTTTTTCTTCATCTTCTACATGCGGCCGCGCTGGGAGATCGATCCGACGCGCATCACCAACCGCGTGCTCGCCGGCTCCGAAACCGCGAACATCCAGGTGCTCGAAATCGCCGAGAAGAACGAGCCGCCGATCCGCCTGCAGCGCGCGGGCGAGTTGTGGGAGCTCACCGCCCCCTATGCCTGGCCGGCCAACCCGCACGCCGTCGCCCGCATCGTCAACGAGCTCCAGCTCCTCGAGCACGAGACCAGTTTCGCGGTCGCCGACCTCGCCACCAACGGCCAGTCGCTCTCCGACTACGGTCTCGCCGACGATCAGGTTTCCCTCACCGTCGGCTATTCCTCGCAGCGACCGGAGCCGGGCGCGGCGCCAGCGCTCACCACGCTGCGCATTGGCGACGAGACGAAGGTCGGCAACCGCCTCTACGTCCTCTCGCCCGACGGCACCCGCATCCACGTCGTCGGCCGCAGCCTCGCCGAAAGCCTCCGTCATCGCGTCGACGAGCTGCGCGCCGACACGTTCTTCACGATTCCCGTGTTTGAGGTGCGTTCGCTCAACCTGCAGACCGCCGCGCCGGCGAACCTGCGCGTGCGCCTGCGCCGCGACGGCGGACGCTGGACGTTCGAAAATCCGATCAACGCCCGCGCCGACAAGACGGCGACCGAGATCGCGCTCAGCAGCCTCAACGCCCTGCACACCGGCCAGTTCGTCGGCACGACCGTCAGCGAGCAATCCGGCCTGCGCAACCCGCGGCTGCGCATCACGCTCGAGGGCAACAACCGCCGGGAAACGCTGCTGATCGGCGCGGAGGCGCCGGCCGGCGCCCCCGCCGCCGACGCGCGCCCCGCGCAGGACTCTGCCCCGGCCGCCGCCACCGATCCGGTCTTCTACGCCAAGATGGAGGACAAGACCGCGATCTTCACCGTCGCGCTGCCCGCCGACTTGAAGAGCACGCTCGACGACGTGCAGGAAAAACTCCGCGAACGGCGCATCCTCGATCTCGAAGGCCGCATCGTCACCGCCATCACCCTCGCCGCCCCCACCTCGGGACTGCCGGAGCTCACGCTTCAGCGCCTCGATGGCGGCGCCGGCACCTCCGCCCCGTGGCAACTCGTGCGCCGCCTCGACGGACAGAGCCCGCAGACCCTTCCCGCGGACCGGAAGATTGTGGAGAACCTGCTGCAACGCCTCGCTTTCCTCTCCGCGCAAACGCCCACGGCCAGCGCGCCGAGCGGCTTTCTGAGCGACGCGCCGACCGCCGCGGAACTGGAGAACTGGGGCCTCACGCGCCCCGAACGCGAAATCACCCTCACGCTCCAGCCGCTCCCGGGCGCCAGCGGTCCCGCGGCCGCGCCGACGACGGTGAAACTTCTGCTCGGCGTCGCGAGCGAGCGCGACGGCCGCGTCTACGCCAAGCTGGCCCAGCAGTCCTTCGTGTATCTCGTCTCGCCCGAAATCCTGCAGGCGACCCCGGTCGTGCCGCGGATCTACCGCGAGCGGATCGTGCGCGAGCTCGAGCCCGGCACCCGCATCACCGGTATCAAGCTCACCGATACACCGAGTTCCGCGGTGCTCTACGCCCACGACCTCGCCGAGGGCGCCACGTGGGAAAACGATCTCGCCTCCGAACCCGCCGATCGCCGCGCCGCGCTCGAGGCGCTGCTCACGCAACTGCGCAACCTCCGCGCCAAAAATTACGTTCGCGACGATTTTCCGCCCACGATCTCGATCGGCGGCGAGGACCGCGCATGGCAATACCGCCTCGACGTCACGCTCGCCCTCGTGAGCGGCGAAGGTGCGCGCAACGAAACCCTCACGCTTTTCTTCACCGAACGCCTCGGGGGCACGACCCAGCTCGTCGGCTACGCCGGCGACGCGGCCGGCTCCGGCGTGGTCTTCGAAGCCGAGCAGCCACTGCTGGACGCGCTCTGGAGCCTCACTTACGGCCCGCGCGATCCGGGGCC
>DASWVO010000202.1:0-1703 GCA_036406235.1 Opitutaceae bacterium
TCCCTCCGGGTCATCGATCGGGTCGATGACGTCGACGTGAGGCACGCCCATCGCGCGGGCGACGCCTTCGATCGAGATCCGGCCGGTCGGCGTGTGCTCGAGCGTGCGGCCGGTGCCCGGATGCTCCTGCTGGCCGGTCATCGCGGTCGTGCCGTTGTCCAGCACGAGCAGGACGTGTCCGGTCTTCGGGGGGTTGTAGACCATCTCCGCGAGTCCGGTGAGTCCGCTGTGCATGAACGTGCTGTCGCCGATGACGCTGATCACGCGCTTCGCCTGGTCCGGCGGGAGCGTATGTCGCAGGCCGAGCCCGATACCGAGCGACGCGCCCATGCAGATCTGAAAATCCATCGCTTCGAACGGTGGCAGCGCGCCGAGCGTGTAGCAGCCGATGTCGCCGGCGACGATGCAATCGAGTTTGCGCACGGCGTCGTAGACCGTGCGGTAGGGGCAGCCGGGGCAAAGCTGCGGCGGCTTGCCACGCGGCGGTGCGGTTTCAGGCGTAACATCTCTCGCCAGAATCCGGCGGACGCGCGGGACGCTGAGTTCGCCGAAGCGGTACATGTCCGGCTTGCCGCGAACGCGCAGCCCGGCGGCGCGCAATGCGTCGGTCAGGTACGGATCGCCTTCCTCGAGGACCACGCAGTCGTCGACGCGGCCGACAAACTCGCGGATAAGTCCGAGCGGGAGCGGATAGGTGACGCCCAGCTGGAGCACGGACGCTTCTGGCGCAACCTCGCGCGCGTGGTGCGTGACGACGCCGGAGGTGATGATGCCGAGCTGACGGCCGCTGTTGTGGCAGCGGTTCAGCGGAGAGGTCTCGGCCCACTGCTCGATCTCGGCGAGTTTCTGCCGCAGCCGGCGATGCGCGGGCCGGGCGTGCGCCGGCATCATCACCCGCTCGCGGATGTTGCGCTCAAACGCGGCGGCCGGCGGCGGCCAGGGCTCGCGGTTGTCCACCACGATCGTCTTTGAATGGCAGACGCGGGTGGTGAGCCGCAGCAGGACGGGGATGCCCCAGCGCTGCGAGAGCTCGAGGGCGGCGAACGTGTGGTCGTATGCCTCCTGTGAGTCGGCGGGCTCGAGCATCGGCACGCCGGCGGCGACGGCGTAGCGACGATTGTCCTGCTCGTTCTGGCTGCTGGACATGCCGGGGTCGTCGGCCGAGACGATCACGAGCGCGCCGCTGACGCCGCTGTAGGCGGCGGTGAAGAGGACATCGGCGGCGACGTTGAGCCCGACGTGCTTCATCGTGACGAGCGCACGGCCGCGGGCGAAGGCGACACCGAGCCCGACCTCGAGCGCAACCTTTTCGTTCGGCGCCCACTGCGCCGGACCGCCGAGGTGGCCGAATGCTTCCAGAATTTCGGTGGAGGGCGTACCGGGATAACCGGTGCCCAGCGTCACGCCCGCCCGCAGCGCGGCGAGGGCGATCGCCTCGTCGCCGGAGAGGAGTTGTCGTTTGGCCAGAGTCATGGACGCAGAAAAGTGAAGGTAGCGTGCGTCAGACGGGCGGCCGGGAGCCGGTTTTCGCTGGATGCACGGAGCGTGCGATCTAGCACTCGATCTCCGCGACGCGCGATGGAAAGCACGTGCCGGGGCCTCGGATAGAAGCCGGTTTTTTGACGGCGAACGCTCGGGTTAATGCGCGCCGGTACGCGCGGGGTTTTCCGCGGTGGGTCGTGCGCCGGGTGGCTTCGCGGGCG
>DASWVO010000203.1:0-2477 GCA_036406235.1 Opitutaceae bacterium
GTCCCACTGCCTGCGCAAGGACAGTTTAAGCCACTTCACATCTCGCTCCCGCAGCAACGTGAACCCTCTTAAACCCGCCCTGAACCTCGCCACCGCCGTCTTCTACGCTCAAAACTGAGCCAAACTCCAGGGCCGGGGTCAGCGACCCCGGCTACACCAAGGCAAGGGGTTTGGGCAGGGGCCACGGACGCGACGAGGGCGTCGCGTCCCCAAGTGTAGACGGGAGCGGGAGCCTGTCTGCAATTGCGGCCGCCGCAGGAAGCGGGTCTGCGTTCGGGTGCGAACGTTCGACGGGCGGAAACCATTGCCGAGGCGCCGCGAAACGTGTTCGGTGCGCGTCATGATTTCACGTGCGATTCTCCCGGGCTGTCGCGGCTGGCTTGGTTTGACCGCCGCTTTCCTCGGTGGCTCCGCCGCCTGGGCCGCGGACGTGCAGTGGCAGGTGCCGATCGTCTCGGGAGTCACGGTTCCGGGGCTGCCGGCCGTGACGCCGCGGATGCACGTCGACCAATTCGGCTATCTGCCCGATGCGCAGAAGTTCGCCGTGATCAGCGATCCTGAGAGAGGCTTCAACGCAGACGACAGCTACGCCCCGGGGCCGGAGCTGGAACTAAGACGGGTCGGCGACGCCGTGGCGGTGCATCGCGGAGCGCCGGCCAGTTTTCGCGGCGGCGCGGTGGACCGCGCGTCGGGCGACCGCGGGTGGTGGTTCGATTTTTCGGCAGTGAACGAGCCGGGCGAGTACTATGTGTACGACCCTCGAAACGATCGACGCTCGCACGTGTTTCGCATCGATTCCGACGTGTATGCCGGGGTGCTGCGGGCGGCGCTGCGCGTGTTCTATTACCAGCGCGAGGCGTTGCCGCGCCAGCCGCCGCACGCAGAGCCGCCGTGGGTCGATGGACCCACGTATTTGCAGGACCGGCACGCACGGGCGCTCGACGCCAGGGACGATCCGGACAGCGAGCGCGACCTCAGTGGCGGCTGGATGGACGCGGGCGACACGAACAAGTATCCGACCTTTCTCCCGGAGGTGATTCATCCGCTGCTCTATGCGTGGAGGGAGAATCGGGCCGCGTTCGGCGATGACCTGAACATTCCCGAATCGGGCAACGGGCTGCCTGATCTGCTGGACGAGGTGAAGTGGGAGCTCGACTGGCTGGCGAAGATGCAGGACGCCGATGGCGGGGTGTTTCTGAAGATGGGGCACATCGATTACGCCGGCGGCACGTGGCCGTTGAGCAAGGACCAGCGTCCGCGCTACTACGGGCCGAAGGCGTCCGCGTCGACGCTCGCGACGGCTGGCATCTTCGCGCATGCGGCGCGGGTCTATGCGGAGTTTCCCGAGTGGGCGGAGTACGCGGCGCAGCTGCGCGAGCGCGCGTTGCGGGCGTGGGCCTGGTACCGTGCGAATCCGCGCGCCTACAACCTCGACCGCGGCGAGATCAAGTCGGGTGACGCGGACAAGAACGCCGCCGAGCACGATCGCTGGGAGGCGATCTCGGCCATGCATCTCTGGGCGCTCACCGGCGAGCCGGAGTATCATGAAGTTTTCCGGAAGCAATCCGGCAAACTGCGGCAGATGAAAGAACGTGCTTGGTCGCCATATGAGGCGGGTCAGGCCGAGGCGCTGCTCGATTATACGCGGCAGCATGGAGCCGAGCCCGATACCGCGCGCCGGATTCTCGCGCGCCTCGGCGCCGCGACCCGGAAGTCGCGGTTCATGCCGCAGGACGACGAGGCGGATCTGTATCGCGCGTGGATGGTGCCGACGGCCTACCATTGGGGCAGCAACTTGATCCGGGCCGGTTACGGCAAGATGGCAGTCGACGCGCTCGTGTATGCGCCGGACGAGGTGGACCGGCCGAGGTTGCGCCAGCGCGCGCTCGACACGCTGCATGCGTTCCACGGCGTGAATCCGCTGGGGCTGGTGTATCTTTCCAACATGGAACGCGAAGGGGCTGAGCTGAGCGCGCGGCGGATCTTTCACGAGTGGTTTTCCGTCAGCAGTCCGCTGGCGGACAATCCGGCACCTGGATACGTGACGGGCGGGCCGAACCGCGAGTACTCGGGCACGATCGCCGCGCTGAAGCGGCAGCCCGACGCCAAGGCGTATGGCGAGTTCAACCAGGCGTATCCCGAGGCGAGCTGGGAGCTGACCGAGCCGGCGATTTACTACCAGGCGATGTACATCCGGCTGCTCGCGAGCTTCGTGGGCGAGGGGAAGCGGTGAAGACGCGACGAGGGCGTCGCGTCGCCAGGTGTAGCCGGGCTCGCTGAGCCCGGAGGTGGGGCGGGCGGCCGCGGGCCCGGGGTCAGCGACCCCGGCTACATCGAGCCAACATGACGCGACGAGGGCGTCGCGTCGCCAGGTGTAGCCGGGCTCGTTGAGCCCGGAGGTGGGGCGGGCGGCGGCGGGCCGGGGTCGGCGACCCCGGCTACATCGAGCCAACATGACGCGACGAGGGCGTCGCGTC
>DASWVO010000204.1:0-2366 GCA_036406235.1 Opitutaceae bacterium
CTGGTCATTGGTCATTGGTCATTGGTCCCCGTCCGGCTCTCAGCTCTGGACTCTAGACTCTCAGCTCGTCGGCTCCGCCCCTCCGATATGATCGCTCCCGATCATATAATGCGCAGTTTCTGCCAAAATCCGCCGAGTCGCTGGCCGCCGTTTCTGGCAGGCTCCACCCTGCGATGTCCTCCACCGCGCCCGCCCCCGCCACGCCCCATCGTGCCGAGATTGAGCACGTCGTGCGGCGTTTGCTCTACCAGCGGCTCGGTCAGCCGCTGCCCCGCTCCGCCCGGGCGCCTCGCCCGCTGCTCGTCAACGTCAGCGCCCGCCATTGCCATCTCACGCCGCAGGCGGTCGAAACGCTCTTCGGCCGCGGCCATCAGCTCACGCCGATGAAATGGCTCTATCAGGAGGGCCAGTACGCCGCGCAGGAGACCGTCACCCTGATCGGCCCGCGCAGCCGCGTCATCTCCAACCTCCGCATCCTCGGGCCCTGCCGCGACCTGAACCAGGTCGAGCTGGCCAACACCGACGCGATTTCGCTCGGGTTCAATGCGCCGGTCCGCGCGTCCGGCGACATCAAGGGCACGCCCGGCTGCATGCTGATGGGGCCCGAAGGCTTCCTCGAGCTGCCGCAGGGCGTGATCCGCGCCGCGCCGCATGTGCACATGCATCCCGACGACGCGGCATTCTACGGCGTGAAGCCCGGCAGCTTCGTTCACCTGCGCGTCGGTGGTCCGTGCGCGATGACCTTCGACCGGATGCTCGTCCGCGTCTCGCCCGACTTCAAACTCGAGGTGCACATCGACACCGACGAGGGCAACGCCTGCGGGCTCGGCCCCGACACCCCGTGCGAGCTGATCCCGTGACCGTCGCCATCCGGATTTCCTCCGCAACCTGATCCTCCCAACCCAACTCAATCCCACGTCTCATGAATGAATCCCTCGGCATGATCGAAACCAAGGGCTACGTCGGCTCCATCGAAGCCAGCGACGCCATGGTCAAAGCGGCGGGCGTCTCCCTCGCCCGTCAGGTCCAGATCGGCGGCGGCCTCGTCACCATCATCGTCAAAGGCGACGTCGGCAGCGTGAAAGCGGCCGTCGAAGCCGGCGCCGATGCCGCCAAGCGCGTCGGCGAACTCGTCTGCGCCCACGTGATCGCCCGCCCGCACGGCGAATTGCTCAAGCAGTTCGGCCTCGCCTGACCAACGGCCCGAAGCGGTACGCAAGCGGTAAGCTCAAAGCTCCTGCCAGGCCTCGCCGCCCTCAGCAGCTCCGCCCCCTCAACTCTGATCTCTCAACTCCCTGCCCTCCGTAGCCTCGGCAAAGGAGGATTCTCTCCCAACAGCTCATCCAACTCCGCCGCGCACGCGGCGCTCTCCCATGGCACAAGAAGCTCTCGGAATGATTGAAACCAAAGGCCTCTGCGCACTGCTCGAGGCCTCCGACGCCGCCCTGAAAGCGGCCAACGTCACGATGACTGGCTACGAAGCAATCGGCTCCGGCCACGTCGCCGGATTCTTCCGCGGCGACGTCGCGTCGCTGAAAGCGGCGGTCGACGCCGGCGCCGAAGCCGCCAAGCGCGTTGGCGAAGTGATCGCCGTGCAGGTGATCCCGCGGCCGCACGACGACCTCGGCAACCTCGGCAAGTGGCTGGCGTAAGTCGTCGTGGAGCAGGTGGAGCGCGTTGTCCCTAACGCGCTTTGACCCCACGCCCGACCGAACAGCGCGTTGAGGACAACGCGCTCCACCCCGGGCCCGATCTCCTCCCTTGAAACTCCTCGTCGCCAATCTCGGCTCCACGTCGTTCAAATACCGGCTGTTCTCCCTCGCCGGTGAACAGGCGTCCCTGCTCGCGCGGGGCGGCAGCGAACGCGTGACCGATCACGGCGCGGCCATCACCGCCGCACTCGACGAACTCGCCGCCGCCGGTCATGTCCGCCGCGGCGAGGACTTGGACGGGATCGGTTTCAAGACGGTCTTCGGGGGCGATCTCACCGGCTGCGTGCTGGCGGACGAACGCGTCGAACAGGCGCTGCTCGCCACCGCCGATCTCGCGCCGGCGCACAATCCGCCCTATGCCGCCGGGCTGAAGCTGTTTCGGGAAAAACTGCCGTCGGTCCCGCGCGTCGCGCTGTTCGAGACCGCCTTCTATCAGTGGGTGCCCGACTACGCACGCTGCTACGCGGTGCCCACCGCGTGGCAGACGGCCGGCATCCGTCGCTACGGTTTCCACGGCGCCAGCCACAAGTTCGTCGCCGAGCGCTCCGCGGAATTGCTCGGTCGCCACGAAATCGCCGGCGTCGCCCGCCGGCTCTACCTCGACGGCCCGCGCGTGCTCTCTGGTCCGCCGCTGCGCGTCATCTCCTGCCACCT